>DATBHU010000455.1:0-8940 GCA_036557265.1 Polyangia bacterium
ACGGTGGTGCGGGGTGGGCTGTTCGAAGGGGCGGGGAAGGGGACGCTCGTCGTTTACGGCGCGTTCGCGCGCCAGGCGGACGCGGCCGCGCGCGTGGCCGCGCTTGCGAAGAAGAAGATCGCGGCGGCCGCGCTCTGGAGCGGAAAGCCCGCCGCGGCGGCGCCGCTGGTGCGCGTCTGCGGCGACGCCCGGCGCGCGGGCGACGGGCTGGAGCTGCCGGCGCGCGACCCACGTTTCAGCCACGTACCCGTAGCGGTCAGGGCGGGCTCCAACCGGTACGACACCGAAGCCGATACCACCGGCTATTTCGAGCTGTGGCTGGCGGCGAGCGGAAAGGCCGAGCTGTTCGTCCCGGCGTTCAAGCCCGAGACGCGCGACGCCGGGAACCTGTGCGGATACACGGGGAGCAGCGACGACGTCCGCGAGCCGGTCGACCTGCCGGCGGTGGCGGGCGGTTCGGTGCGCGCGCCGTCGCTCACCCAGACAATCGCTCACTGCGGCGAATGACGGCAGCGCCGGGCGGGCGGTCGTTTCTGTGATGGATTGACGCCGCTCGCGACATCAAGCGGGCGATGGGCATCGGCTTTCGCCTGCGCGCGCTCGCGATCGCGGCCGCGTCGGGATTGATCCTCGGCGGATGCGGCTCCGGCGGCGGTGATTCGACCGGGCAGGGCGGCGGCGGCGGCGGGCCGGCGGGAACGGGCGGCGCCACGGGCGGCGCTGGCGGGGCGGGCGGTGCGGGCGTGGCCGGAAGCGGTGGCGCTGGCGGCACGGTCGGGCCGGGAGGTGCAGCCGGAACGACCGGAGCGGGCGGTTCCGCGGCGGGAGCAAGCGGGGGCGCGAGCGCGGGCACCGGCGGCGGCGCAGGCGCGGGAGCGGGCGGAAGCGCAGGCAGCAGCGGCGCCGGCGGTGCGTCGGGCGGCGCGCGCGGCGGTTCGGGCGGCGGCGGCGGCGCGACCGCGGGGGCATCCGGAGCGGCGGGCAGTGCTGGTCGCGGCGGCGCGGGCGGCGCCGCGGGACGGGGCGGCAGCGGCGGCGGCCGGGGCGGCGCGGGCGGGAGCGCCGCCGGTGGCGCTGCCGGCAACGCCGGATCGGCGGGCCAGGGGGGAACCGGCGGCCAGGCGGTCGGCCCCAACCCCGATCCCGCCACGCGCGCGATGTGCACCGGCACCGATCCGATCGCCTGCCACTTCGGCGGCCAGCCGGGCAACTACGACGTCACCGTCGTGCTGGGCGGCGCGGCGGCCGGCAACACGATCGTCCAGGCCGAGACGCTGCGCGCGATGCTGGGCGCGACGATCACCGCGGCCGGCGCGACGCAGCGGCTCTCGTTCACGGTCAACGTTCGCCAGCCCGAGGGGCAGCCGATCCAGGACGTCGATCCCGGGACGCCGGGCCTGGACGTTTACTTCCTCGGCAACGCGGGCGCGCCGCCGCAGCTGCAGGGGATCGGCTACGCGGCGGCGGCGAGCCCGTTCGTCATCTACATCGCGGGCGACTCGACGGTCTGCGACCAGACCGATCCCGAATACGGCGGCTGGGGGCAGCAGCTGCCGCCGTACTTCAACTACCCGGTGTCGATCGCGAACTACGCCGACTCGGGCGAGAGCTCCGCCAGCTTCCTGAACAGCGGCTCGCTGTTCGGCGCCATCAACTCGCGCCTGAAGGCGAACGACTGGGTGCTGGTGCAGTTCGGCCACAACGACAAGGACACGACGGCGACCGCGTTCCACGACAACATGACCGCCTACGTGACGCGCGTGAAGGCGAAAAACGCACTCCCGGTGCTGATCACGCCGGTCGCGCGCGCGACTTTCAGCGGCAACACGGTCACCGCCCAGCACATCAACAACACCGGCGCCGACCTGCCCGCCATCGTCCGCCAGGTCGGCATGGAGCAGAACGTCCCCGTCCTCGACATGACCGCGCGCACCGTCCAGTGGCTGACGCAGCTCGGCCCGAAAGGCTGGCAGCAGTACCACGCGCTCGGCACCGACGCGACCCACACCAACCCGGCCGGCGCCGCCGTCGAGGCCGGCTTCGTCATCGACCTGATCAAGCAAGCCAACCTGACCGCCCTCGTCACCCGGATGCGGTAAGTTCGTCGGCGATGAGCCGGCTGCTTCTCGCGGCGCTTCTGGTGTCAGCGGCGGCCGCGCGGGCGGTGGCGGAGCCCGGCGAGCGCGATCGAATCCGGGAGGCGCGCCCCGGCTTCGCAGCCGTCGAGCGCCTGACGAAGCTGGCGGCGGACGACAAGCGCGCCGAGCAGAACGCCCTCGCGGCGCTGGCCGGGTATCGAGACAAGGGGGTCTTGAGCGCGCGTAACTTCGAGGAGCTGGATGCGGCGTCCCGGGACCAGCAACACGCGTCCCTCACCGTCGTGTTCGAGGACGCGCTGGCCGTTCTGAAACAGGGAAGGGTGCAGGCGGGCACCGAGCTGTCGATCTACGCGCGCGAAGCAGTCTCCGCCGAGCGCGGCGAGCCGCCGCCCGAGAGTGGCGAGCGCGCCGCCGACCTGGCGTTCGCCGACGCGCGCGGCGACAGACGCGTCATCCGGTTCGCGCCGATGAGCTTGCTCATGTTACGGTACCGGATCGGAAACGGCGAGGTCGGGAACGCGCTGGCCTGGGTGGCGGAGAAACCCGACGCGCGAAGCCTCGAGGTGGCGTTCGAGTCGACGGACATGTTCCCGGGCTACCTGCTGCTCATCGACGACACGATGAAGGAGGTCGAGGCCAAGGTGGGGACGCGGATGCCCAGGGGGCTGGCCAGGCGTCCGCTGCTGGTGCAAGGCGGCACCGCCATCAGCTACGAGCGCTGGCTGGCCCTGGCGGCGCGGTTTCGAGCGCGGCGGCTCGACAAGGCGGATTTCCTTCGTGACCGGCGGTTAGCGAAGATGGTGACGCTCGCCGATCTGGTGCGCGCGCTGGGCGGCCGCTGATCGATCCCTGCTAACCTTTGACCGTGCAGGGCGCGCTGCTTTCGGTCCTCCTCGCGGTTGCCGCCGCGCCCCCCGCAAGCAAGGGCGGCGCCGTCGCCACCGCGCTCGGAACCATCGAGCACGGCCTGACGTCGACGGCTTACCAGCACCGCGCGGACATCGACACGCGCCGCGGGATCTACCGCTGGGACTGCTCGATCATGGCGGCCTGGATCCTGGCGCGCACGGCGCCCGCCGCGCGGCGGGCGATCGGCGCCGACAAGCCGCTCGCCCGTGACTTCTACCGCGTCATCGAGCGCGCGCCGACCGACCGCCCCGGCCGAGGCTGGCGGCGCCTGACCGACGTCGCCGCGCTGGAGCCCGGCGACCTGTTCGCCTGGCTGAAGCCCGAGATGTTCAAGCAGCGCCCCAACACGGGCCACGTCGGCTTCGCGGTCAGCAAGCCGTGGCGCCACCCGCGCTTCGCGGGCGTCTGGTTGCTGCGCATCGCCGACGCCACCACCGAGCTCCACGGCGACGACTCGCGCCCGCCGGGCGGCGAAGGCGGCTTCGGCATCGCGACGATCGCGTTCCTGGTCGACGCCGCCGGCGCGCCGCGCGCCTACGGCTGGTACGGCGAGGCCCAGGACCCCGCCACGTTCGTGCCGACGGAGATCGCGTTCGGCCGCGTCTTCCTCTAGCGCGCGCGGCGCCTCACTTCGCCTTCGCCGCGCCCTTCGCCGCGCCCTTCGCGGGCCCTTTCAGCTCGAACGTCGTCGTCACGCCGCCCGCCGAGCTGCCGCCGACGGTGACGTCGAACTTGCCCGGCTCGACGACGAAGTCCTTGGCGGTCTTCCAGAACCCGAGCGCGTCGTGTCCCAGCGTGAAGTGGACCGTCTTCGTCTCACCCGGCTTCAGCGTGACGCGCTCGAATCCCTTCAGCTCCCGGACCGGCCGGGTGACGGAGCTGACCTGGTCGCGCAGGTAGAGCTGCGCCACCTCGTCGCCCGCGCGCGCCCCGGTGTTCGTCACGTCGACGCTGACGGCGTGCGCGTCGGGATCGTCCTTCGTCGCCGCCGCCGCCACCTTCAGGTTCTTGTAGGCGAACGTCGTGTACGACAGGCCGTGCCCGAACGGGTAGAGCGGCGTGGCGTCGTCGAACACGTACCCGCGGCGGGCGCTCGGCTTGTAGTTGTAGAAGATCGGCAGGTGGCCGGCGGAGCGGGCCAGGCTGACCGGCAGCTTGCCGCCCGGGTTCACGTCGCCGAACAGCGCCGCCGCGACGGACGCGCCGCCCTCCTGGCCCAGGTAGAAGCCTTCCAGGATCGCGCCCGCGCCTTGCGCCAGCACGTTGATCGACGGCGGGCGCCCGTTCAGCAGCACGGCGACGGTCGGTTTGCCGAGCGCCAGGATCGCCCGCGTCAGCTCGTCCTGCCGCCCGGGCAGGTCGAGGCTCGGGCGATCGCCGAGGTGGTTCGGCGCCCACGCCTCGCGCGCGCTCTGCTCGCTGTCACCCAGCGCCAGCACCACCACGTCCGCCTTGCGCGCCACCGCGACCGCGTCGTCGATCAGCCGGTGGTCCTCCTCGGGCGTCGCGGTCTCGACCTTGTCGGCCCACCAGTCGGCGCCGCGCGTGATCACGCAGCCGGGCGCCCACAGCACCTTGGCCCCGCTGCCGGCCGCGTCGCGGATGCCGCGCAGCACGCCCACGCAGCGCTTCGGCACGCCGCTGTAGCCGCCCAGCCGGCACGGCTCGGCGTTCGGGCCGACCACGGCGATGGTCTTCACCTTGGCGCGGTCGAGCGGCAACAGGCCGTTGTTCTTCAGCAGGATGATCGATCGATCCGCCGCCTTGCGCGCCAGCGCCGCGTGCTCGGGGCTGCCGGCGATCTTGTCCGCCTGCTCGACGTCGACGTACGGCTGCTCGAACAGGCCGAGCTCGAACTTCGCGCGCAGCACGCGCGCCACCGCCTTGTCGATCAGCGCCACCGGCACCGCCTTCGACTTCACCAGCCCGGCCAGCTGCGGGTACAGCTTTGGATCGGGCAGCTCGAGATCGACGCTCGACTCCAGCGCCAGCTGCGCCGCCGCCGCGTCGCTGTCGACGACGTGGTGCAGGGAGTTGAGCTGCTCGATGGCGAAGTAGTCCGACACGACCAGCCCGTCGAAGCCCCACTCCTTGCGCAGGATGTCCTGCAGGAGGGCCTTGTTCGCGTGGGCGGGGACGCCGTCGATCTCGACGTAGGCCGGCATGACGGCGCGCGCGCCCGCCTCCTTGATGGCGGCCCGGAACGGCGGCAGGAACACCTCGCGGATCACGCGCTCCGAATAGTTGTTGGGGCCGACGTTCATGCCGCCCTCCGGCTGGCCGTGGACCGCGAAGTGCTTCAGCGTCGCCATGACGTGGCTGGCGTCGATCTTCGCGCCGGTGGGCGCGCGCCCCTGCAGGCCGCGCACCGCCGCCACGCCCATGCGCGACACCAGGTACGGGTCCTCGCCGTACGTCTCCTCGGCGCGGCCCCAGCGCGGGTCGCGCATCACGTCGACGACCGGCGCCAGCGTGTGGTGGGCGCCGCGCGCGCGCGTCTCCTTCGCGACCGCCGTCATCACCTCCTCGACCAGGGCCGGATCGAAGCTGGCCGCCAGCGCGATCGGCTGCGGGTAGCTGGTGGCGCCGATCCCCTGCATGCCGTGCAGCCCCTCCTCGTGGTTCAGGACCGGGATGCCCAGCCGGGTCTGCTCGATGACGTACTTCTGCAGAGCGTTGGTCAGCTCTGCCTCCTGCCGCGCGTTGAGGTTCTTCTTGCGATCCTCGTTCTCGGACGGGCGCGAGATCTCGCCCAGGCCGTGGGCGAGCAGCGCCTTCGCCTTGTCGTTGCCGAGCGCAGGGCGGAGCTGATCGTCGACCAGCACGCCGCTCTTCGGGAACCAGTAGCCGGAGAGCTGGGCGATCTTCTCCTCCAGCGTCATGCGCGCCAGCAGATCGGCGACGCGCTTGTCGACGGGCAGCTTCGCGTCCAGGTACCTCGCCTTTGCGAGCGACGGATCGCGCGCGCCGGCCACGCCGGGCAGGAAGGCGACCAGAGCCAGGGACATGACGGCGTAAGTTCGCTTCGGCGTTCGCTTCATCTTCATTTTCACCTTGGCCCGCAGCCTATGCCTGACCGGGGCGGTCCGGTCAATCAGCCGTTGAAAGCGCCAGCCGAGGGCATAAGCTCTGTCTCATGTCCCTACACGACATCACTGCGAAGACGCTGGAGGGGGAAGAGAAGAACCTCGGTGACTACAAGGACCAGGTCCTGCTGGTGGTGAACACCGCCTCGGAGTGCGGGTCGACGCCCCAGTACGCCGGGCTGGAGGCGCTCTGGCGCGAGTACAAGGACAAGGGCTTCGTCCTGCTCGGCTTTCCGTCCAACGACTTCGGCGGACAGGAGCCGGGCAACGAGGGCCAGATCCGGGAGTTCTGCAGCAAGAACTACGACGTCACGTTTCCGCTGTTCGCGAAGGTGAAGACCGTCGGTGACGGACAGTCGCCGGTCTACCGGTACCTGGCCGCCGACCACGGTGAGCCGAAGTGGAACTTCCACAAGTACCTGGTCAGCAAGAAGGGGCGCGTCATCAAGGCGTTCCCGACCAGCGTCGCGCCCGAAGATCCCAAGCTGCGCGCTGCCATCGACGCGGCGCTGGCGACCTGACGGCCGGGCGCGTCGGGCGCAGGCGGGCTTTGCCCGCCGGAGCCCATCGCGGGAGGGTTTGGGAGGGGAAGGGTGGGCCCCCACCCGCACCCTCCCATGTGAATTACGCGGCGAGCGACAGCACGAAGTCGCGGAACACGCGGTTCGCGCGCTCCAGGGCGACGATGAACACGCCGCCCGGCTGCACGCGCAGCACCTTCCCCTCCGCGGCGCACTCGCCGTGGTTGGCGGCGGTGAACTTGAACGTGGCGCGCTGATCCAGCGTGACCTGATCGGTCAGCGCGCGGAACCGGATGCCGCCCGGGGCGATGTCCATCAGCTCGACGATGAGCGGTTGTGCCAATCCCGAAATGTGAACTTCGACCGGTAGGCCGACCGGAACCCGGGCGTGCTTGCGTCGGTTCTGGCGCGGCGCCGTCTTGGCCTGCGGCGCCTTGGCCTGCTGCGGCTTCGCTTGTGCGGCCTTGCCCTGCTGCGGCTTCGTGGAGCTTGGCTTCACCAATGGTTGGTGCCCCGGACCCGGCAGAGAGGCTCAAAACATTTTTCAAGAATGTTAACGCCGCGGAATCTCGGGGGCTGGTGACGGGGCGGAACGCCGAAATCGTGTCGCGCGCAGCGCGGCTTTGCGTTGGAAAGAGTAGCGGCACACCCGCGCTGCGCGCGGGAGCCGCTAGCGCAGGATGCGGAGCGGCGCGAGGCGCGTCTGCGCCTCGCCGAGGTGCAGGCGCTTGTGAACGAGCACGTGCCCGGTCTTTGACGTCACGATCACGACGTGCGCGCCGACCGGCAGCGACAGCTCGAGCGGCGCGAAGCCGACCAGGGCGCCGTCGGCGGTGACGCGCGCGCCCACCAGCGCCTCGCCCCCGACGCGCAGCCAGCCGTGCTTGACGCCCTCGGCCGGCGGTGTCGGGACGGCGGCCGTCGCGGCCGGGGCGGCGGGGATCGACGCGCGCGGCGGCGCGAGCGGGCGATCGGCCGCGGGTCCCTGGGCGCGCGCGGCCGACGCCGGCACATCCGCCGCGCGGCTGTGGCGGACCGTTCGCCACGCGAACGCCATCGCGGCGAACGCCAGCGTCATCGCCACCGCCGCGAACAGCGGCTTGCGCGAGCGCGCGGTCTTCGTCCGCCGGCGCTGCGCTTGCCCGGACGGTGTCTCCCAGACGCGGCTGACCGTGAACGTCCGCTCGCCACCGTCGCCGCCCACCGGGACCAGGCACAGCCCCATCAGATCGTCGAGCGCGTCGGCGTGCCCCATGCGCGCGCGGACCGGCTCCAGCCAGGCGCGCAGCGCGCCGCGGCCGTCCGTCCCGAGCGTCTGCGACGCGAGCACGCCCGCGCGCGCCGCCACGTCCCCGGCGCTGGGCCGGAAGCGCGGATCGCGCGCGAGGCACGACCGGATCAGCGCGCAGACCGGCAGCGACAGTCCGCGCCCGCGCGCCGCCGCCTCGCGCGCGTTGCCGCTCTCGTCGGTGCTGACGGGCGCGTTCGCGCCGCCGCCCAGCAGGGCGTCCAGCGTGGCGCCCAGCGCGTAGATGTCGGCGGCGGGGCTGACCGGCTCGCCGCGCGCCTGCTCGGGCGCCATGTAGTGGAGCTTGCCCTGCACGCCGCCCATCATGATCGGCCCGGGCGTCTCGTCGCTCGCGCGCGCCAGCGCAATTCCGAAGTCCGACAACTTCACGTCGCCGTTCCACGACAGCAGGATGTTGGTCGGGCTGACGTCGCGATGAACGATCGAGAGCGTACGGTTGTCGGCGTCTTTCAGGTCATGAATGTAGGCGAGCGCGTGCGCGATTTCGGCAGTGATGTGCAGCGCGATGCCTTCCGGCATTGGCACGATGTCTGGTGTCGGTCCGGAAACGGCGCGCAAGGCATCGAGCCCCTCGACGTACTCCATCGCCATGAACTCGCTGCCGTCGATCAGTCCGTAGTCGAGGATCGGCACGATGCCGCCGTGATGCATACGGCTCCCGATACGCGCCTCCTCGAAGAACATCCGGCGCCGCTCGCCGTCGCGCGCGTGCTGCGGCAACAGCCGCTTGATGGCGACGCGACGCTCGAAGCCGCCATGCCCGGAGGCGACGGCTTCGATCACTTGCGCCATCCCCCCGCTCGCGACGGTCCGCACCAATCTGTAACGCTCCGCCGCGCTCACGGTCCGGCATGTTAGCTCAGTCCTTTCAGGAAATCGTTTTTAATGCGGCTGAGCTGACGATTTCTGACCCGTCATCCCCGCTGCCGGCGCGGCAACGCGAGCACCAGCATCAATGCGGAGGTCCAGAAATTTATGACGAACGCCGGAGAATTGAATGGTAGTGCAAACAACGT
>DATBHU010000456.1:0-13162 GCA_036557265.1 Polyangia bacterium
GATCGGTGGCGTGCAGGATCTGCCGCTGCAGGTTCGACGCGTCGACGACGTCGTCGTCGACGAATCCCACCGTCCCGACGCCCGCCGCCGCCAGGTAGAGGCCGGTGGGCGAGCCCAGGCCGCCCGCGCCGAGGCAGAGCACCTTCGACTGCAGCAGCTTCGCCTGCCCCAGCTCACCCACCTCGGGCAGCATGGTGTGGCGCGCGTAGCGGAGCGCCTGCTCCTGCGTCATCACGAAAGGCCGGTCGAACTTCAGCCCGGCGCGCTTCCACGCCGAGAACCCGCCCGCCATCGACTTGACGTTGCTGTAACCGAGGTCGGACAGCGTCTTGGCGGCGTACGCAGAGCGCGTCCCGCCCGCGCAGTAGAGGACGATCTCCGACGATCGCTGCGGCACCTGATCCTCGATCCGCGACTCGAGGAAGCCGCGCGAAATCCAGCGCGCCCCGGGGATGAACCCCTCCGACCACTCGTCCTTCTCGCGGACGTCGATCAGGATCGGGCCGGCGCCATTGCCGTCGCCCGCCTTCCCCTGCCGCGACTCGACCGACTTCCGCACGCTCTCGACGTCGGTCTCGCGAATCTGAGCCTTCACGTCCTTCAGGTACTGACCGGAATTCATGGTGCTCCTATGGATGCCCTCGCCCTTTCGATGGTGACACCTCGGGGGCGAAAAGGCCGGTATTTTCACGGGATTGGTGGCCACGTCAAGGGCCGAGATGAATCCCTAGCAGCCCCTTGGAATTGGCGGCTCAAAAAGGGCGCGTATTTGTCCGTGAGCTGCCAATCCAGCGGGCTACCTCGCGCTGGACCCTGGCCGTCGCTCTTGGCCTTTCGGACGTTGCCCGACGCCAGAGGCAGCTTTCGTAGCGAGCTCGTGCAGACAGGCGGACCACGCGGCGCAGCAGGATGGCCACGACGCGAGCGCACGGGTGCTCGGGCCGCCAGCCGATCTCACGTCCCCTGGACGCGTAGAAATCGCCGGAAACGACCCGGCGGGTTCCGTCAGGTCGTGAGGTTTCGATAGACGAATAGTAGATGCAAGCCCAGAAACACGAAGGCCCAGCCGACGTCAGTCGGCCGGGCCCTCTGTCGTACCTCTGAGGCGACGGGGCTACTGGTAGAATTTCACGTTGTCGATTGTGAGATCGAGCATGCAGCCCATCGACGCCGGCGTCGTGAGCTGCCACTGCGCGCCGGTCAGTCTGTCCTTCGAGACCGCCAGTGCAGGGCTGCCGCCGCTCGGCGCGCCCGTGCCCGTGAACGGCACCTTGATCGTCGTCGTGGTCGCCGTGATCATGCTGGTGATATCGAGCTGAGGCGCATACGAGGTTGAATCACCCGCGCCCTTCGGATCGGAGTCGTGGTTCGAGTGCGCGCTGTCATTGGTCGAGTACTGGACGCTGCAGCCCGTGCCGGTGAGCGTTCCCTTGATGTCGAACTGGATACCGACGAAGTTTGTCGCGTCGACGCAGTCCGTGCCGGCCGAGTTGCCGTTGAAGTAGATGCCAGCCCCCCAATATTGGGCCGCGGTCATGCTCGTAGTGGTGGCCTGGATATGCCAGGCGCCGTCGGTGACCATCGCCATCGGGCCACCCGGGTTCGGGTAGACGAACGTGCCACCAATCGCCAGGACCGGCGCGCCCGCGTCGAGCGTCATGAAGTCGGCGATGAGTCCCGTGGAGTCAGGCGGAGGATCGCTGGTCGCGCAACCGAGGGCCACGCCGCTGCCGCCGCCACCGCCCGTGCCGCCGCTCGAGGCGCCGCCGGTCCCGGTCGTGCCGGCCGTGCCGGTCGAGCCGCCGTGGCCAGTCGAGCCTGCCGAGCCCGTCGATCCGCTCGAGCCGCCGTTGCTGCTGCTGCCGCAGCCGACCGTCGACGTGACGCTCGAGAGCAGGAAGCCAGCACCGGCGAGCCCGAGAATTCCAAAGAACGCCCGCATCCTAATTTCCTTCATGTTTTTTCTCTCCGTAAGGACCAGAAGTTGTCGCCTTCATCAGAGGCGCGATTGGGGCGGAACCCTAATGCCAATCTGGACCGTTGCCTAGAGATTTTTTCGTGGCCCGGCAGGGGTGGGCGACTATACTGACCAGCGTTACAACCCTTACAAGGAGTCCCGATGTCCGTCGCTGCAACCGAGCCCGAAGTCAAGGAAGCTGCCCCGGAGGCCAATGACGCCCACAAGGAGCACAACCATGGCGATGGCGGTGGCGCGGACGCGGATGCGCCGCTGGTGAGCCTGTCGGACAAGGCCGCTGAAAAGGTGAAGGAAATCAGGGGCGAGGAGAACATCGAGGAGAACTATGCCCTGCGCCTGAAGGTCCAGGGCGGCGGCTGCTCGGGCTTCTCGTACGACCTCTACTTCGACCAGCCGCAGGAGACCGATCGGCCGTTCGAGGTGAAGGGTGTGAAGCTCATCTGCGACGAGATGAGCCTGATGTACCTCATGGGCACCGAGATCGATTACGTCGAGGGACTACACGGCGCGGGCTTCAAGTTCAACAACCCGAACGTGAAGTCGACCTGCGGCTGCGGCTCGTCGTTCAGCGTTTGACGATGAGAGGGGCAGTGCCCCTTGCCTGACGTCTACGAGCTATTGACCCGGGAGCTGGGGCGCGAGCGCGTGCTGCGCGCGCCCGAGTTGCTGGAAGTCTACAGCCAGGACGAGTCGCGCCTGGGCGTCTTCCCGCCCGACGCTGCGGTGCTGTGCGAATCGCGGGCGGAGATCGAGCTGACGCTGCGGCTGGCCGCCGAGCACCACATCCCGGTCACACCACGCGGCGCCGGCAGCGGCATGACGGGCGGCGCGCTGGCCGTGCGCGGCGGCATCGTGCTGTCGACCGAGCGCATGCGCCGGATCATCGACATCAACGATCACGATCGCGTCGCGGTCGTCGAGCCGGGCGTCATCAACGGCGACCTGCAGACGGCGGTCGAGGCGCAGGGGCTGTTCTACGCGCCCGATCCGGCCAGCCTGGGGTTCTGCTCGATGGGCGGCAACGTCGCCGAGAACGCGGGCGGGCCGCGCGCGTTCAAGTACGGCGTCACGCGCGACTGGACGCTCGGCATGGTGACGACGTTGATGGGGGGCGAGACGCTGCGGCTGGGGCGGCGCACGCCCAAGGGCGTGACCGGCTACGATCTGACCGCGCTGTTCGTCGGCAGCGAGGGGACGTTCGGCGTCACCAGCGAGATCACCGTGCGCCTGGTGGGCCGGCCCGAGGGCGTGGGGACGTTCATCGCCGTCATGCCCGACGCGGTGGCGGCCGGGCGGGCGGTCAGCGCGATCATCCGCAAGGGCCACCGCCCGCGCGCGCTGGAGCTGATGGACAAAGCGTCTATCGATCACGTGCGCGCGAAGGCGGCCTACGGCTTTCCCGACGACGCGGGCGCGATCGTGCTCGTCGAGCTGGACGGCGAGCCGGAGGGGATGGAGGCGGGGGTGCTGGCGTGCGGCGCGGTGTGCGAGGCGGAGGGCGCGCGCGACGTCATCATCGCGCGCGACGACGGCGATCGCGAGCGGCTGTGGAAGACGCGGCGGGTGATCTCGGTGGCGCTGCGCGAGGCGTACAAGTTCAAGCTCTCCGAGGACACGGTGGTGCCGCCGTCGTCGATCCCGGAGATGCTCCGGCGCGTCGACGCCATCGGCGCGCGGCACGATCTGGAGACGGCGTCGTTCGGGCACGCGGGCGACGGCAACCTGCACATCAACCTGCTGTCGAACGAGCCGACGCGCGACGCGGCCTTCAAGGCGCGCGTCGAGGCGGCGATCGGCGAGCTGTTCAAGGCGACGCTGGACCTCGGCGGCACGCTGTCGGGCGAGCACGGCATCGGCATCGCGAAGGCGCGCTACATGGCCTGGGAGCAGTCGCCCGAGGTGATCGGCTGGCAGAAGCGGCTCAAGCGCCTGTGGGATCCGGCCAACCTGCTGAACCCCGGCAAGATCTTCGCGGCCGAGTGAGGGCCGCGGCCGCCGCGCTCACTTGACGGTGACGCCGTCGTCTTCCTTGAGGCGATCGATCTTCGACTGGCACTGCGCCTTGATGTTGGCGCGCATCTCGTTGCTCTCGCCGTCGAGGATGCCGGTGTAGCTCTTGCACGGCAGGCCCTGCGGATCCTGGGCGCAGAAATGCGCGCGCAGGCGCTCACACGGATCGCGCCGGCTGTCGAGCATGATCAGGACCAGCCAGACCAGGCCCGCCATCGCGGCGCCGAGGCCGATCGCGGCCAGCAGGCGGAAGCGCTTGCGATAGCGGTGCACGTCGATCTGCTCGGCTTCGCGGCGGATCTGTTCCAGCTCTTCGGGCGTCTCGTCCATTCGGGGACCTGCGCGATGTTATAACCACGCGGCGTGGAGCGCGACATCCGCAAGATCGTCCGGAAGATCGTCAGCAAGGCCAAGGTGGTCACCAAGGCGACGCGCCGGCCGCGGCGCGGCCCCTGGCCGCCCGATCCGGCGCGCGTCCGTTCCATCATCGACGGGCTCGAGGAGCTGTACCCCGACGTCGACTGCGAGCTGGACCGCGAGACGCCGTTCCAGCTGGTGTGCGCGACGATCCTGTCCGCGCAGTGCACCGACGAGCGGGTCAACATGGTGACGCCCGAGCTGTTCCGGCGCTATCCGACGCCGCCGGCGATGGCGAAGGCGCCGCTGCCCGCGCTGGAGACGATCATAAGGTCGACTGGGTTCTTCCGGCAGAAGGCCAAGAGCCTGAAGGGGACGGCCAGCGGACTGGTCGAGCGGTTCGGCGGCGAGGTGCCGAGGACGCTCGCCGAGCTGACCACGCTGCCGGGCGTCGCGCGCAAGACCGCCAACGTCGTGCTCGGGACCGCCTACGGGCTGGCCGAGGGCGTCGTGGTCGACACGCACGTACAGCGGCTGTCGATGCGTCTCGGGCTGACGAGAAAGACCGAGCCGAAGGACATCGAGCAGGACCTGATGAAGGTGATCCCGCAGGATCGCTGGATCCGGATCGCCCACCAGCTGATCTGGCACGGCCGGCGCGTCTGCTTCGCGCGCAAGCCCAACTGCGCCGGCTGCACGCTGGCGCCGTTCTGCCCGTCAGCCGGGCTCGAGGCCTGATCGCAGGGGGGCGGGCGGCGCGAGCGCCGTCGCCCTCGCCGTCAAGGGCGCCACCGCATGCACTCGTCGATCTGGGCGGTCGACGTCACCGGCGACACCTCGCTGGCGCCGCCGTGCTCGTCGCGATCCCAGGCGTGGAGGGTGAGCGTGCCGGTCGGCCCCGTGATCGGATCGACGACGACCTCGATCTCGTAGGTGTGGGCCGGCTGCATGCGGAAGGCGTACAGCGCGCGCGGCAGGCTGGCGACGTAGCCACCGCCCCCGCCCAGCGTGTTGATGGAGCCGGTCTTCGACGCCAGCCGCGCGACGTGGCAACCGGGCAGCAGCGAGAACGCTTTGCCGAGCTTCGTGACATCCTGTCCGTCGACCTCGCCGATCGGGCCGATCAGCCGCGCCACCTCGGCGCGCGGGCGCTCCGGCCCCGGGTAGAGAGGATGCGAATCGCCGCCGCGCACGATGCAGCTCGCGACCAGCAACAGCGACGCGACGGGGGCGCAAAAGCACATCTCGAAAGGTGCCGCACAATCGCGCTTCGCGCGAGAGCGGCTAGCTCGAGAAGTAGATCTCGTCATACGCGCACGTCGCGTCCTTGTCGGCCGGCTGCGGGTAGTCGACGAGCTTGCCCTCGTAGTTGCGCAGCGTCCATTTGTCCGGACCGCGCGCGACGACGTAGTCGGGGCCGATCGACACCTTGCCCATGCCGCCGGGCGTGTCGATCACGAGGTGCGGGATGGCGAGGCCCGAGATGTGTCCGCGCAGCTCCTGCATCAGCGCGATCCCGGTCTCGACCGACGTGCGCAGGTGCGAGGTGCCGGCCGCGACGTCGCCCTGGAACAGATAGTAGGGGCGGACGCGGCAGCGCAGCAGCTCGGTGAACAGCTTGCGCAGCACGCGCACCGACGAGTTCACCCCCCGCAGCAGCACGGTCTGGTTGCCGATCGGGATGCCGGCGTCGGCCAGCTTCTCGCAGGCGGCGCGGGCGCGCGGCGTCAGCTCCTTGGGGTGGTTGAAGTGCGTGTTGACGTAGAGCGGGTGGTACTTCTTCAGCATCGCGCACAGCTCGTCGTCGACGCGCATGGGCAGCACCACCGGGACGCGCGTCCCGATGCGCACGATCTCGACGTGCGGGATCGCGCGCAGCGACGCGAGGATCTCCTCGAGGCGCGCCGTCGACAGCGTCAGCGGATCGCCGCCCGAGATCAGCACGTCGCGGATCGCGGGCGTTCGCCGGATGTAATCGAGAGCGCGCCCGAGATCCTCGCGCGAGATGGGCGACTCCTCTTGCCCGACCAGCCGCCGCCGGTTGCAGTGGCGGCAGTAGATCGCGCAGCGATCCAGCGCCAGCAGCAGGCAGCGATCGGGATACCGGTGGAAGATCCCCGTGGCGGGCGAATGGCTGTCCTCGCCCAGCGGGTCGACCAGATCGCCCGGTTCGTTCACCAGCTCGCGCGCGCGCGGAATCACCTGCATGCGCACCGGGCACGACGGCTGCGCGCCATCGATCAGGGAAAAATAATACGGCGTGATCGCGACCCGGAAATGCCCCGGGGCCGCGTCCAGCCCCGCCTCTTCCTCGGGCGTCAGCGGCAGCCGCGCCGCGATCTCCTGCTTGCCGGTGATGCGGTGGCGCAGCTGCCAGCGCCAGTCGTCGAAGCGCTCGCCTTCGGGCCCCTCGCCTTCGGGTAGCTCGCCCTCCGGTCGCCCGGGTTGCGGCTGGTCGACGATCGGCAGCGCGAAGGCCATCAGCCACCGCCTCCCGCCGCGGGCGAGGTCGACACGAGCGTGACGGTGACGATCGTCTGTTCCCCCGTGTTGATGTACGTCTGCGTGGTGGTGCCGGACGCCACCACGTAGCCGCCGCCGTCCAGCGCGTCGATCGCGATCGTCACAGGGCCGGTGATACTCCGATCCAGCTCGACAGTGAAGCTGGTCGGCAGCGAAATCGTCGTCGGCGCCGGGGGCACCAGGATGGGCTGGTGCAGCTGGCCGGCCGCGGTCAACGTCACCGACAGCTGCGCCGGCATCAAGGCCAGATCGCCGGCCACCTCGACCAGCAGGATCGAATCCGCCTGCTGACAGGCCGCCAGCGCGCTCGCGGCCGCGACGACGCTCACCGCCGCCGCCAGCCGCACCGGGAGCCGCAATGCCCGAGGCACCGTTCAGAACCTGTAGTTGCCGAGCGCCGTCGCGGGAGGGGCCTCCGGGCGCGGGCGCAGCATGAAGTAGCCTCCCACGGCCGCGCCGGCGACCAGCACCGCCAGCGCGACCCAGACCCACGGCCGCGTTCCGTGGGCCGGCCCGGCGTCGTCCGCCGCCGCCGTCCGCTGCAGCGTGACCACAGGCGCGGGGTTGGGCGGTGGCGGCGGCGCTTCCGTCACGACCGGCGGCGGCGGCGCAGGCGCCGGCGCCGCAGGCGGCGGTGGCGCCGGCTGCTCGGGCGCAGGCGCGCGCGCCTCGGGCTCGTTTGGCGGCGGCGCGGGCGGTGGTGGGGCCGCGGCCGCCTCCGCCGGCTTGGCGCGCGCCGACGGTTCGGCCGTCTCGAGCGCCGCGATCTTCGCCTCGACGGCGCGCCGGATGCGCGTCTTCGGCGCCTTGTCGAGGTAGGCGCGGTAGTCGTCGGACGCCTTCTCGCCCTCGCCGAGCCGGCGGTAGCACTCGCCGCGGTAGTAGAGCACCGCCGGATCGTCGAGCAGCTCGTACGCCTGGGTGTATTCGGGGACGGCAGCCGCGCAGTCGTCGTCGCCCGCCAGCTCGTTGGCGCGCTTGAGGTGGTCGCGCCCTTCCGCGGACTGTCCTGTCGCGCCGCCGTGGCCCCGTGTGTGGTGGCTCCGGTGGTGATGGTGCTTCTTCGCCTTGGCGAACGCGGCGCCGGTCACGCCAAGAGAGCAGCAGGCGACGGCGAGCGCGACCGCAACCGCCGCTCGCCGCGCCTTCACGGCGCGGCCCCTGCGCCCAGCCGGCGGACGTAGCCCGACAGCGCCTGCATCTTCGGCATGCTCAGGCTGTTCGCGAACGCCGGCATCTGACCCTTGCCCGCCATCACGACGGTGACGATGGAGTCGGTGGTCGCCTTCTCGCGGAACGCCGGATCGTGGAAGTCACGCACGTTCGGCATCGTCTTGCGCAGCTCCGGATCGCCGCGGCCGTCGGCGCCGTGGCAGCGCGCGCACATGCGCGCGTAGATCACCGCCGGCTCGACGGGGAGCGCCGGCCCCGGATCGTCCCCGGTCGTGCAACCGCCCAGCGCGCCGGCCGAGAGCAGCGCCGCCGCGACCAGGACGAGCCCGCGCTTCATCCACATTGACGTCGACATCTCCCTCATTCCCCACCCACCGGCCCGTCGCCGACGTACAGCTCCTGCCCCTGCTCGCGGAAGGCGGAGGCCTTCTCGCGCAGGCCCGCCGCGACCGCCTGGTCGGGCGCGATGCCGTGCGCCCGCGCGTAGTCGCGCACGTCCTGGGTGATCTTCATCGAGCAGAAGTGAGGTCCGCACATCGAGCAGAAGTGCGCGCCCTTGGCGGCGGGCGCGGGCAACGTCTCGTCGTGGAACTCGCGCGCGGTGTCGGGGTCCAGCGACAGGTTGAACTGATCCTCCCAGCGGAATTCGAAGCGCGCGCGCGACAGCGCGTCGTCGCGCGTCTGCGCGCCCGCGTGGCCCTTCGCCAGGTCCGCGGCGTGCGCCGCGATCTTGTAGGCGATGACGCCGTCCTTCACGTCCTTGCGGTTCGGCAGCCCGAGGTGCTCCTTCGGCGTCACGTAGCAGAGCATCGCGGTGCCGTACCACCCGATCATCGCGGCGCCGATCGCCGACGTGATGTGGTCATAGCCGGGCGCGATGTCGGTGACCAGCGGCCCCAGCGTGTAGAACGGCGCCTCCTGGCAGAGGGCCATCTGCTTGTCGACGTTCTCCTTGATCTTGTGCATCGGCACGTGCCCCGGCCCCTCGATCATCACCTGCACGTCGTGCTTCCAGGCCACCGCGGTCAGCTCGCCCAGCGTCGTCAACTCGGCGAACTGCGCCTCGTCGTTGGCGTCGGCGATCGATCCCGGGCGCAGCCCGTCGCCCAGGCTGAACGAGACGTCGTACTTCTTCATCACCTCGCAGATCCGCTCGAAGTGCGTGTAGAGGAAGTTCTCCTGGTGGTGGGCCAGGCACCACTTCGCCATGATCGATCCGCCGCGCGACACGATGCCCGTCACGCGCCGCGCGGTCAGCGGCACGTAGCGCAGCAGCACGCCGGCGTGGATGGTGAAGTAGTCAACGCCCTGCTCCGCCTGTTCGACCAGCGTCTCCAGGAAGATGTCGATGTCGAGGTCTTCGGCCTTCCCCTCGACCTTCTCCAGCGCCTGGTAAATCGGGACCGTCCCGATCGGGACGGGCGAATTGCGGATGATCCACTCGCGCGTCTCGTGGATGTCGGTGCCGGTCGACAGGTCCATCACCGTGTCGGCGCCCCAGCGCGTCGCCCAGCGCAGCTTGTCGACCTCCTCGCCGATCGACGACGACACCGCCGAGTTGCCGATGTTGGCGTTGATCTTCACCAGGAAGTTGCGGCCGATGATCATCGGCTCGGACTCCGGGTGCTTGCGGTTGGCGGGGATGATCGCGCGCCCCCGCGCCACCTCGTCGCGCACGAATTCGGGCGTGACGCCCTCGCGCAGCGCGCAGAAACGCATCTCCTCGGTCAGCTCGCCGCGCCGGGCGTAGTGCATCTGGCTGAAGTTCGTGTCACCGCGCGCGACGCGCCGGTCGATCCACGGCTGGCGCAACTTCGACAGGCCGGCCCGGAGATCGGCGGCCCGCGGCCCGGCCGGGTCGTAGACGTCCACCGGCGCCTCCCCCGCCCCGACGCTGATGCGCCGGACCGGAACCCGGATGTCACCGTCCTCGCGGAACACGCGCTCCGACGCGGGCAGCTCGGCGAGCGGCTGCAGGCCTTCCACCGGATCCGCGACCGTCGTCAGTGATCGTTTCCCCTTGGGACCGGCGCCGCCGTCCCCGTTGCCCGTCCCGCCACCGCCACCGTTCGTCCTGCCTGCGTTGTTCATCTGGCCTCGCTTTCCTTCGCCGGCATTACCCGGATCAGGTTCAAGGGGTCGCGCCCGCCGTTCGGGCGGCGCCTCTCAGCCTGCGGATCGATCCATCCGCCCAGCTCCCCCAGCTATTGGGAATCCTGCTCGTCGAGGCCCAACGTTAACGCGGCGCCGCCCGAATGCAAAGGCGGTTGAGCGAGGGGCGCCTAGTTGACGTACTTCTTCTTCGGCGGGCGCTCGCCGCCGTCGATCACGCCGAACCGCCGCCGCAGCTTGCGCGCCCGCGCCCCGTCGCGCGCGTTCGCCAGGAAGGTCCGCAGCTCCGCCAGGCCGCCAGGACCGGCCCCGAAGTAGCCGACCGCGACCGCCACCGGCAGCCCCGCCAGCAGGTGCCAGTCCTTCTGCGCGGCGAATACCAGGGCGGCGAGGCCGACCATGATGAGCCCCATGTAGCGCGCCTGCAGGGTGAGGGTCAGCGGCCAGAACTGCACCGGCTGCCGGGCGTACATCCGGGTGAAGGCGACGAACAGCGAGATCACCGCAAACTGGCAGCCGTCATTGAAAGGAATCGGCCCGTACCCGCGCAGGTGCCAGGCACCCGCGATCGCCAGATTCGTCAGCACGCCGCCGCCGAGGGTGAGGAGCAAGAAGCGGCGAGCCCCGCGCAGCTGCTCGATCGCGCTGCCGACGAACCACAGCCCGATCACGCTGAACAGGAAGCCGAGAAAGGTGATGTGCGTGAACAGCGACGTGACCGGCTGCCAGATCTCGCCCGCAAACAGGCCGGGGCCGAGGACCAGGTGGGCCACCATGAAGCCCCGGACGTTCGGCGCGAGGACGTAGAAGAGGTAGATGACGATGTCCGCGATCACGAACGCCTTGACCGTCGTGGTCATGCGGTCGGTGATTCGCCTCAGCCATTCCGGCCCGGGCGGCCGCCGCCGCGCAGGAAAATCGGCCATCACAGCGAGCTTAGCAGCCCTCGCCGGGACATTCCGCGTTCGAGTTCGGGTCGCCGCTGCAGACGGGGTCATCCAGGTCGACGCGTCCGTCGCCGTTGTTGTCGACGCCGTCGCGGCAGCTCGGCTGAGGCGTCAGGTCGACGGTGAACGGATCGGCCGTCCTGTCCTTCTGGACTTCGACCGTGGCGGTCGGATCCGGCGCCGGCATCGGGTTGTTGTTGGCGTCCAGGACAACCTGGCCCTGCGCGTCCAGCAAGGAAGGAAAGATCTGCCTGCCGCGGGCGTCCAGCTGGCCGACGACGAACGTCCAGGTGCCGACCGGAACGCTGTGCGTGACCCCGCTGCCGGGGCAGACGGCCACGACGTTCTCGCTGTCGCCCGCCGTGCTCATCCCGGTCACGCGGATGCTGTCGACGCCGTGCTTTCCGCAGCCGGTCAGGGCCGGCTCACTGCCCACGAACTGCCAGATCGCGGTGTAGCTGCCATGATCCGTGCAGCCGGCCGCGCCGGCGACACCGCCGGCCAGACACAAGACCCGCGCCCAGGAACGCCAGATCCGCATGAGGTCCCGGCTTATAGCACCGGCCGTCAAAAGTCGACGAACAGATCGGCCAGCGGCGTCGCGCCAGGTACCGCCGTCAGAAGTTGACGAACATGCTGGCCGTCGGTGTCGCGGTCCCCCCGCTGCAATCGACAGGCTGCACGAGGATCGGCGTCTCCGACAGCTTCGGCCCGTTCGGACCACCGCTGTGCAGCTCGAGCGAAACGTTGTAGGTCCCGGCGTTGGGCAGGGGCGCGACGAACGAGCCGGACGCGGTTCCCGCCGGGCACGCGCCGTCGAACTCCACCAGCGCGGAGCCGAGACAGCCGCCGTCGATCAGGGCGACCACAGCGTTCGCGCCGCCCGCGGCGTCGCAGGTGATGAGCGGCGGGTTGGTCGGGGAGGATATGTTGCTGCGGACCTCCCAGGAGATGGTCAGGTCGGGATAGCAGCCGGCGGGGGTCGGCCCGCAGGAGGGGTTCGCGGAGGCGTCGATGATGCACCCCGATGCCGACAGCGCGAGCCCAGCCATGGCGGCGAGCAGCACGGGGACGTGCAGTGACCTCTTTCCACGAGTGGCTTTCATCTAACTCTCCTGTTTTTTGGATGAAACTAGCGCTGTCACGGACTGGCACAGACTCCCGAGCTGTTCATCATGCATTCGGTCGCGCAGTCGGCGACGAGCTGCATCGATTCGACCTCGGTGGGCTGGCCGCGGACGACCTCACGCAAGATCGGTGCCGGTGTCATCACCACCTCCTGCGGTAGCTCGCTGCCGTCGGTCCCGAGCGCCACGACCGAGACGTCATATCGTTCCTCGCCGTGGGTTTCTTGAATGTCGAACGCCGTCGCGCCGGTCTGGCGCGGACAGGGGAAATCGCACTGGGCCTGTCCTTCACAGGGTGTGGCGCCGGCGATCGCCCCCCCGACCCCCGTCAGTTTGAGGCGCACCTTGGCGATCTGGGGGGAGGCGCACCCACAGTCGGTGATGGCGCTGCCCGTCCGGGACCGGATGACCCAGCTGATCTCGACCGCGCCGCCGTCGATCTTCACGCAGGCGGCCAGCAGACAGGTGAGCGACAGGAAGGCGATGGCGGGTTTCATTTGGAAGAGCCGAAAGTTCCAGCGTAGGAATGGGCGCGGGTCATGTCAAACTGCCCTGCACGCATGGAGGTCACCGCTCGATGAGTCCACTCATTCTGCAGGCCGGCACCGGCGAAACCTCGCTCGACATCATCTCACTCCTGCTCAACGCCTCTCCCGTCGTGAAGGGCGTTCTGGGGCTGCTGATCCTGATGTCCGTGGCGTCGTGGTTCGTCATCGGATCCAAGTCGCTGTACCTGGCCAACGCTGCTTCACGCTCGACGAAGTTTCAGGACAACTTCTGGAAGACCGGGCGCCTCGACGAGATCTGGCGCATCAGCGAATCCAGCGCGCCGTCGCCGGTCGGCGAGGTGTTCCGGGCCGGCTACACCGAGCTCGCCAAGCTGCAGAAGCGGCGGCAGGAGAACGTCGATACGGCGGGCGAGGCCTTGCTCGGCG
>DATBHU010000457.1:0-15081 GCA_036557265.1 Polyangia bacterium
GCGGTCGAGGGCAAGCAGAAGCTGTTCCGCTACGACGGCAAGGAACAGGTCGAGAAGTCGCTGGGAAACTGACCCGCTACCAGCGGGCGGTCAGCGCCATCCCGCTGGCGCCGCGCGCGAGCAGCGGCGTCAGCTGCAGCTCGGGAGCGGGCCGGGCCACGTGGGTGGGTGGCACGTCGCGGGTCTCGGGCACGTCCTCCCCCTTGATCCCGTAGCCGAGCAAGACGGCGCCCAGGAGCTGGGCCCCGCTCCAGAACATCATCAGCCCGCTGTCGGCCGACGGCCCTCCCGCCACCGGTCCGATGACCGGGATCGCGAAGTCGATCGCCATCGATCCGTTGCAGCAATCGCTGGCGAACATCGCTCCGCTCAGGCCCAGGGCCAGGCCGTAGCTGATGCCGAAGATGACCGCGCCGGCCAGGATCGCGCCGGTTCGCCGCTTGTGCACCATCGTCAGCTGGCGGTGCGCCGGGACCTGCGGGTACGCCGCGTCCTCCGCGGGCGGAGCGGCCGCCGCGGGCAGGCGCGTCTCGGCGACAGCCGGGCGCAGCGCCGTGGTGGCGAAGACGACGAGCACACCGAAGGCCAACGTCGACAAGCGAGATAGGCGAGATAAGCGAGACATCGGACCACCTCCCCCGACCAAGTTGAACGTCCGAGGCCAATTGTGGCCCAGAACGGGCCGCGGATCGACCGGGTCGGGCCGTGGCCCAGAACGGGCCGCGGATCGACCGGGTCGGGCCGCTCAGTCGGGCAGGCCGGGGACGTTCAGGGTCACGTACTTGAGCACCGACCGCGAGGTGACGTACATGGTCTTGCGGTCGGCGCCCGCGAACGTGCAGTTCGACGATTCGCCGGTCGCGACCGTGCCGATGTACGTCCCGGCCGAGGAGTAGACCTCGATGCCGCCCGAGGTGCCGACGTAGACGTTGCCGGCGCAGTCGACGCACATGCCGTCGAACGTGTTGTGACCGCTCTGCGCGCTCGCGAACATGGTGCCCGTCCCCGACACCGTGCCGTCCGCCGCCAGCGTGTACTTCACGATGGTGCTGTTGCCGACGTCGCCGACGTAGAGCGTGTTCTCGTCCAGCGACAGCTCGATGCCGTTGGGCCGGCTGCTGTTGGTGAACTTCATCGCCGCGCCGACCGTTCCCGCTGGCGAGATCCGGTAGAAGCCGGTGTCGGGATCGGTGAAGTAGACGTTGTCGTCGCTGCGCACGATCACGTCGTTGGGCTTGGCGGTGGTCGACACCTTGGCGCCGGCCGCGCCGGTCATCGGGTTGAAGCGGGCGATGCCGTACGGGGCCCGCTGGATGGTGGCGATGATCTGGTCGCTGTTGTCGACGCCGAGCCCGTTCGAGCCGCTCATCGCGACGAAGATCGTCGGTGTCGTCGAGGGCGGCACCAGCTTCCAGATGCGCTCCGTCGGGCTGGAGGCGTTGTCCGAGAAGAACAGCGTGCCGAGGCTGGCGATCCAGACCGGACCTTCGATGAACGCGAAGTAGTCGGGGTTCGGCGCGGAGATCATGTTGATGGTCGGGTTCGCCGGCAGCGGGTTGCCGTAGGTCTGCCCCTGCGGGCAGACGAACCTCGCGGCGCTGCCGTGCCCGGCGCCCGCGCCGCCGCTTCCCCCCGTGCCGGTGGCGCCGCCCGTGCCCGCGCTGCCGGACGATCCACCGCCGCCACCGCTGCCACCGCTGCCGCCGCGTCCCGCGCCGCCGCCCGTCGAGCCACCGCTGCCGGCGCTGCCCCCCGCGCCGCCGCGGCCCGCGCTGCCGGCCACGCCACCGCTGCCCGCGCTGCCGCCGGTGCCGGCGCCGCCGCTTCCGGCCGTGCCGCCGGTTCCCGTGGCGCTGCCGCCGGTGCCCGCGGCGCTGCCGCCCGCTCCGGTCGCGCTACCGCCCGTACCCGTGGTGCCGCCCGCGCCCGCGGCGCCTGTCGTTCCGGCGGTGCCGGCGGTGCCTGCCGCGCCGCTGCTGCCGCCGCCGCTCCCGGCGGAACCGGTGCCGTTGGAACCGCCACCCGCGCAGCCCTGCGCGGCGACTGCCACCGCGGTGAAGCCGGCGACCAAAGCCAGGCGAAGCAACTTCAAGGGTGCGACTCTCGCCGACCGCGCGCCCGCCGTCAAGACGGCGCGCCGACGCGCGCCAGCGAACGATCGTGAAGCGGCGCCAGCGCGTAGAACCCGATCGCGCCGCCGACCAGGCCGAGCAGCATGTCCCATTGCGCGTCCCACGGATCGCCCTGCGACCCGAGAAACGCCTGGCCCACGTCGCCCGCGAAGACGTACGTCGACGCCCACTCGATCAGCTCGTAGCCGGCGGCGATCGCCAGCACGACGCTGAGCACGATGAACGTCAGCCATCCGCCTCGCCGCAGCGGTGTCACGCGCAGCAGCACTTCCTTGATGATGCAGACCGGAAAGAAGCCGAGCGCCAGGTGACCGACCCGATCGTAGTGGTTGCGCGACAGGTGGAAGGTCGCCTTCGCCCAGTTGCCGAGCGGCGCCTCCGCGTAGGTGTAGTACCCGCCGTAGACCAGGATCAGCGTGTGCAGGAAGACGGCGACGTAACAGAAGTCGCTGAGGCGCAGGCGCCGATAGGTGGCGGCCAGCGCGACGTAGCCGAGCAGCGCGGGCGCGACCTCCAGCAGCCAGTTCAGCCGGCCGGCCCGGCAGAAGATCAGCGTCAGCACAAGCACCGGCGTCATCAGCGCCAGCAGCGCGAGCGGCAGCCGCGCGCCGGGCGGCCCGGCTTGAATCGTCGAAGTGGTCACGTCAGGATTGCCGCCTCTTCACCAACTCCGCATCAGGTCACGCAGTATCCGTCCAAGGAGGACTCCATGACACTCCGTATCGGCGACACCGCCCCCGATTTTCAGGCCGACACCACCTCCGGGCCCATCAAGTTTCACGAGTGGCTCGGCGATTCGTGGAGCGTGCTGTTCTCGCACCCCAAGGATTTCACGCCGGTCTGCACGACCGAGCTCGGCTACATGGCGCGGCTGAAGCCCGAGTTCGACAAGCGCGGCGTCAAGATCATCGGCCTCAGCGTCGACCCGGTCGACGCGCACGCCAAGTGGGCGAACGACATCAAGGAGACCCAGGGCTACGCGCCGAACTACCCGATGATCGGCGACCCCGAGCTGAAGGTCGCGAAGGCGTGGGGGATGCTGCCCGCCGAGATCTCGGGCGGCGCCCAGGGCCGCACCGCGGCCGACAACCAGACCGTGCGCAACGTGTTCGTCGTCGGGCCGGACAAGAAGATCAAGCTGATCCTCGTCTACCCGATGTCGGCCGGCCGCAACTTCGACGAGGTGCTGCGGGTGATCGATTCGCTGCAGCTGTCGGCGAAGCACAAGGTGTCGACGCCCGTGAACTGGAAGCAGGGCGAGGACGTGATCATCGCCGGCGCGGTCTCCGACGAGGAGGCGAAGAAGATCTACCCGTCGGGCTGGAAGGCGCCCAAGCCGTACATCCGGATCGTTCCGCAGCCGAAGTGACCGCGCCGAGGCGGCCGCGCCGGCGGTGTCAGCGGCGCGGCTGCCAGCGGTACTTCGCCAGCGAGATGACGCCGGCGACGAAGCGGACGCCTTCGCGCCGCAGCAGGTGCGCTTGCAGCTCGTCGTGGCCGAGGGCGTCGGCGCGCAGGCTGATGCGGCCGGCCGCGTTGACGACCCGGTGCCACGGGACGTCGCTCGCGGCCGGCAGCGCGTGCAGCGCGTAGCCGACGAAGCGAGCCTGGCGGGGGAGGCCGGCCAGCGCCGCCACCTGACCGTAGGTCGCGACGCGCCCCCGCGGGATGCGCGACACGACGGCGTAGACCCGCCGATATCGATCCGACTTCGCCGTCGCCGCCATGGCGGTGGTAAGCCTACGCCCATGTCGAAGGCCGACGTCGACGAATACGAGGGTCCGCTCGCCCACAGCTACGACGCGCTCTACGCCGTCATGCGCGATCCGTCGGGCGACGCCCCGTTCTACCGCGCGCTCGCCCAGGAGAGCGGCGGCCCGGTGCTGGAGCTCGGCTGCGGGACCGGGCGCGTGCTGCTGCCGATCGCGGCGCTCGGGATCCCGTGCGTCGGCGTCGACGCCTCGCCCGCCATGCTGGCGGCGCTGCGCGCCAAGAACCCGCCGGCCAACCTCGAGCTGCACGAAGAGCGCATGGAGAGCTTCGATCTCGGCGCGCGCCGTTTCCGCCTCGTCACCTGTCCGTTCCGCGCCTTCCAGCACCTGCTCGACATCCCGTCGCAGCTGGCCGCGCTCGCGAACGTCCGCCGCCACCTCGCGCCCGGCGGCGCCTTCGCGTTCGACGTCTTCGACCCGAAGCTGGCCTGGCTGGCCGCGCCGGCCGAGACCGAGCGGCTCGACGCCACCTTCACGCTCGACGGTGTCCAGACCCGCCGCTTCGCGCGAACGCGCGCCGACCAGGCCGCGCAGATCCTGGAGGTCAGCTTCCGCTTCGAGCCCGCGCAGGGCGACGGCAACAAGTCCGTCCGCCTGCGCTGGTTCTACCGCTACGAGCTCGAGCACCTGCTGGCGCGCGCCGGCTTCACCGACCTCACCCTCTACGGCGGCTACGACCGGCGGCCGTGGCGCCCCGAGGGCGAGACGGTGATCGTCGCGCGCGCGCCCTCGGCCTAGGTGCCGGCCGGGCAGGCGACGATGGTCTGGCAGCCGGTCAGGCTGCTCGAGTTCGAGCCCGAGCGCGTGCCCTGGCAGGTGTTGGTGCCGGTGCCGCCGATGAAGACGTTGTGGTTCACGCAGTCGGAGAGGCTGTCGTTGCCGTCGCCGCCGTCCAGGCGATCGTCGCCGCTGCCGCCGGCGAGCGTGTCGTTGTCGGCGCCGCCGAACAGGCGATCCTGACCCTGGCCGCCCGACAGCGCGTCGTTGCCGGCGTCGCCCATGATCACGTCGTCGCCGTCCTCGCCGAACAGCCGGTCGTTGCCGGCGCCGCCCGAGATGGTGTCCTGACCGCCGCCGCCGAAGATCTGGTCGGCGCCGTCGCCGCCCATCAGGACGTCGTCGCCTTCACCGCCGAAGATGATGTCGTTGCCGCCCAGGCCGTTGATGCGGTCCTGTCCGCCCAGCCCGACGATGCAGTCGGCGGCCGGCGTGCCGTTGATGACGTCGTTGTTCGACGTCCCCATGATGACGTTCAACCCGGAGCCCCGGCAGAACGCCACCGGGTCGGCCGGCGACGCCGTCAGCAGCGCGGACGTGATCGTCTCGACCTTGTCCTCGTCGTCGTTCCCGCAGGCGGCAAGCCCCGAAACTCCGAACGCCAGCGCCGCCACCACCACCTTCGATCCCGTCTTGTTCATCGTTCCCTCCTCACGCCTCACGCCTCTCCGCTCCCGGCAAGGTGAACAGCCTGTGCGCCCGGTCAACGCGACGCGCGGTGAATCAGGCGGGGGACGTCAGCGTCGCGAGCAGCGTTCGTCCAGGAGATCGCGCCAGGCTCTGTCCAGCGAGGAGACGGCCTGATTCAGGCTCTTCTTGTCGGTGTCGAGGTGGTTGGCCGACAGGCCTCCGAGCTGGGCCGTGAGCGCGGCGGGCGGCGCCGCCGGCGGGCAGCCGGGCACGAACGACGCCTCGGCGACCTCGAGCAGCTCGGCCGCGTCCGCCTCCGCGTCGTCGTTCAGATCGCGCGGCCAGCTGATGGTGCCGCCGCCCAGCTCGCGGGCCGCCGCCGTGACCCGCCAGATGAGCCGGCGTTCGCTCACGGCGGCAGCGACGCCCGGGCCGCGTCGCACTCGGCGTCGACGCCGGGCGGGTGCAGGAAGGTGAGCTCGTCGCGGCCGAGGTGGTCGGTGACGGCGGTGACGACGTCGCGGGCGCGCGCCAGCCGCGCCTCCGCGTGCCCGATCACGCCGCGCCGCTGGGCGCCGGCCGCGTCGAGCCAGCCATCGACCAGCGCGAAGCGCGCGCAGCAGCAGTCGTTCTCGCCGTAGTCGACGCGCACGGGGTGGCCGCCGCGCAGGACGGTGGCGTGGGCGGGCAGCCGGTAGCGCACGCCCGCCAGCAGCTCGGCGAGGTGAATCGTGGTGTTCGCGTCGTGGCCGACGCCGAGCAGCAGCACCTGTCCGCCGAGCGCGCAGGCGCGCCCGACCGGACTGTCCGGCCCGTGCGGCACGTCGATCGGGTGCGGCGCGGTGATCTCGGCGGCGCGCGGGCCGGCGGCGGCGAACGCGTGCGGGCTGTCGCTGCGGAGCACGCCGGGCAGCCGCCAGAACGTCTCGGCGACGACGCCCATGCCGAGGCACGGCGTCGCCGTCGCATCGAACGGCTGGTCGTCGTCGTCGCTCATGCTCGGCATCACCAGGGTGCCGTCGGGCCACAGCACCGTCCGGAGCGCGTCGATGAGCCCCCGCGGCCCGTCGTCGACGGGCGCCACCTTCGAGAACGCGGTGTGCACGACGAGCACGCCGCCGGGATCGACGCCCAGCGCCCGCAGCTGCCCGACCAGCTCGTCGCGCGTGATCATCGTCGATCCCTACGCGCTCATCGGCGCTCGACCTCGTCGCTGTCCCACCACTTCGAGAGGTTGCCCGCCGAACGGCGCGGCTGGTGCTGGTAGTGCGAGATGTCGTTGAACAGCATCAGGCGCGCGCGCACCGGCGACTTGAAGTCGACGACGTTCAGGCAGGCGGGCGACTGGTCGAGGCGATCACGGTAGCCGCGGGTGTCGAAGCCGAGCAGGCTGGAGAGCAGCAGCCGCAGCGTCGCCTTGTGCGAGACGACCACGACGTTCTGGCCGACGTGGTTGACGACGATCTCGCGCACCACGGGCAGCGCGCGCGCCAGCACCGCCACGCCCGATTCACCCTGGTCGGGCGCGAACGTGAACGGGTCGGACTCCCAGGCCGCGTACTCGTCGGCGAAGCGCGTCTCCACCTCCTGGCGCGTCAGCCCCTCCCAGCGCCCGTGGCTGATCTCGCGCAGGCCGTCGCGTTCGATCGGCGTCAGCCGGTGCGGGCGCGCGATGATGGCGGCCGTCTCGAACGTGCGCGACAGCGGGCTGGCGTAGACGGCCGCGATGGTGTCGCGCGCCAGCCGTTCGCCGAGGAAGGTGGCCTGGCGGCGGCCCTCGTCGGACAGATCGACGCCGACGGACCCCGAGAAACGGTCCTCGGCCGTCAGCTGCGTGGCGCCGTGGCGCACCAGGAACAGGCGGGTGACGTTCATCGTCATCCCTCTACGATAACTCCTCCGCTAGACGTCGGGGTCGGCCTGGCGCTCCCACGGCCCGCCCACCTGTTCCCGCGTGGCGACCCAGCCGGGCGGCAGATCGGCGATCGACCGCAGGGTGGCGTCCAGCCGCAGGGCCGTGCCCATGCTGATCACCATTTCAGGCCGCGCCGGCGTCGGCGTAGAGCGCGTCGACCGCGACGCCGACTCCCAGCGACGAAACGACCGCCGTGGCGCCTGGCCCCACGGTCGACGTCCTCCAGGCGCCGCCCGCCTTTTCTCGCACCTCGATCTGGCGGCGGTCCTGCCAGACGTAGAGGACGGCCGCCAGCGACGGAATCTGCTGGTAGTGCTCGAACTTTTCGCCGAGATCGTAGTCCGTGGTGCTGGGCGAGAGCACCTCGACGACCAGGGTCGGATTGACCACGGTGTCCGCGTTCTCCGGCTCGGTCTCGACCCCGCCGCAGACGACGGTCACGTCCGGGTAGCTGGCGAGACCGGTCGCGCCTACGCGGACGCGCAGGTCCGAGCTGAACACCCGGCAGCGTCTGTCGAGCTGGTCGTGCAGGGCGGCCAGCACCGCCGCCGACAGCGCCGCGTGCAGCACCGAGCCGCCCGCCATCGCGTAGATCTCGCCGTCCAAGTACTCGTGCTTGACGGTGCTCACCTCCTCGACCGCCAGATACTCCTGGAACGAATACCGGTGATGCCCCACGGACACGCTCATGACGGTAGCATCGGCCGCCGCCCGTGTCTGTTGCGGGCCTCTGGCGGGATTCAGCCGCGGCGGCGCGCGCGCGACGCCTCATCGCGCGATCGGCAGGCGCGGGACGAAGACGTCGTCGGGGCACCAGATCTCGGTGCCGAGCGGCAGCTCCGACTTGCCGAGATCCTTGAACAGGCACGCCCAGCGCCGCACGGCCGGCGTCGGGTTGATGAGCTCCGTCATGAGGCTGAGGCGCGCCGCGCGCCGCGTTCCGTCCGGCAGGCGCAGCTCGACGTCGATGTCCCCCGGGCCGCGCACCTCGTCGAGCGCCGGCATCGGGGCGACCATCAGCCCGCGGCCGGTGATCGCGAACGTGTCCGCGACCGTCAGCAGCCGTCGCAGCCGGGGCGCCGTCTCGCCCACGTCAGAAGCCCTTGCCGAAGAAGTCGCCGATGTCGAAGTGCACCTCGACCTCGCGGCCGTCCGCGGTCCGGATCGACATGATGTCCGCCGCGCGCTGCTGGCAATCGCCCAGGCTCTGTCCCGTCACCTTGTGGCCGGGATAGCGCCGGCGCAGCCAGGCGTATTCGGCCGCGATCCCCTGCTGCTCGCCGCGCGCGCCGCGGATCACGACCCGCCCCTCGCAGCTGAGGCCGTCGCCGCCCTCGAAGGCGATCCCCGGCGGCGCCCCCGCCGCACCGGAGGCGTTCGGCCCGCTCGTCGCGCAGGCGGCGAGCAACACCGGCAGCCCGGCGATCGCGCGCGTCAGCGTCATGTTCGGCATCCTCGCACGGCGTCTCACCTGACGTCGATCACCCCGCCGTTGTCGTCGGGATGGACGTAGATGGTGCCGCTGGAGCCGGCGTCCTGCCGATGATGCTACGCCCGCCGGGAAAACTTGCGGGGGGAGGGCGGCGACGGTATCCGGATGAGCATGAGGTTCGGTCGCGGTGCTCGGGGCCAGCGCCGGTTCCGGCTCCGCTGGCCCGCCTCCCTGCGCGTGCGCCGGGTGCCGCTCGCGCTGCTGGCCGTGGTGCTGGCCGTGCTGGTGTTCTGGACGGTGCGCGAGGCGCTGGAGCCGGGGCCGTGGCAGCGGGTGTTCGCGACGCGCGAGGGGCTGACCGGGCGCCGGCTCGCGACCGGCGCGATCATCCAGGCGGGCGATCGGTTCGTCGCGCTGCCGCACCCGTCCGCCTTGCGCCGCGACGTCGAGGTCCGCTACCAGGGCCGCGCGCTGGTGGTGCCGGTGCTGGACGTCGGTCCGTGGAACACCGACGACGACTACTGGAGCGGCGGGGGGCGGCCGGCCGCCGAGCGCGGGCGCGGCACGTATCGCACCCCCGTCAACCGGGCGGGCATCGATCTTTCGGACGCCACGTTCGCGACGCTGGGCCTGCACGGCAACGACTACGTCGAATGGCGGTTCGTCCACCGCGGCTACATCCCGCTCCCGCGGCTCGCCGTCGGCGGCCCGGTCGGCGGCCCCGTCGTCGGCGACTGATCGCCGCGAAACATCTCGAACTCAGCCGGAATTGCGCTTGCGCGGCCCGCGCTCGGGATGAGTTAATAGGGGCGCTCATGAGCGCACGCGGGGTCACCGGGCTGGTCGTGATGGCGTTAACGTTGTTTACGCTCACGCTCGCGGGCGGGCGGGCCGCCGCGCAGTCGGGAGACGACGCCTCGCGCGCCGAGGCCCGCAAGATCGGCTATGCCGGGGTCGAGGCGTTCCAGGCGGGCGACTACGCCACGGCGCGCGACCGGCTGGAGGCCGCCTACCAGCTGCTGAAGGTGCCGTCGCTGGGGCTGTGGTCGGCGCGCGCGCTGGCGAAGCTGGGCAAGCTGGTCGAGGCCGACGCGCGCTACCTCGAGGTGATCAAGCTGCCGACCTCCGTCGGCGACGAGGCGATCCAGGAGCAGGCCCGCCAGGACGCGTCCAGCGAACGCGGCGCGCTGGCGCGGCGGATCCCGAGCATCCGCGTGCGGGTCGACGGGGCCCCGCTGGGCGAGGTCGCCGTCACCGTGGACGACGAGGCGCTGGTCGGCTCCGCCGCCGGCGAAAGCCACCTCGTCAACCCGGGCCGCCACCGGATCGAGGGCATCCGCGGCGCGACCCGCGTGCGCGCCGAGGTCGCGGTCGCCGAAGGCGAGCAGAAGGAGGCGCTGCTCCGCTTCGCGCCGGCGGGCGCGGACGTCGCGGTGGCGGGCGGCGCGGACGCCGGGCTGCGCGCGCCGTCCGGCGCGGGCGTTTCAACCGGGGGCGGGCCGATGCGCACGGTAGGGTGGGTCACCCTGAGCGCCGGAGGTGCGGGCCTGGCGGTCGGGGTCGTCAGCGCGCTCATCGTGAGGTCCAAGAAAAACCACCTGGACGGGGCCGGCTGCGGCGACGGCGGGCAGAACTGTCCGGACAGCGAGCGCGGCGCCGTCGACAGCTACAACAGCTGGCGCCCGGTTCCGACCGTCAGTCTGGTCGCGGGCGCGCTGCTGGCCGGCGCAGGCGCGTATCTCTTGCTGACCACACCCGCGGACGCCGGTCCCGGCGCCGCGACCGCGTCGCGGCACCACCGCCCGACGGTCGCGAACATCAGGCTCTCGCTGCTGCCCGGCGGGACCGTGCTGAGCGGCGAGTTTTGATGCGCGCGCGCGTTCTCGCTTGCGCCTGCGCGCTGTGGGTCGGCGGCTGCCTCTACCCCGAGTACGGCGTCATGCACGACGGCGGCGCGCCCGGCGCGGGCGGTCGCGGTGGCGCGGGTGCGGGCGGGCGGGGGGGGAGCGCGGCCGGTGTCGGCGGCGCGGGCGGCAGCGCCGTGGGCGTCGCGGGCGCTGCGGGCGGCGTGGCCGGCGCGGCGGCGGGGCGGGGCGGCGCGACGGGCGGAAGCGGCGCGACGGGCGGCAGCGCGGGCAGCGGTGGAAGCGTGGGGATGGGCGGCGCCAGCGCAGGACGCGGCGGCACGACCGGCGCGGGGGGGAGCGCGGGCGGCAGCGGCGGGCGGGGTGGAACCGGTGGAAGCGCGGGCGCTGGCGGCAGCGCTGCCGGCACAGGGGGAGCCGCCGCGCGCGGTGGCAACGGGGGCACGGCAGGCAGCGCGGCGGGCACCGGCGGCGGCGCCGCGGGCCGCGGCGGAAGCTCGGGCTCCGGCGGCAGCGTCGGAGCCGGCGGCAGCGGCACCGGAGGCCCGACGGTGGCGCCGAGCTGGCTGTCGTCGATCGACGTCGTCTACCAGTTCGACGGAACGACGGAGGAGGATCTCGGCGTGGAGGCGCACGGCAACGGGGCGCTGCACCTCGAGACGGACAGCAGCAACGCCAAGCTGCCGTCCCCCGATCTCGCGTACGCCGTCGAGGGCGGCTCGGCCAACATGCCCGGACATCTGGACGCCGGCCCGGGCTACTTCCGCAGCCTGTCGGGCGCGGGGCTGCCGGGCGTTTTCCAGACGGAGCCCGGCGCCAGCTTCACGCTCGGCGGCTGGTTCCGGATCGACGGCAGGCTGAACGACGGCGTTCAGTTGTTGATGCACGACGCCGGCCCGGGCGGCTACCCGGGCGCCACCACCTACCAGGGCGGCTTCGTCTTCTACCTGGACCAGCGGATTGGCAGCTTCGCGAGCGGCGCGGCCTACGCGTACTGCCGCATCGGGGCCTCGCAGACGAACGGCAACTTCAAGCAGGTCCAGACGGACAACGTGGTCGGGCCCGATCCGGCGGCCGGCGTCGGCAATCGCTGGGTCCACCTTGTCTGCCGCTACGACACGAACAGCAACAAGCTGTCGATCTTCGTGGCCGGCGCACTCTCGATGAGCACGCTCGACGCCACGCACACGATCAAGACCGGACCCGGTCCGTTCATGATCGGCTGCGACGCCGTCGCGTGCGAGCTCGGGGGCAACGTCGACGAGCTGTTCTACGAGGCCGGCCCGCTGTCCGACGGCGACATCGCCCGCATCTACTCGTGCGGCATCGACGGCAGCCGTTGCCGGTGCAACGGGCCCGGCTACGCGGCCTGCGGGTTCGCCACCGCGGCTGTCTGTTCCTCTCTGCCCGCGTGCAACGCGACGACACCGCCCTGACGCGACCACCGGCGGCGCGCGCCTGGTGATTGCTGTCGGCGGGCGCAACGGTTACCGTTGCATGTTCGATGGATGATCCGTCCACGGCCCAGGTCCTCGCCGGCAAGTACCAGCTGGTCCATCAGCTTGGAAAGGGGGGCATGGGGGCGGTCTGGCTGGCCCACCACCTGACGCTGCAGTCGCCGGTCGCGATCAAGCTGATCGAGCCGCAGATCGCCGCCAACCCGGAGGCGCTGGCGCGCTTCATGCGCGAGGCGCGCGCCGCCGCCGCGCTGCGCAGCCCGCACGTCGTCCAGATCCTCGACCACGGCGTCGACGGCGAGACGCCCTACATCGCGATGGAGCTGCTGGAGGGCGAAACGCTGGCTGCGCGGCTGCGCAAGGTCGGCCGGCTGTCGCCCGCGGATACGGCCCGCATCCTGACCCACACGGCGCGCGCCGTGTCGCGCGCCCACGAGGTCGGCGTCGTGCACCGCGATCTCAAGCCCGACAACATCTTCTTGATCGAGAACGAGGAAGAAGAGCTGGCCAAGGTGCTGGACTTCGGGATCGCGAAGTCGACAATCGTCGGCTTCGGCGTCTCGGCCATAGCGGAGACGCGCACGGGCGCGCTGATGGGGACGCTGCACTACATGAGCCCGGAGCAAGCGGAGGGGGCGAAGACCGTCGACTTTCGCACCGACATCTGGGCGATGGGTGTGATCGCGTTCGAGTGTCTGGTGGGGCGCCGCCCGTTCGAGGGCGAGACGGTCGGAACGCTGGTGCTGGAGATCTGCACCCGGCCGCTGCCCGTGCCGTCGAAGCTCGGGACGGTGCCGGCGGGATTCGACGCCTGGTTCGCGCGCGCCTGTGCGCGCGAGCCGGCGGCGCGCTTCGGCTCCGCGCGTGACGCCGCCGCCGATCTGCGCCGGATCTGCCAGGCGCGCGGCTACGCCAGCGATGATCACGAGGCGGCGCGCGAGGCGAACGAGGGCGTCCGGACCAAGCTGGTGATGGCCGAACGGCCGCGCCGGATCGGCAAGCCGGTGATCGTGGCGGGCGCGATCGCGGCGGCGGCGGTCGTGGCGGGGCTCGGCGTCCTGCTGACACGTCCATCCGCCACGCCGCCGCCGGCCGCGCCGGTCGCCGCGCCGGCGGCCGTGGTCCCGGAGAAGACGCCGCTGCCCGCGCCGATCGCGGCGCCGCCACCACCACCGCCGCCCGTCGCGGCGAAGCCGGTGGCGCCGCCTCCGCCCGAGCCCGCGCCCGCACCGCCGCCGCCCGAGGCCGCGAAGCCGGCCGCGCCGCCCGCCGCGTCGCGCCCGCATCGCCACGTCGAAAAGCCGGCCTCGAAGCCCGCAGCGAAGGCGCCGGCCAGCGCAGCGCCGAAGGCCCCGGCCGCGCCACCCAGGAACCCGCCCCCGCCCGCCGAGAAACCCAAGGTCAACCTCGGGATCTGACCGCCCCGCGACATCGGGGCCCGATCGCGCTAAATAACCATGCGCGAAAGGGCGGACGACCTATCACGATGGCCGAGCGAGCGAAAAACTACGACCCCAAGGAGATCGAGCCGCGCTGGTACGCCGAGTGGATGGCGCGCGGATACTTTCACGGCGACGCGGCGGCGCCCAAGGCGCCGTTCTCGATCGTCATCCCGCCGCCCAACGTCACCGGCTTCCTGCACATGGGGCACGCGCTCGGGACGACCATCGAGGACATCTTCACGCGCTGGCGCCGCATGGCCGCCTACAACGCGATGTGGTTGCCCGGCACCGATCACGCCGGCATCGCGACGCAGATGGTGGTCGAGCGCGAGCTGCGCGAGACGGACAAGGTCGGACAGAAGAGCCGCCACGACATCGGCCGCGCCGCGTTCGTCGAGCGGGTGTGGACCTGGCGCAAGCGCACCGGCGATCGGATCCTCGAGCAGCTCAAGCGGATGGGCGCCTCGCTCGACTGGGAGCGGACGGCCTTCACGATGGACCCGCCCTACTCGGCGGCGGTCATCGAGGCGTTCGTCCGCCTGCACGAGGAGGGCCTCATCTATCGGGCGCGGCGCCTCATCAACTGGTGCCCGTCCTGCCGCACGGCGCTCTCCGATCTGGAGGTCGACTACGAGGAGGGCGGGACGCAGGGCGAGCTGTACGAGTTCGCCTATCCGCTCGCCGACGGTTCGGGCGAGATAGTGGTCGCCACGACGCGCCCGGAGACGATGCTGGGCGACACCGCCGTGGCGGTCCACCCCGACGATCCGCGGCACAAGGACAAGATCGGGAAGATGGTGCGCCACCCGCTGATGAAGCGCGAGTTCCCGGTCATCGCCGACGCGATCCTGGTCGATCCGAAGTTCGGCACGGGCGCGGTCAAGGTGACGCCCGCGCACGATCCGAACGACTTCGAGACCGGGCAGCGCCACAAGCTGCCCATGATCTCGCTCTTCGACGAGGCCGGCGTGGTCAACGCCGAGGGCGGCGCGTTCGCGGGGCTCGAGCGCTTCGCGGCGCGCAAGGCGGTGAAGGCCAAGCTGAAGGAGCTCGGGCTCGAGCGGGGGAGCAAGCCGCACGTGCACGCGGTCGGTCACTGCCAGCGCTGCGAGACGGTGGTCGAGCCGATGCTGTCGACGCAGTGGTTCGTCAAGATGGAGCCGCTCGCCAAGCCGGCCATCGAGGCCGTGGAGCAGGGGAAGACCAAGTTCGTCCCGGAGAGCTGGTCGAAGACGTTCTTCCACTGGATGCACAACATCCGCGACTGGTGCATCTCGCGGCAGCTGTGGTGGGGGCACCGCATCCCGGCCTGGACCTGCGGCAAGTGCGCCGAGATCACGGTGGCGCGCACGACGCCGGCGGCGTGCGGGAAGTGCGGGGCGGCCGAGCTGAAGCAGGACGAGGACGTGCTCGACACCTGGTTCTCCTCGTGGCTGTGGCCGTTCGCGACGCTCGGCTGGCCCAACGAGACGCGCGAGCTGAAGACGTTCTACCCGACGACGATGCTCGACACCGGCTACGACATCCTCTTCTTCTGGGTGGCGCGCATGCTGATGGCGGGGCTGCACTTCATGAAGAAGGTGCCGTTCCGGACGGTCTACCTGCACACCATGGTGACCGACGAGAAGGGCGAGAAGATGTCGAAGGTGAAGGGGAACA
>DATBHU010000458.1:0-8267 GCA_036557265.1 Polyangia bacterium
CGACGCGCACATCACGACCATCGCGCCGCTGTCGGGCGCGACGGCGCAGCGCAACCTGCACGGGCCGGCGATGCTGTTCTGCGGCGGCATGGACACCACCGTCCCCTGCAGCACCGTCATGAGCGCGTACACCGGCATCAACAACCAGCCGGTCATGCTGGCGGAGTACCTCGCCGCCGACCACGTCAGCTGGGTCACCTTCCGCGGCACCACCCCGAGCCCGGTGGAGGCGACCGTGACCGCCTGGATGCGCGTGCACCTGATGGGCGACACGGCGCTCCGCAGCCGCTTCTACGGCGCGTCGTGCGGCCTGTGCCAGGACACGGCCTGGACGGTGATGCGCAAGATGATGGACCAGTAGCGGCGGACAAGCCGCGGCGCCATCGTCCTGACGCGCCGTCGATCGCGCGAGTTTGCGTGACAAGAAAGCCGCCGCCGGGACAAGATCCGTCATGCGGGTCTCCACCCTCGGTCGCGCGCTTCTGATCGCAACGCTGGGTTTCATTCTGGCGCGGCCGGCCGAGGCGGCGTCGTTGCAGATGGTGCCGAGCTGGGGCGCGAGCGGCGTCCCGGCGTACATCAGCATGTACGTCTACGTGCCGGACCAGAAGGCCGCGAAGCCGCCCATCCTGGTCGTGTCGCACTACTGCGGCGGCAGCGCCTCCGGCGTGTTCGGCCAGGCGCGCACCGGCGGCATCGTCGCGGCGGCCGACCAGTACGGCTTCGTCATGATCTTCCCGCAGACGACGAACCCCGCCAGCTCCGCGAACTGCTGGGACGTCGGCTCGAAGGCGTCGCTCACGCACGACGGCGGCGGCGACACGCAGGCCGTCGCCCAGATGGTGAAGTACGCGATCACCACGTACAACGGCAACCCGGAGCGCGTCTACGCGACGGGCGATTCGTCGGGCGCCATGATGACGCAGGCGCTGCTCGCCGTTTACCCGGACGTGTTCAAGGCGGGCGCGTCGTTCGCCGGCGTGGCCGCGGGCTGCTGGTCGGCCGGCTGGAGCGCCGCCAGCAACTGGGGCGGCACCTGCGCGAACGGCCAGGACATCATGACCGCGCAGCAGTGGGGCGATCTCGCGCGCGGGATGTACCCGGGCTACACGGGACATCGCCCGCGCGTGCAGCTGTTCCACGGCGACGCCGACACGATCATCAAGTACGCGAACTACGGCGAGGCCATCAAGGAGTGGACCAACGTCCTCGGCCTCGCCGCCAGCCCGACGTCGACGATGACCGGGCTGACGCTGGGGAGCCACCAGGCGACGCGGCAGCAGTGGAAGAATTCGTGCGGCACCGTGGTCCTCGACGGGTTCACGTCGATCGGGGGCGATCACGGACCGTCGGACGCGCTGTTCAACGCGAGCTACGTCATCCCGTTCCTCGGGCTCGACAAGACGGGAGAGGTCGATCCGGAGATCGCGGCCTGCGCGCCTGACGGCGGCATGGGCGGCAGCGGCGGTGGCGGCGGCAGCGGTGGATCGGGCGGCGCGGGCGGCAGAGGCGGAAGCGGCGGCGCCGGTGGCGGTGGAACCGGCGCTGGCGGGCGAGGCGGCAGCGGTGGCGCGAACAACACCGTCGGCAGCGGCGGCGCGGGCGGACGCGGCGGCGCCGGCGGCAGCGGCGCCACGGGCGGCTCGACCGCGGGGGGCGGCAGCGGCGGCACGGCTGGCGCGACCGGCGCCGGCGGCACCGCGGGAACGACCGGCGGCGGCGCAGCAGGTGCGACCGGCGCCGGCGGCGCGGCGGGGACGACCGGCAGCGGCGGCGCCGCCAGCGGCACGGCGGGGACGACCGGCAGCGGCGGCTCCGCCAGCGGCGCCGCAGGAACGACCGGCAGCGGCGGCGCCGACGGCGGCCTGCCCACCCAACCGGGCGGATGCAGCTGCGTCGTCGGCGCGCCCGGCCTGACCCCGTACGCCTTCGTCGAGCTCGGCGTCGGTGTCGGCTTCGGCCTGCTGGTCCTGGCGCGCCGCCGGCGCCGGCCGCGCCGCTGATCTGACCGGCGCGCGCGATCGGCGTGACAAGAACGCGCGCCCGGCGACAAACACCGCAAACGGCGATTCACGCTGCGATCACGCGGCCCTGCGCCCGATCAGAAAGCCAACATCGGGCCACCGAAACGCGCGTATCAGGCCATCGAAAAAGGGACATGACGATGCAGTCCAAGCTCGAGAGACGCAGGCTGGCGAGCCTCGCCACGGCCGCGCTCGCGCTCCTCGCCGGCGGCGGCGCGGCGCGCGCGAACAGCTACACGATCACGGTCGACGCCGCGAACAAGACGGCCGGGAACCCGCGCTTCTGGGTCGCCAGCGTCGGCACCGGGACCGCCAGCCTGACGCTGCGCCCCGACCTGCAGACGCACTACAAGCTCGGCGCGCGCGAGATCGGCGCGCAGCGCGTGCGCGGCCACGGCGTGCTGAATGACGACATGGCGATCTACAAGGGGCCCGGCTCGTACAGCTGGACGAACCTCGACACGTACCTGGACGCCATCGTCTCCGCCGGCATGCGCCCGATCATGGAGCTCGACTTCATGCCGACGGCGCTGGCGCTCAACGGCAACAGCCGCGACATCTACAAGAACGCGACCGACTACAAGAACTTCATCCAGGCCGTCGTCCAGCACTGCGTCGACAAGTACGGCGCGGCCGACGTCGGCCAGTGGTACTGGGAGGTCTGGAACGAGCCCGACTACGCCGGCTTCTGGAACGGGTCGAACGCCAGCGAGGCCGTCGGCGCGAAGATGACCGAGTACTACACGCTCTACGACAACGCGGTCGCCGCCATCACCGCCGTGCTGCCGAACGCGCTGGTGGGCGGGCCCGCCACCACGGAGCCGAGCAAGATCGGCGCCTTCCTCCAGCACTGCAAGAGCGCCGGCACGCGCGTCACCTTCGCGTCGTCGCACGTCTACCCGGGCGGCGCCAACACGGGCACGGCCGCGAACGCCACCAGCCTCGTGAACGACAACAACAGCCGCATCCAGCAGATCACCAACGGCGGCTACACGCCCGCGACGGTGAAGTCGTTCAACACCGAGTGGAACTCGTCGTACAACGGCCAGGGCGGCCTGGTGGGCGACGTCGTCACCAGCATGGACAACCACTGGAACGTCGGCTTCATCCTGAAGGGCGTCAAGCTGCTGTCCGACAAGAACTCGGGCAGCACGCCGCCGCTCGACGTGTTCTCGTACTGGGTGCTGTCGGACGTGTTCGACGAATCGAGCGGCCCGTCCGGCTCGTTCATCCTCTCCAAGAACGGAACGCTGCCGTTCGGCCAGGTGTTCGGGCTGATGACCTTCCAGGGGATGCGCAAGGCCGCCTTCAACGCCTTCAAGATGCTCGCCTACCTCGGCCCCAACCGCCTGATGTCGACCGGCGGCGTGAGCGGCGACGGCGTCGACGCGATGGCGACGATGTCGGCGGCCGGCGACGAGATCCAGATCCTGATCTACGACTACTACCAGACGATGAACACCACCGGCACGGACACGGTGACGGTGACGATCAACAACCTCCCCTCGACGCTGGCCGGGAAGTCGGTGTTCGGGACGCAGTTCGTCGTCGACGAGACGCACAGCAACCCGTACAGCACCTGGGTCAGCCAGGGGAAGCCGACCAATCCGAGCGAGGCGCAGTGGCAGGCGATGAAGGCGCACCAGGGGCTGGAGCTGGGGGCGGCCGTCGGCAAGGCGACGCTCGGCACCACGTTCACGTCCACCGTCACCATGAACAGGCAGTCGGGCACCCTGCTGATCCTCGGCGTGAACCGCCCCGTGACCGGCCGCAACGGCCTCGTGGAAATCGAAGGCGAGGACTACGACGGCCAGTCGAACGCGAACAGCGAAGCGAGCAACGACACCGGTCTCGGCCAGTCGATCAACATCGGCGGCGGCGGCTCCATCTTCTTCAACAACGTCGACTTCAGCGACGCCGGCGTCGGCTCGGTCCAGCTGCGCGTCAGCGCGGCCAGCGCGACGACGCTGACCTTGCGGACGGACACGGCGACCGGCGCCGTGATCGGCACGTGCAACGTCGCCGCGACGGGCAGCGCCTGGGCCACACAGACCTGCGCGCTGACGCCGACGGCGGGCGTGCACACGCTCTACGCCACGGCGGCCGGCGCGCTCCGCCTCAACTACCTGAAGTTCGTACCGGGCGGCAGCACGACCGGAACCGGCGGGATGGGCGGCGGCGCGGGCGGCAGCGGCGGTCGCGGCGGCGCCGGCGGATCCACGGGCGCGGGCGGATCCACCAGCCCCGGTGCGGGCGGCAGCAACAACGCGGGCAGCGGCGGCGCCACCAGCGCGGGGGCCGGCGGCAGCAGCAACTCGGGCAGCGGCGGCGCCGACAGCGGCGCGGCCGGCAGCGGCGGACCCGGGATCGGCGGCAGCGGCGGCAGCGGGAGCGGCGGCTCCGGGGCCGGCGGCGACACCACGGCCGGCGCGGGCGGCAGCGGGACCATCTTCGGCAACGGGGGCTCGAGCGGCGGCGTCGCCGGCAGCTCGGGTTCGGGCGGATCCGCGCCGCCCCAGACGGGAGGCGGCGGCGGTTGCGCCTGCGCCGTCGGTGACGGCGCCGGGCCGCCCGCGACGCTGCTGCTGGTCGGGCTGGGCGCGACGGTGGCGCGCCTTCGCAAGCGACGCGGTCGCCCCGCAAAGTAAGATTCGCCCGCTCATGACGCCCGCACGGGCATCGATGGTTCGAATCGGCTTCGCTGGATTGGGCCTGGCGCTGGCCGTCGCCGCCTGCGCGAGCGACGACAACCACGGCCGCGGGACGATCTGTCCGCCCGATCTGACGGCGTGCGGCCTGCGCTGCCTCGACGTCACGGCGGACGCGACCAACTGCGGCGGCTGTGGCATCCCGTGCGCGCCGGTGCAGGCCTGCCAGGCGGGCGTCTGCCAGTGCCCGGCGGGGACGGTCGACTGCAACGGCAGCTGCGTCGCGCCCGACGCGAGCCCGTGCGGCGCGCCCGCGACCGCGCCCACGCTGGTGACGTCCGCGCCCGGCGCGTACTGGAAGACCGACGGCGCGCTGACGGCGGTGACGACCGGCGGCGCCGACGTCACCGTCGACGCCACCACGACCGCCCAGATCTGGGAGGGCTTCGGCGGCGCCTTCAACGAGCGCGGCTGGGCCAGCCTGTCGCTGCTGCCCGACGCCGAGCGCGACCGGGCGCTCCAGCTCCTCTACGGCGCCGACGGCGCGCGCTTCGCGTTCGGCCGCATCCCGATCGGCGCCACCGACTACGCGATGGATCGCTACACGCTCGACGAGACGGCCGGCGACACCTCGCTGGCCGACTTCTCGATCGATCGCGACCTGGACAAGCTGATCCCCTACGTGAAGGCGGCCCAGGCGGTGAAGGGCAACATCCGCTTCTGGGCCAGCCCGTGGACGCCGCCGACCTGGATGAAGCAGGGTCCGTTCGCCGGCGGCGGCGCGTCGGCGTTCGACGGCGGCACCATCAAGAACGACGACGCGACGATGGCCGCGTTCGCGCAGTACCTGATCCGCTTCGTGCGCGCCTACGCGGACCAGGGGATCGCCATCGAGACGATCTCGCCCCAGAACGAGCCCGGCTACACCGGCACGTATCCGACCTGCGGTTGGGCGCCCGCCACCTACGCGACGTTCGTGGGCGGCCACCTCGCCCCCGCGGTCGGCGCCGCCGGCCTGACCACGAAGCTCATGCTCGGCACCTTCAACGGCGGCGACGGCGACGGCGAGATCGTCGGCGCCGTCATGAGCAACCTCGACGCGCGCGCCGCGATCGACGTGCTCGGCTTCCAGTGGGGCATGCGCGCCACCGTCGCCGGCGCGCAGCGCTACAGCCTGCCGATCTGGCAGACGGAGCACCAGTGCGGCAACTATCCGTGGGCGCAGCCGTTCGACGCCGCGGCCGCGCCCAACGACCAGGCTTACGCCGTCGAGACCTGGGGCCTCATCCGCGACTGGATCCGCGCCGGCGTCACCGCCTACAGCGCCTGGAACATAGTGCTGGACACGACCGGCGTCGGCATCGATTCCCAGCGCCTCTGGCCGCAGAACGCCCTCCTGACCGTCGACACGACGGCGAAGGCGTTGAACGTCACGCCGGCCTACTACGTCTTCCGCCACCTGTCGCGCTTCGTCGTCACCGGCGCGCGCGTCGTCGCGACCCGCGGGGGCGACGCGCTGGCGTTCAAGAATCCGGACGGCAGCGTCGTCGCCGTCATCTACAACGCGGGCGGCGCGCGCACGATGACGGTGGCCGCCGCCGGCGCGACGCTGCAATTCGCGATGCCGGCAGGCGGCTGGGCCACGGTCGTGGCGCCCTAGCCGCCGCCCGAACCCGGCTCACGAAACCGGAGGTCCGTGCCACTATCCAGGTGGTGCGACGCTCCCTCCCCCTTGTCGCCGTCCTCGCGGCCGGGTCGGCGTCCGCGCTGCTGCCGGCGGCGGCCCGCGCGGCGCCGCAGACGTTCGTCGCGCTCGAGTACGAGGTCGCGCCCGACGTCACCGGCTGTCCCGCCGACGAGGAGTTCCGCGCCAGCGTGCAGCGCCAGCTCGGCTACGATCCGTTCCGTCCCGCCGCCGACCGCCGCGTCGCCGTCCAGATCGCGCGCAAGGACGCCGGCTTCGACGGCCGCATCCGCTGGACCGACGCCGAGGGACACTGGGTGGGCGAGCGCCGGCTCTCGTCGCGGCACGCCGACTGCCGCCCGATCGCGGCGAACGTGGCGTTCTCGGTCGCCGTGCAGATCCAGCTGCTGACGGCGCTCGCGTCCCCCGCCGCCGCGCCGCCGCCGCCCCCTCCCCCCCCGCCGCCGCCGGCCCCCGTGCCTGTCGTCGTCGCGCCCCGTCCGCCGCCGGCGCCGCCCGCCAGATCCATGACGTACGCCGTCGGCCTCGGCCCGGCGCTCGCGCTGGGCGTCGCCCCGGGACCGACCGGCGTCGGACGGCTCTTCGCCAGCGGCCGGCGCGCCCGCTTCTCGCTCGAGCTGGCCGTCGACGCGGCGCTGCCCGCCGCCCAGCACGCCGCCGACGGCACCGGCTTCTCGCTCGATCGCTTCGCGGTGGGCGCCGCCGCCTGCGGGCACGCCGGCCCGCTCGCCGCCTGCGCCACCGCGACGGGCGGCGTGCTGCGGGCGCGCGGCGCCGGCGTCGACGCGCCCGCCTCGCCGACGGGGTGGTTCTCGCAGGCAGGCGCCCGCCTCGCCGCGACGCGCGACTTCGCGGGCCGCTACTTCGCGGCCGCGCGCGTCGACGGCCTGGTCATGCTGTCGACCTGGACCGTGACCGTGAACCAGCTCCCCGCCTGGACGACGCCCCGCGTGGCCGCCCTGATCGGCCTGGATCTAGGAGCACACTTTTAGCGCTCCCTTTTTCTGACAAGACCGCCCCGCCCGCGACAATCTAGAATCGGGCTGTCGTCGTGAGTCATCTCCGCCTCGTCCCCTCGCCGGCGCCGCGTCAGACCGCCGACGAGGCCTGCCTCGACGCGTTTCAGCGCGAGCTGGACTACGTCTACCGGACGCTGCGGCGGCTCGGCACGGCGCCGTCGGAGGTGGACGATCTGGCGCAGGAGGTCTTCCTGGCCCTCCGCCGATCGTGGAGCGAGTACGATCCGGAGCGGCCGCTGCGGCCGTACCTGTTCGGGATCTCGTTCCGGATCGCGTCGGCTCACGAGCGCAAGCGCCGCCGCGAGGTGGCGTTCGGTGTCGTCGAGGTCGGCGACGCCGGCCCCGGGCCCGACGACACGCTCGCCAGCAAGCAGGCGCGCGCCCTCGTGCTCGCGGCGCTCGAGCGGATCCCGCTGCCCCGGCGCGCCGTGCTGGTGATGCACGACATCGACGACGTCCCCGTCGGGCAGGTGGCGGCGGTGCTCGACATCCCGATGTTCACCGTCTATTCGCGGCTGCGCAAGGCGCGCCGCGAGCTGGAGACCGCCGTGCGAAGGATGCTGAAGGAGGCCGACGGACGATGAGCCGCGAACGCCCGCCGCTGTCACCCGAGGTCGGCGCGCTGCTCGAGCACGAGCGCGAGATCCCGCCCCTGCCCGCGACCGTGCGCGCGCGCGCGATCGCGCGGGCCCGCGCGGCGCTGGTGGCCGGGGTCCCGCGGCGCGCGACGCCGATCCCGGCGCGCCGCACCCGCTGGGCCGCCGTCGCGGCGGTGGTGTGCATCCTGGGCGCCGGCGTGGGCGCCGCCGCGTACCAGATCCGCGCTCATCTGGCGCCGCCACCGCCCCCGCCGATCACGCGGCCCGCCCCG
>DATBHU010000459.1:0-4597 GCA_036557265.1 Polyangia bacterium
CGCCAGGGGGTGCGCCATGTCGACCTCGCGGATGTTCCAGATTCCTTCGCCGGCCAAGTTGCCTACCTCCTGAGTGGTGGCGTCGATGATAGTTCAGCCTGGGGCTTGCGGCCCTTCAGCTCGCGGTCGAAGAATCGGGCCGTTCGGCGGACGGCGTCGAGGCCCAGATAGCCGTGGCCGCGCCCGGGCACGAGCAGCAGCTCTGCCCTGGCGCCGGCGGCGCGGAGGCCCTCGTAGAGCAGGCGCGCCTGTGCCGCCGGCACAGTCTCGTCGCGCTCGCCCTGAGCGATGAAGAACGGCGGGCTGTCCGTGGTCGCGAATGTCAGCGGGTTTGCCGCCGCGACGAGGTCCGGTTTCTGCGACACCGGCCCGCCCAGGAGCCGCGCCGTCCGGCCGCGCGGCGAGTCGAGGCCGCCGTGGTGCTCGGCTAGCGAGTGCAGGTCTACCGGCGCGGCCCAGACCGCTACGGCTCCCACGCGATCGCGAGCGTCGCCTCCAGAGGCCGCGGCGGTCGTTGCCAGCAGGGCCGCCAGGTGGCCGCCCGACGACAACCCCATAACGCCGACGCGCTCCGGGTCGATGCCGAAGCGGGCGCCCCTGGCGCGGAGAAAGCGCATGCAAGTGCGAACGTCATCAAGTTGGGCGGGGAAGGTGGCTTCGCTGCTGTAGCGGTAGTCGATTGAGACGGCGGTGTAGCCGCGCAGTGCCAGGCCGAGGATGGGGATGAGGCCCTGGTCGGGGCCGTTGCTCTCCCAGCCACCGCCGAAGATGTAGGCGACCGCCGGGCGCAGGCCGGGGCGCGTGGCGCGGGCGACGTGGATGTGCAGGGGCCGCGCGGCGCCGTTATCGACCTCGACGTTACGTTCGAGCACGAAGCCGGGCGGCAACTGCGACCAGAGCTTGATGCCGATCTCGGTGGCGTAGTGAAGGCGTGCTGGTGTGGGCGCGGTCGGAGTAGCGATGCCGTTAGCTCCAGGGCTCGATCATGACCTTGGCGCCGCTGCCGCCGAAGAAGGCCTCGAAGGCCTCCAGTGCGTCTTCGATGCCGAAGCGGTGCGTCACCATGGGCGATGGGTCGAGGCCGCGGCAGAAGAGATCGATCGCCGAGGCCATCACCTTCACGACCACAAGATCGTGCTTCGGTTCCGGCTCGGGGAAGTCGGCCACCGCGACGCCCTTTGCGCCGAGCTTTCGTACCGTCCTCAGTTCGAGCTCCCGTCTCCGCGTCGACGCAGCGGCTACCTGGGCCGTTTGTTACGATCGGCCCGCGGATGCCACCTAAGACTACAACGCGCCCTCGCGACGCTCACGACGACTCCACGGTGCCCTGCGTCAGCGTCGTCGTGCTGGGCTACAACGGTCGCGGTTATGTCGAGCAGTGCCTGGATTCAGTGCTGGACCAGGACTTCGGTTCTCCGTACGAGGTGTTGTTCGTCGACAACGCTTCGAACGACGGCACGGCGGAGGCGGCGGAGCGTTTCGACGGGGTGCGCGTCGAGCGCATGCCCGCGAACCTGGGCTACTGTGGCGGCAACAACGCCGGCTTCGGACTGGCGCAGGCGCCGCTGGTGGTGTTCCTGAACCAGGACACGGTTGTGCACCGTTGCTGGCTGCGAGAGCTGGTGGCGGCAGTTGAAAGCGACGACGCCATCAAGGCGGCGCACGCCAACGTCGTGCATCCCTGGAACGCTGAGTACGAGGCGAAGGAGCGGATCGCGGCGATCGGCGCCGTGTACGCGCCGGAGCTATCGCGCCTGGGTTTCGTCGACTACCGGTCGCTTGTGACGGACGCGCCGGTTGTCGACACGCTGTCGCTCAGCGGCGTGTCGGTGATCATCAAGCGCGACATTGTGGAGGACATAGGCGGCTACGTCTTCGACCCGGACATGTTCGCTTACGGCGAGGACGTGGACCTGGCGCTGCGGCTGCGGGGACGCGGCCACCAAGTCGTCGTGGCGACGCGGGCCGTCGTCTATCATGACCACACGCTTGACGATAAGCCGTCGCTGAGGTCGTTCGCGAAGGCGGTGCGCATCATCCGAAATCGCCTGCTGGCCTTCTGGAAGAACTCGGATGGGCCGGAGGCGGCGGCGCTGTCGGCGATCGTCCTGGCTGGCGCGCCGTTCAACTCGGGGCAGTTCGGGCTGCCTGCGTGGAAGAAGGCGTTGTACTTCGCGCTGCTCCTGCCTCCGACGCTGGTCGCGGCCGTGCGCGCCGGGATGGAAGCGCCGAAGTATGCCGCGCGGCGCCGGGTGGTGCTCGCAAACCGCAGGTTGAAGCGCGGCTGGCTGCTGCGGGCGCTGCTGTCGGACCGCTCGCGGCTTATGACGCCGTCGTGAGCGCCGAGGGGCCGCTGGCACATCTGCGCGAACACCAGGACGTGATCGACAACGACCTGGCGCTGATCGCGGCGCGAGTGACGCGAGGCGCGCGCGTGCTGGACGTCGGCGCCGGGCGTGGCAGCTTCGTGGCGGCAGCGCTTAGGCGCGGGTTCGATGCCATCGCGCTGGACATGGAGGCGGCGGCGACGCTCGTCTGGGGCGGGGAGCGACTTCCGGGGGTCATCGGGAGCGGCGGCGCCTTGCCGTTCGGCGGCGGATGCTTCGACCTGGTGCGCATGAAAGAGGTCATCGAGCACGTCGAAGAGCCGCTGCGGCTGGTGCGCGAGGCGGGCCGAGTGCTGCGCCCGGGCGGCCTCCTGCTGGCGCACACGCCAACGCCGTACTCGCAGTTCTATCCCGTGGGCAACTTCTGGGACGACTACACGCACGTGCGGCCCTTCAGCCGCACCGGTCTGCGGCGCCTGATCGCGGATGCCGGGCTCGAGCTGGTCAGCATCGACGCCTACGTGTCGGGCCGCAATGCTGCCGAGCGCGCCTTCGGGCGGCTGCTGGCGAAGGCGTTCCCGCACATCTATCGCGTGCTGGCGCGCAAGGCGGACCCGGCGACGTGACGCCGCTGCGCCTGCTGCAGGTCGGGCTAGCGGTCGCGGTGGTGGCGTTCGTGGTCGTGCGATCGCACCCGTCGGAGCTGTGGCGCGTGCTGCAGGACGTCGACGCGCGGCGGGCGCTGGCGGCGCTGCTGCTCAATGTCCCCGTGCTGCTACTGGCGCCGCTGCGGTCCTATCTGGTTTACCGGCGGCTGGGACACAGCGTCGCGGCCGGTGTCGTCGTGCCGACGACGATCGTAGGCTTCGTCGCCGGCGGCCTGACGCCCGGGGCTTCGGGCGAGTTGCTACGGGCGCAAAGCCTGCGAGACCGCGCGGCGGTGTCGTTCCACGACGTGGTGACGGCGGTCGTGTACGAACGGGCACTGTCGGTCTACGTGCTTGTGCTGGCCGCGGCATTCATCGCGGCGGTGTCGTACCTGAGTCCGGCGGCTGCCGCTAGCGCGGGCGTCGTGTGCCTCGCGCTTGTTCTGGCGCCGTGGGCGGGCGCGGGCCTGCTGTCTGCATTCAAGCTCGAAGACCGGCACATCGAGGGCAGCGGCATCGTGGCGCGAGCGGCGCGGCGGCTGCTCTCGACGGCAGTGCAGATCAGGTTTCTGATGCAGGACGTGAAGCTGCTGCTGGCGACGTCGGCGATCAGCCTCGTGATCTTCGCGCTGATTGCGTTGCAGTACTGGCTTTTCGCCCGCGGTGTCAACGCCGATGTTGGCATCGGCGATGCCTGGATCGCGCTGGCGATCTCGACGTTCGCGGGCATCGTAGCGCTGATCCCGCTCGGCCTCGGGATTCTGGACGGCTCGCTGGCGGCGACTCTGGACCGGCTGGGCGCGACGTTGGAGCAGGGCGCGGCGGTAGTGGTGCTGGTGCGGGCGCTGGTGACGCTGCCGCTGGTGCTGATCGCTGCCCTCTGTTATGTGCTCCTGCAGCGGCGCGTGGCTGCGCCGGCAGCCGGTTCGGCGCCGGTGACGGCTTCGGAATAGGCCAATTTCAGCCGTTGCCCCAGGCCGGTGATTCCGCCAAGCTAGCCCAGAATTACAATCGGCGCCGCGCGCCGCAGGAACGCCTTGGCCGAAACGCCCCGCCCCGCCGATTTCCCTCTCGGCGCTGAGCTGTCGCCTTCGCGGGCGGTCGACGCCGTACGGCAGCGCGTCGCGGCCCTGGGGTTCTACCAGACGGCGTTCTGGTGCTATGTCGGCATGGCGCTGGTCATATTCACGTTCCTGGTGCCGCCGTTCCAGAAGTCGGACGAGCCGGCGCACTACTTCCGCGCCGTAAGCGTGACGAACCTGGACTTCGTCTGCTCGAAGGACGCGCGGGGCGAGTACTACTTCGCGATGAAGCGGCGCTACGCGACGTTGCCGGACGCCGTGCACGTCTGGGACGTGGCCTTCAACTACAACGCCAAGTTCAAGACCGAGTGGCTGCGCGCCGACTTCTCGGACCCGGCGCTGAACCAGCAGATGCCGGTGTACGACATCTGCAACCTGCCGCCCGTCGGCTACGTGCCGAACGCGCTGGGCATACTGGCGGGGAAGCCGTTCCAGAACCCCCTGATTGGCTTCTACCTGGGCCGCATCTTCGGCGCCGCCTTCTTCACCGGCGCGATCATCCTGGCGCTGAAGATCGTGCCGGAACGCTACCGGCTGTTGA
>DATBHU010000460.1:0-3640 GCA_036557265.1 Polyangia bacterium
TCTCTGTCTGCTCGTCGCCGGCGTCGGGACCGTCGGCTTCGCGCGCGGCGCCGCGGCCTACCCGCAGTTCCAGTTCAGCTCCGGCACGAACAAGTGCAGCCAGTGCCACTTCTCGCCGGCGGGCGGCGGGCTGATCTCGTCGTGGGGCCGCAGCGAGAGCGGCGACACCATCAGCATGGCCGGCGACGGCGACTTCCTGCACGGGGCGGTGAAGCTGCCGGCCTGGGTCGCGCTGGGGGCCGACTTCCGCCTCGCGGCGGTGCGCAACGACGACGCGGGCGACGAGGCGCCGCAGACCGCCTGGTTCCCGATGCAGGCGGACGCCTACGCGCGCTTCGCGTTCAACGACGCGTTCTCGCTCTATCTCGAGGGCGGCGTGCGGGGCGAGACGCGGCCGCCGGACGGGTTCGCCAGCACCGGCGCTGGCAACATCAACTACGACTTCGGCACCGTCGCCGACCGCTTCATCACGCGCGAGCACTACCTGATGTGGCGCCCGAGCGCGACCGGCCCTTACGCGCGCATCGGACGCTTCTTCGCGCCCTACGGCCTGCGCTTCGTCGAGCACCCTTACTTCGTCCGCCGCTTCACCGGCTACAACCTCTACGAGGAGACGTACACGGCGTCGGGCGGCTACGTCTCGGACGTCTGGGAGCTGCACCTGTCCGGGTTCACGCCGCCGCCGTCCAGCTTTCCCGATCCGCTGCAATCGGTAGGCGCGCGCGAATCGGGCGGCGCCGGCTACTTCGAATATCGCTTCGCGGGCATGGCGGCGCTGGCCGCGCAGTCGCGCATCGGCATCGGCAAGGACGCCGCCCGCTACCAGGGCGGCCTGGTGGGCAAGCTCTGGATCGAGCAGGCGAAGCTGCTGTTCCTGGGCGAGGCCGACTTCATCCGCCAGACCGTCAGCGCGGCGTCGTACGGGCAGAACCAGTTCGTCTCCTACGCGGGCCTGACCGCGTTCCCGGTGCGCGGCGTGATGGCGTCGCTCGCCTACGAGCGCTTCCAGGAGAACCTCTCGGTCAGCACCACGGCGCGCAACGCGTACGACCTGCAGATCCAGATCTTCCCGTACGCGCACTGCGAGGCGGTGCTGCTCGGGCGTCTGGTGCCGGTCGGGCAGGCGGGGCAGCCGGCGGCCAACCTGCTGATGGTGCAGTTACACTACTACCTATGAGCGCCGGTCGTGAGGCAGCTATGAACGTCGTCGCGCCGAGATTCGCTTATCTCGTGTCGCTGTCGGCGGCCGCGTGCGGGCTGGCGGCGTGCAGCTCGCCCTCCGACCCGCCGGTCCCGGAGATGCCGTCGTACGCCAGCGACGTCCGGCCGATCTTCGCCGCCCACTGCACCCGCTGCCACGGCGACGGCGGCACGCTGAACGCCGCGCCGAACCCGGACGGCTCGCCCAACACCGTCGGCAAGCCGCTGGTCTGCTACCTGTCGATGTACGACGACATGGGCGACTGCTCCGCCGACGGCGGCCTCGTTGATCCGTCGTGCAAGCGCGGCGCGCACTACTGCGGGACCGCGATCGGCAGCCCGCCGGTCAGCTACATCGAGACCTACGCGCTGACGCTGTCGCAGGACGAGGGCGGGATGCCGCCGCTGCCGTGGCCGGCCCTCGGCGCGCACGACAAGGAAGTGATCATGCGGTGGCTGCAGGATCCGATTCCATGAGGCGCTGGTTCATTCATGCGACGTTCGCTCTCGCGTTGGCGCTGCTGGTGTTGCCGGCGTGCACCCCGTCGTACTCGGACGCGCCGACGTACAAGCATGACGTGCAGCCAATCTTCATCGCGCGTTGCGTGCGTTGCCACGGCGCGAACGACACGCTGAATGCCGACCCGACCATTCCGTTCCCGGTGAAGATGCCGCTCACCTGTTATTTGCAGCGCTACGAAGACGAGGGTGACTGCAGCATGGTCTCGACCTGCAAGCGCGGCGCGGGCTTCTGCGCGAGCATGCTGGTGAGTAACTACATCGTCCATCAGCCGGACGACTCGACGTTGCGCATGCCGCCGTTCCCGGCCGATCAACTGAGCGACGGGGAAATAAGCATGATCCAGCTTTGGGCGAAGATGAGCCCGCCCGCGCCCTGACCGCCGGACGCGACCAGCGATGCCGTTCAGTCGCCTCGCCACGGTCGTTCAACTCGCGGCGCTGCTGGCGCTGGCCGCGTGCACGCCGGACGTGCCGGACGCGCCCACGTACACCAAGGACGTGCAGCCGATCCTGGAGGCCCACTGCGTGCGTTGCCACGGCGCGAACGACACGCTGAACCCCGACCCTACGGTCCCGTATGACCTCAAGATGCCGATCTTCTGTTACCTGCAGCGCTACGACGATGAAGGCTGCGAGACGCAGGCGACCTGCAAGCACGGCGCGGGCTATTGCGGCAGCACGGCGTCGGGCAACCTGATCCTCACCGAGATCAACACGCTCGAGGGCGATCTCCGGATGCCGCCGCTCCCGGCCGATCGATTGAACGACTGGGAGATGGAAGTCCTGACCCGCTGGTCGGGCGACAATCCGGCGCGCTGACGCTGGCGCGCTGACGCCGGCTCAGAGCGCGAAGCCGGGGTCGTTCTTCTTCTTGTCAGGCTTCTTGTCCGCCTTTTTCACCTTCTGGGTGCGCGGGCGGCGCTTCTTGCCGCGCGCCTGGACGGCGGGGCGGGGGGAGGACGGCGCGGAGGCGACGGCGGCGGCCGCCGATCCGATCGAAAGGAGGCCGGGCAGCCCGGCAATCGACAGTGAGAGACCCAGCAAGCAGGCGATCAGCAGGCGCATGAATGCACCAGTCTTTCATGTCCGCGTGTCGCTTCGCAAGGCCCCCGAGGCCCTGTCTCCGACGGAGATCTGGCGCGGGCGGCCGGCTATTCAGTCATCCGGTCCGCTGGTCAGCCGCCGGGACAGAGGACGACCGGCGCCGCCCAGACACTGTTCGTGCAGGTGAACCGCTCCACGCAGCCGGCGTTCGGCCCAGCGGTGATCAAATAGACGCAGGCGATGTTGCCCTGCGTGCAGGCGATCCCGCTCGTCGGCGCGGTCGCCGGACACGTCTCGGCGGAGCATTCGCCGTCCGCCCACTTGCTGATGCCGGAAGCCTCGCGGCTGCAGTCGTTGGTGTACGTCTTGCCGTCGCAGCCGCAGACCGGAGCGGTGATCGGATTACAGCTGGTCGGTTTCGTGACGCAGGCGCCGCTCGGGTTGACCGCCGGGCAGGCGCCGGTCGCGAGCTCGCAGAACTGGGTGCTCGACGCGCACATGGTGTGCGCGCTGCCGCCGCAGGAGGCGCTGGTGCCGCCGCCGCCGCCTGTCCCGAGCGCGCCGCCCACGCCTGTCGCGCCCGCGGTGCCCGTCGCGCCGCCCGTGCCGGTGGCCGTTCCTGCCGCGCCTCCCCGACCGGTGATGGTGGTGCCGCCCCCTCCGGCCGTGCCGAAGGAGCCGCCGCCGCCCCCGCTGCCGCCCGCGCCGGTGAAGCTGCCGCCGGCTCCCGCCGAGCTGCCGCCACCGCCCCCGCGTCCGGCGGCGCCGCTTCCGCCCGCGCCCGCGCCGCCGCCGGCTCCGGTGAAACTGCCGCCCGCGCCCGCGCCGCCGCCCGTGCCGGTGAAGCTGCCGCCCGTGCCCGTCGCGCCGCTCC
>DATBHU010000461.1:0-9528 GCA_036557265.1 Polyangia bacterium
CCGTGATCGTGACGACCGGGCTCGCGTCCGACGCCGGCACCGCCGCCGCGGCCGACGCCGACTTCACGGCCGTGATGGGCTCGACGCGCCCCACGGACGCCGCGCTCGGCCACGCCTGGGACGCCTACCAGCCGCTGCGCAACTGGCTGGCCAGCAAGGGGACGGACGCACCGCCGCTGGCGACGGCCGCCGTGTTCACCGTGCAGGACGCGCCCGGGCACATGCGGCGGCTCGCCACCAGCGTCGCGACGCAGCCTGCCCCGGCGCTCACCTCGGTCACGCTGTGCGGCGCCGGCGTCACCTCGCCGTGCGACGACGGCACGCCGGCGCGCGCGTGCCCCGCGGCCGATCCGGCCTTCAGCGAGATCCACGGCAAGTTCTCGGTGCCGATCTATCAGGCGGGTACGGCGCCCTACGACACGCCCGCGCAGGGGGGTGGCATCAGCGAGGGCGCCAGCGGACCGGCGCCGGTGCGCACGGAGCAGGTCTGCTTCGCGCTGACGATCCCGAAAGGCGCGACGATGCCGGCGGCGGGATGGCCGCTGGTCGTCTACCACCACGGGACGGGCGGCTCGATGCGCTCGGTGATCGACGACGGGATCGCCGCGAAGCTGGCGGCGGGCGCCGCGCCGGCGGCGGCGTTCGGCTTCGACGCCGTCGAGCACGGCGCGCGCGCCGGCGGCTCGACGAAGAAGCCCGACGACCTGGTGTTCAACCCGCTGAACCCGCGCGCCGCGCGCGACAACTTCCTGCAGGGCGCGGTCGACATCCTGCAGGCGCTGCGCGTCGCCGGCGTGTCGCTGACGGCGACGATGTCGCCGACCGGCGCCGCGATCGTGTTCGACCCGAGCAAGCTGGCGTTCTTCGGCCACTCGCAGGGGAGCACCTCGGGCGAGATCGCGATGGCGTGGAGCGACGCCGCGCCCGCCACGATCTTCTCGGGCGCCGGCGCCAGCCTGACCGACTCGTTGCTTTACAAGACGATGCCGACGAACATCGGGGCCGGGCTGACCTTCCTGATCGGCGAGCCGCTCGACGAGGTGCACCCGGTGATGACCATCTTCCAGAGCTTCTTCGATCGCGCCGATCCGCTGAACTACAACCCGCTCATCATCCGGCGCGCGCCCGAGACGGTCGCCAGCAAGCACGTCTTCATGTCGTGGGGCAAGGGCGACACCTACACGCCGCGGTCGACGCTGGACGCGAACGCGCGCTCGCTCGGGCTGCCGCTGGCGGGCGCGAAGCTCGACGACTACGACGGGGACGCGATCGCCCGCCCGGTCGCCGCGAACCTGACCGGCAGCGACGGCGTCGCGCGCACCGCCGCCCTGCTGCAGTACCAGCCGAGCGGCTACGACGGGCACTTCGTCGCCACCAGGAACGCCGCCGCCGCCGACGACTGGGCGGCGTACCTGACGTCGTACTTCACCGCCGGAGAGCCGACCATCCCGTGACCTGATGAGGCTGCGCATCGGAGCCCCCACGTTCGCGCTCGCCGCCGCCATGGCGGCCGCCGGTCTGCCGGCCGGCGCGGCGTGGGCGCAGGCGGAGCCTCCCATCCCGGCGCCCGCGCCGGCGGTCACGATGTCGCCGGCGCAGCTGCTCGCGGCGGCCGACGCGGCCATCGACGCCGGCAACCTGGACGCCGCGGCGGCGCTCTACGATCAGCTGGCGCGCGAGCATCCGGCCGCGCCCGAAGCGAACGAGGCGCGGCGCGCGCTCAAGATCATCACGGTGCGCCGCGCGCCCGGCCCGCCCCCGGGCGCCGCCGCCGGTCCGCCCGCGGCCGGCGCCGGCGTCGTCATCCGCCGCGAGCCCTACTCGCTGCGCACCTCGGAGCGGCTGCGCCTCACCACCTGGGAGAAGCTCGACTTCGGCACCACCGCGTTCCTGTACGGGATGTCGGTCGGGTTCTCGTTCGCGCTCAGCGAGCCGTCGGGCGACCCCTCGGTGGCGCCCGTCGCGATCGGCGCGCTCGCCTACACCATCGGCGCGGTCGCCTACCTGAACGTCGGCGAGCCCGATCGCGGCGACCTGCCGCTCACGCTCGCGATCACCTCGTTCGTCCCGACGACGACGCTGCTGGTCGCCAACATCGCGAGCGACCATCCCAACCAGCGCAACGTCGCGCTGCTGACCGCCGGCGCCGGCCTGCTGTCGGTGCCGGTCGCGATGGTCGCCGCCCGCAACCTGGAGCTCGATCCGGGCGACACGCAGCTGGTGCGCGACGCCGGCTTCTGGGGCCTGGTCCTCGGCACGACCGGGATGCTCGCGTTCGGCGGCGGCACCATCCAGACCCTGGGCGGCTATTCCTACTATCAGAGTCCCTCCGATCGAAAGGTGTTCACGTCCAGCCTGCTGGGCCTCTACGGGGGGCTGGGGCTGGGCGCGCTCGCGGCCGCCAACAGCGAGATCTCGCTCGAGCGCGTGCGCGTCGCGACCTGGGGCGGCTACGGCGGCGCGGTGATCGGCCTCCTGCTCGGGGCGTCGGCCGACAACTCCGACAAGGGCGCCTGGCGGGGCGTCACGGTCGGCGCGCTCGCCGGCCTGGTGATCACCTTCGCCGCGACCAGCGCGCTCGACGGCATCCCGACCGAGGACGTCGCCCTGCGCGCGCCGCGCCTGCGCGATCGCATCGCCCCGACGCTGCTGTCCGTGACCGACGCCGACGGCCGGCCCCGCACGACCCTGGGGCTGGGCGGCCGCTTCTGACGACCGCGCGCCCCGCCGCGGAGATCTGTAATATCCGGACATCGATGTCATGGTTTTCGAAGCGTCGCTGCGCGGGGAGTCGACCAACTCCGCGTAATACATGCGGAAACGCCCTGGTCCGTGGCTTGCCTACCCGTCGGGGCATGAAAACCGCCCCCCTCTGGCTCTGGCCTTCACTGATGCTCGCCGCGGGCGCCGCGATCGGCTGCGGCGGGGACGCGAACAGCCACCCGGGCTGCGTCTCGGGCGCGATCTGCACCTGGGCGGGCAACGGCGAGGCGGCGTTCTACGGCGACGGCCTCGATCGCCGCGAGTCGATGCTGTACTGGCCAATGGACCTCGCGTTCGCGCCCGACGGCCGCGCCTACGTGCTCGACTGGCAGAACCACCGCGTCCGCCGCGTGAACCTCGACGACACGTTCGAGACGGTGATGGGGACCGACGACGTCGGCGACGGGCCGAACACGGGCGACGAGCGCACGGCGCCCGGCGTCGCCGGCACGGACTGCAACCTGAACCACCCGACCGACGTGACGTTCGATCAGAACGGCGTCGTCATCGTCGCGGCCTGGCACAACCACAAGGTCCGGCGCCTCGATCCCGCCACCGGGATGGAGGACGTCGTCAGCGGCGCCGGGCCCGGGTTCACGGGCGACGGGATGGCGGCGCTCGGCGCGCTGCTCAACCAGCCGAAGTCGGTCGTCATCGACAAGACGGGCGCGATCTACCTGGCGGACACGAAGAACTTCCGCGTGCGGCGCATCGGCACCGACGGCGTCATCGACACGGTGGTCGGATCGGCGACAGGCGGCTTCGCGGGTGACGGCGGCCCGCCGCTGGCGGCGCAGCTGCAGTTCCAGATGGCCAGCGACAACCCCGAGCCGGGCGGCGGCCTGGCGCTGGACGACCAGGGGCGCCTCTACATCGTCGACACGGAGAACCAGCGCATCCGGCGGGTCGACTTCGCCGCCAACCTGATCGAGACGGTCGCCGGCAACGGGACGCCCGGCTTCTCCGGCGACGGCGGCCCGGCGACGGAGGCGTCGCTCTCCTGGCCGCGCGACGTCGCGCTCGGGCCGGACGGCCGCCTCTACATCGCCGACACGGACAACCACCGCGTGCGCGCGGTCGACCTGACGACGGGCGTGATCGACACCGTGGCGGGCGACGGCATGGCGCGCTTCGGCGGCGACGGCGGCCCGCCGCGCGCGGCGTCGCTGTGGCGGCCGTGGGGGATCACCTTCGACGCGGCCGGCAACCTCTACGTCGCCGATACGTTCAACAACCGCATCCGGAAGGTGATGCCGTGAGCGCGCAGCGCGCGCCGTTGTCGGGCCTGCTCGGGGCGGCCGCGATCGCGGCGGCGGCGGCGACCGCTGGATGCGGCGGGGGCAGCGAAGGACCGCCCGCGGCCGCCTGCGTGGCGGCGCCGGGTGTGATCTGCACGGTGGCCGGCACCGGCATCGCCGGCGACGGCGCCGACGATCAGGCGGCGCTGCAGACCCGCCTCTACCTCCCCCAGGACGTCAGCATCGGGCCGGACGGCCGCCTCTACGTCGTCGACTGGAACAACCATCGCATCCGCGTCCGGCAGGACGACGGCACGCTGCACATCATCGCCGGCATCGGCGAGCTCGGCCCGATGTCCGACGATCCGTCGACGGGCCGGTTGAACCACCCGACGCAGGTGACGTTCGACGGCGCCGGGCACATGGTGATCGCCGCCTGGCACAACAGCCGGATCAAGACGATGGACCCCGTCACCGGGGATCTGATCGACGTCTGCGGCACCGGCGCGCGCGGCTTCGCCGGCGACGGCGGCCCCGCGTCGGCGGCCGTGTTGAACCTGCCCGTCGCCGTCGTGTTCGACACGGCCGGCAACATGTTCATCTCCGATCAGGCCAACGACCGCATCCGCAGGGTCGACGCCGTCACGAACATGGTCAGCACGATCGCCGGCGTCGGCCCGTGCCTGGACGCGTCGGCGTGCCCGGCCCTCGGCGACGGCGGCCCGGCGACGAGCGCCTTCATCTCGCTGCCGCAGGGCCAGTCGGCGCGCCCCGCGGGGCGCATCGACATCGACCCGGCGGGAAACCTGTTCATCGCCGACTCGCTGAACAACCGGGTGCGCAAGATCGACCCGGCCGGCATGATCACGACCGTCGCCGGCAACGGGCAGCTCGGCGCGACCGGCGACGGCGGCCCGGCGACCGACGCCTCGCTCAACGACCTCGCGGACGTGGCGGTGGCGCCCGACGGGCTCTACATCGCCGACACCGACAACGACTGCGTGCGCGTCGTGCGCGGCGACGGCACCATCACGACCGTGGCCGGGATCTGCGGGTCGGAAGGCTTCGCGGGCGACGGCGGCCCCGCCACCGCGGCGCAGCTCGATCGGCCGGGCGGCATCGCGCTCGACGCGGCCGGGAACCTTTACATCGCGGACACGCACAACCAGCGCATCCGCGTCGTCTATCGTTGATTGCGTTGATTGCGCTGAACCAGCACCGGGAGATCGACATGCGCGGAACCCACCATTCGAGGCGGTTGGCCCTGGCCGGAACGGCGCTCGCCGTCGCGGCGGCGTTCGCAGCTGGCGCGCGCCCGGCGCACGCGTGCGGCGGGCTGTTCTGCGGCGGACCGCCGCCGGACCCGTTCGCGCCGCTGCCGGTGGCCCAGAGCGGCGAGAACATCGTCTTCGCGGTCGACAAGGATCCCGCGACCGGACAGGGGACGGTCACCGCCTACATCCAGATCCTCTATTCGGGCACGGCCAGTGACTTCTCCTGGGTGCTGCCGATCGAGGCGATCCCCGACATCTCGGTCGGCAGCGATCGCGTGTTCACGCAGGTGGCGGCGGTGACGCGCCCGTCGTACAGCGCGAGCTTCGTCACCGAGGGCGAATGCAAGCCCGACGGCCGCACGGTCTACGACGGGGGCGCGAACACCGCGGGCTCGGGCGGCAGCACCGGCACCGGCGGCACCGGCGGGGCGGTCGGCGGCGGCGTCAACGTCATCTTCCGCGGCGACGTCGGGCCGTACGACGCGCTGGTGGTGCAGGCGAGCGACAGCGCCCAGCTGCTGCAGTACCTGGCCGACAACGGGTTCGTCGTCAGCGACACCGCGCGCTCGATCATCGAGGACTACGTCCAGCTGAACAAGTACTTCGTCGCGGTCAAGCTGCTGTCCGGCCAGTCGACGGGCGCCATCCAGCCGGTGGTGCTGAAGTTCAAGGGCGAGGTGCCGTGCGTGCCGCTGAAGCTGACGGCGATCGCGGCGCTGGCCGACCTCTCCGTCAACCTGTACGTGCTCGGCGCGAGCCGCGCCGTCCCGTCCAACTACTTCGAGCTGACGCTGAACCAGGCGAAGATCGACTGGCTGACCGGCGGGCAGAACTACAGCTCGCTGGTCAAGACCGCCGCCGACGAGGCGGGCGGCAACGCGTTCATCGCCGAGTACGCCGGGACGTCCAGCGTGATGAGCGGGCTGCTGTGGCCGAACACGGCCATCAACTTGACCCTGCTGCAGACGGCGGGGACGCCGCCCGCGTACCTCCAGCAGGTGGTGGGGCAAGGGCTGATGCAGTACGGCCAGATGCTGCCGCTGCTGCGGACCTACATCCCCGAGCCGCAGGTGCTGATCGACATGGGGATCACCGAGTCGACCTTCTACAACAACAACTCCTACTACTGGGGCCTGTACCAGTCGTCGTTCAAGGCGTTCGATCCGGCGGCGATCACCGCCGAGGTGAAGACGAAGATCGTCGACCCGCTGCAGGACGGACAGGCGCTGTTCGACGCGCATCCGTACCTGACGCGGCTGGCGACGTACATCTCGCCCGAGGAGATGAACAAGGATCCGGAGTTCGTCTTCAACCCCGACCTGCCGGCGCAGTCGAACGTGCACACGGCGACCGCGCACGTGATGTGCGGCGCGCGCAGCTACACCTACTGCCAGGCGCCGATCCTCCTCCAGCTGCCGGAGAGTGGCGGGTCGGTCTGGTACAAGCGCACCGACGCCTGCGGCTTCGACGTCAGCGGCATCGACACGATGCCGTCGCTGGCGATCGCCTGGCAGCGCGCCGAGGCGGGCGAAGGCCAGCCCGTCATCGACAACCGGACCGCGATCAACAAAGAGGTCACGGCGCGGAACGACGCGATCAACCCGGGCGGCTGCGCCTGCAGCGTGGCGCCGGGAAGCTCGGCCGGCGCCCTGGTGCTGCTGGTCGGGCTGGCGCTCCTGCGCCGGCGTCGCGGGCGCGCCTGACGTTCTCAGCTTGACGGCGCGCAACACGCCGCGATACTTGCGAACGGTTGCTTTCGCTCGGTCGCCATCCGTCGGCTCATCCACGCTCTACTGGTAGGCAGCGCGCGCGGCGCCCCACCCGCCTGACCGCGGCGCTCGCCTTCGCGATCGCCGCCTGCGGGGGCGCGCCCAGGCCGCCGTCCGCCGTCGACGGCGCGGTGGCCGCCACGCCGCCCGCCCCGGCGCCGGCCGCGGCGGCGCCGGTCGACATGACCGGGTTCCGCACGGCGATCGATCTCTACGCCAACCGCGTCCACGCCGTCGTTCACCGCGACGGCCGCTTGGTGGTCGACGCCGGCGGCCTCGACTTCCTCAAGTACATCGACGGCGGCTGGAAGACCTCGTGGCTGCTCGGCACCAAGGACGAGGGCCACCCCGCCGCGCTGGTGGCGGGGCTGTCGGCGATGGCGTTCCTCCCCTGGGACGAGGCGGGCGGCGACGCGACGCTGTCGATCACGATGCGGGCGCTCGCCCCGGCGCAGCGCGTGTCGCTGTTCGTCAACGAGAAGCCGCTCTCCACCCTCGAGGTCGACAAGGCGAGCAAGCGCTACGACGTCACCGTTCCGGCGGCGCTGCTGCACGCGGGCGACAACCGGGTGCGGCTGACCTTCAAGAGCGCGGCCGACGTCGCCGGCGGCAAGCGCGCGGCGGCGGCGGTGACGTCGCTGGCGCTGGGGCCGGCCGCCGCGGGCGCGCCGAAAGAGGCGCTGTCGCCGCTGGCGGCGCGCGAGGTCGAGCTGGGCGGCGCGCGCCGGCGCGCGCTGGTCCCGGGCGGCGCGGGCTCGCGGCTGTCTTTCTACATGCAGCTGCCGGCGGGCGCGCACCTCGCGTTCGCGTACGGCGCCTCCACGCCCGGCGGCACGGTGCTGGCGCAGGTCGCCGTCGACGGCCAGCCGGCGCGCACCATCCACGAAGGCAACGTCGGCGCCGGCTGGTCCGAGGCGCTCGCCGATCTGGGCGCCGCAAGTGGACGGGCGGCGCGCATCGACCTGATCGCGCGCGGAACGAAGCCTGACCTGGCCTGGGGCGAGCCGCGCGTCGTCGTGAAGGCGCCCGCAGCGCCCGTCGCGGCGACGCCGCAGCCGAGGTTCGACCACATCTTCGTCTGGATGGTCGACACGCTGCGCGCCGACAAGGTGCACGCCTACAACACCAAGACGCGCGTGCTGACGCCGAACTACGACGCGTTCGCCGCCGATGCCACGCGCTTCGAGTGGGCGCAGGTGCCCGGCACCTGGTCGCTGCCGTCGCACGCCTCGCTGCTGACCGGGGTCTACCCGACCGTGCACCGCGCCACCGCGCACGAGGCGAAGCTGTCGAAGGAGGTCCCGTTCGTCGCCGAGGACATGAAGAAGGCGGGCTACAAGACCGCCATGTTCTCGTCCAACGGCTACGTGTCGTCGAAGTGGGGCTTCGACCGCGGCTGGGACGTCAACCGCAACTTCATCCGCGAATCGCTCCCCAACGGCTCCGAGTATCTGTGGAAGACCGCCAAGGCGTGGCTGACGCCGATCGCCGCCAAGCGGGAGTTCGCCTACCTCGCCACCATCGAGCCGCACGTCGCCTACACGCCGCGCAAGGAGTTCCTGGCCAAGTACTGGGACAAGCCCTACGTCGGGCCGATCAAGCCGGTGCTGTCGGGCGTGCAGCTGGGCCTGATCAAGGGCGGCAAGCTGAAGATCAGCGACAACGACAAGAAGTACCTCGAGGCGCTGCACGACGGCGAGATCTCGCAGAGCGACGCCGCGTTCGCGGCGTTCATCGCCGACCTGAAGACGCTGGGCATCTACGAGAAGTCGGCGGTGGTCGTGGTGTCGGACCACGGCGACCAGTTCTACGAGCACGGCAGCGTCGGCCACGGCGACACCGTCTACCAGGAGCTGGTGCACGTGCCGCTGATGATCCGCGCGCCGGGGGTCTTCCCGGCCGGCCACGTCGTCCACGCCGACGTCGAGGTGATGGATCTGTACGCGACGCTGCTCGACCTGGCGGGGCTCAAGCCGAACGCCGCCGCCGAGGGGACCAGCCTGACGCCGCTGGCGCGCGACGAGGTCGGCGCCACGCCGCGGGCGGCGCTGACCGTCGACGGCCAGGTGTCGCGCGGGCTCAAGGTGCAGCGCTACCGCATGGTGCACCGCGGGCCGGGGCGCATCGAGCTCTACGACGAATACGACGATCCGCGCGAGCAGAAGGACGTCGCGGCCGAGCACCCGATCGCGCTGCGCGGGATGCGCGGCGTGCTCGGCCTGCTGTACGCGTACGAGACCACCTGGTCCAAGACGCGCTGGGGAACGGCGGCCAACGTGAACGAGGCGTTCTACACGAGCGCCGGCGCGCCGGGGCGGCGCGGCCCCGAGCCCGTCTCGGGCGGGCCCAAGTAGGTCCGCCAGTCCGCCGGCCCGCCCGGTTGCGGGCGCGGGCGGCGGACCCACGTTGACTACGTGAGCCCCGACGAAGATCAGAAGCTCGACCAGGAAGAGATGGCCGCCGCACCCGAGTCCGGTCAGCCCT
>DATBHU010000462.1:0-10358 GCA_036557265.1 Polyangia bacterium
GGGACCCTTTGAGGGTCCCGAACTAAAACGACGGCAACGAGCCGTCGGACTTGCGGGCCGCCTCCAGCGCCGAGCTGCTCGGGCACGGGCTGAGGTTGGTCACGCTGCCCGACAGCGCGCGGCTGCCGCTGTCGTTCAGCCCGGACGAGTTGCCGCACCCGCGGCAGTTCGTGCAGTTCGACGTCGCGTCGGCGCCGTTGTTGGTGAAGCCGTACTTGGTGTTGTTGAGGGCGATGTCGTTGGTCAGCACGTGCTTGCCGGGGCCCTTGCCCATCTTGAAGCCGTTGCCGTCGCCGTTGGGCGCGTTCCGCCGGTTGCTGTCGATGGCCCAGCAGTTGTCGAACGTGATCGGATCCGTCCAGCCGTAGACGTCGAAGCCGTCGTCGGCGTTGTACCAGGCGCGGCAGCCGCGGAAGACGTTGCCCTTGCCGCCCGACTTCTTGGCGCCGAAGCCGTCGGAGTCCTCGCCGTCGCCGTCGATGGCGATGTTGTTGTACGAGTCGACGTTCAGGATCAGGTTGTTCGATCCCGGCGTGCCGATCGACATGTCCTCGCCCGCGTAGGCGCTGATGGTCAGCCCGGTGTTGCCGCAGTTGTGGACGGCGGTGTTCTCGACGGTGTTGCCGCCGCCTTCGATCTTGATGCAGTTGTAGGGCGCGTTCTCGATCTCCAGGCCCTTGACGTGCCAGTAGCTGCCCTTGATGTGCATGGCGATGCCGGTCGAGGTCAGGTTGTCGGTCGGCAGCCCCGAGGCGTCGATGATCGGCCTCGCGCCGGCCACCGCGAAGATGTTCATGTTGGCGCTGGCGCTGCCCGCGCGGATCGCGCCGATGTCGATCTTGTTGGTGATCTTGTAGGTGCCAGCCATCACCCAGATCGTCGCGCCCGCCGCCGGGCAGCTGTACGAGCTGGGGCACAGCTTGTAGCAGGCGCCGGCCTTGGCGACCGTGTCGCAGATGCTCTTCAGCGGCGAGGCCATCGTGCCGGGGTTGGTGTCGGCGCCGGTCGGCGAGACCCAGACCTCGGTCGGGGCCGGGCCGGTGCCGCCGGTCCCGGTCGTCCCGGCCGTGCCGGTCGTCCCCGCCGTGCCGGTCGTGCCGCCACGGCCCGCGGTGCCAGCGGTCCCCGCCGTCGACGTCCCGCCCGTCCCCGTCGTGCCGGCGCTGCCGGTCGTGCCGCCGCGTCCCCCCGTCGTCCCACCCGTTCCCGTCGCGGACGTCCCGCCGGTGCCCGTCGTCGACGTCCCGCCCGTCCCCGTCGTCGAGGTCCCGCCGGTGCCCGTCGTCGACGTTCCGCCCGTCCCCGTCGCCGACGTCCCGCCGCTGCCGGTCGTCGAGGTGCCGCCGCTGCCGGTCGTCGTCGAGCCGGCGGCGCCGGTCGAACCGGCGCTGCCCGTCATCGAAGAGCCGGCCGTGCCCGTGCTGCCGCTGCTGCCTGCGCCGCTGCCGCCGGTCCCGGGGCTGCTGCCGGTCTCCGATGGGGCGCACGCGGCGCCGAGAACGGCGATCCCGAACATCCAAGACGCAAACGTCAGACCGGCAGGCTTCTTCATCTTAGTATCCTCGCGTTGCGGGAGTGGACCGCCCGATGTGAGTGGTCGGACCCACCTCCGAAAGCTCAGGCCGGCCGCCAAAAGGTCAGGCCGGCCGCCAGTTTTCGCGGGGAGAACGTTTCCAGTTCCGGAACTCCGGACCGGGAAAAGACTGTCGCGCTGCGACGCGGGGAACTGCTGCTCGACCGGGCTACAGATCGCGGTGCTTGTACGCCCGCTTGCCCGGGCCGTAGCTGGCGGTCTCCTGGCCGCTGCCGCGCAGCAGCCAGCGGTAGGTCAGCAGGCCGTCGACGCCGACCGGCCCGCGCGCGTGCAGCTTGTCGGTGCTGATGCCGACCTCGGCGCCGAGGCCGTAGCGGTAGCCGTCGGCGAAGCGGGTGCTCGCGTTGTGGAAGATGCCGGCCGCGTCGACCTCCGCCATGAACCTTTCGGCGGCGGCCGCGTCGGCGGTGACGATCGCCTCGGTGTGCTTCGAGCCGTGCGCGGCGATGTGGGCCATCGCCTCGTCGATGCCCGCCACCTGCTTGACCGCGATGATGTTGGCGCCGAACTCGAAGCCGAAGTCGGCGTCGGTGGCCGCCTTCGCCCACGGCACGCGCTTGCGCGTCGCCTCGTCGGCGCGCAGCTCGACCCCCGCGGCCTTGAGCGCTTCGGCGCACGCGTCCAGCGCGGCGCCCGCGCCGGCGTCCCAGAGCAGCGTCTCGGTGGCGTTGCACGCCGCCGGGTACGTCGTCTTGCCGTCGACGGCCAGCCTGGCCGCCATGGCCGGATCGGCGCCGGCGTGAACGTAGAGGTGGCAGACCCCGGCGGCGTGGCCCATCACCGGGATGTCGCTCTGGCTCATGATATGGCGGACGAACTCCGACGAGCCGCGCGCCACGATCACCTCGACGATGCCGTGCAGGCCGAGCACCGCCGCGACGTCCTCCCGCCCCTCCAGCAGCACGGCGGCGCGCCGATCGATCCCGCCCCCCTCCAGCACGCGGTGAATGACCGCGGTCAGCGCGCGGTTCGTCCCCAGCGCCTCGCGCCCGCCCTTGAGCAGCACGGCGTTGCCGCTCTTCCAGGCCAGCCCGACGATCTGCACCAGCGCGTCGGGGCGCGACTCGAAGATGACGCCCAGCAGGCCGAGCGGCGCGCTGACGCGCTCGAGCACCAGCCCGTCGTCGAGCTCGCGGCGCAGCGTCGCGCGGCCGACGAGATCGGGCATCGCCGCCAGCTGATCGAGGCCGTCGCACACGCTGTCCAGCTTGCCGGCGTCGAGGCCCAGCCGCTTGACCAGCGGCGACGCGACGCCCTCCGCCTTGGCGCGCTCCAGGTCCTTGGCGTTCGCCGCGAACACCTCGGCGCGTACGCCCGGCTCGCGCAGCGCCGCGGCCAGCGCGCGCAGCAGCTTCGACCGCCCGTCGCCCCCCAGCCGCGCCAGCTTGCCGCCCGCGGCCTTGGCGGCCTCGGCGGTGGCGCGCATCTCGCTCTGCAGCTTCGGGTCGACAGCGATCGCTTTTTCGGTGCTCATCAGACGGCTCCCATCACCAGGTTGTCGCGCGTGATCAGCGCATCGTAGCCACGCCAGCCGAGGACGGCGTCGATCTCCTCGCTGTGGCGGCCGGCCAGCTTGCGGCACGCGTCGGCCGCGTAGTTGACGAGGCCGCGCCCGTGCACGCGGCCGCTGCCGTCGCGGATCTCGACGACGTCCCCCTTGTCGAACATCCCTTCGACGCCGACGACGCCGATCGGCAGCAGCGACGCCTTCTTCCCGACCAGCGCGCGCAGCGCGCCATCGTTGACGACCAGGGCGCCGCGCTGGCGGGCCCCGACGGCGATGTGGCGGATGCGCGCGGGCCGGCGCGACGCGACCGCGATCAGCGTCCCGAGATCCTCCCCGGCCAGGGCGCGCTCGATGACGCGCGCGTCGGCGCCGCCCGCGATCAGCACGGCGGTCCCCTCCGCCGACGCCAGCCGCGCCGCCTCCAGCTTGCTCGCCATGCCGCCGGTGCCGCCGCCCGACACGCCGTCGGCGCGCGCGCGGGCCGCGTCGTCGACGTCGGCCAGCTCGGGGATGCGCGTGGCGGCGGGATCGGCACGCGGGTTCGCCGTGTACAGGCCGCCCACGTTGGTCAGCAGCACCAGCAGATCCGCGTCCAGCGCGACCGCCACCCGCGCGGACAGGCCGTCGTTGTCGCCGAACCCGGCCGGCGCCGCCTCGGAGACGGCGGCGCCCGCCTGCGCGCGCCGGTGCTCGACCAGCTCCGCGATGCTGACGCTGTCGTTCTCATTCAGCACCGGGATGGCGCCCAGCTCGAGGAGGCGCATCAGCGTCGTGCGCAGGTTGAGCGCGCGATCGCGGTCGGCGAGATCCTCCTGCGTCAGCAACACCTGAGCCGCCACCACGTCGAAGCGCGCGAACGCGTCGGTGTACAGGCTCATCAGGTGCCCCTGCCCGACCGCCGCGCACGCCTGCCGCAGGCCGAGCGAGCGGGGCCGCTCCTTGAGGCCGAGCACGCGCATGCCCATGCCGACCGCGCCGCTCGACACGAGGACGATCTCGCGGCCCCCCTTGCGCAGCCGCGCCAGCCCCTCGACGATCTCCATGATCCGCCCGAGCGCCAGCTCGGCGCCGTCGTGCATGACCACGTGCGTCCCCACTTTCACGACGATGCGGTGCGCATCGGCGAGGTGCTTGCGGGCTTCGGACGCGGCGGACATGGCAGCTGCCCAATATACCCTGCGGGCGTATCCTTGAGCGTCGATGGGGTTCATGTCGCGGCGCGAGGCGCACCCCGTGTCCACCACCCTCGTCCTGGCCGGTGTGGCGTCGCTCGCGGTCGCGGCCTGCGAGCCGCAGCCCGGCGCCGCCCACGCTCCCGGTGACGGTGCGGCCGATGCAGCGGGTTGCCCGGAAGCATCCGTGGTCGATGGTTCGCAACCGCTGTTCCAGAATGAGTGCGGAGGGACGGCGAGCGCGACCGGCACGTCGCCGGCCGGAACTTTCTCCGCGGGCAAGGTCTTCACGGACTACCACTGCGGCACGATCCTCGTGGTCCTGTACGACGCCGGCGGGTACGCGAGCCTGACCCTGTCTTTTCCCTATGCCGGGGGCGCGATCGGCGAGCGCAGCGCGACCGCCATGTTCCAGGGGCCTCCCCGCGGCGGCGCGCTGGTGCAGACGGCCGCATCGATCACGCTGACGGCGCTCGGCGATCCGTCGCAGGGCCAAGACGCGGGCTCGTCGGGGTGGGGCGCCATCGAAGGACACTTCTCGGTCGTATCGAGCTGCCTCTCGATCGCGGGGTCTTTTTCCAGCGCGTATTGCTCGTACGACAGCTTGTGTGGTTGACCAGAGCCGTCCGCTCTGTGGCGCCGGCGGCGCGCGCGGGCGCCACGGAGGTGTGCAATATTATCGGCCGTCATGCTCGCCAAGAATCAGACGCTGACCGTGCTCGGGTGCGGGACGATGGGGGAAGCGATCGTGCGCGGGATCCTGCGCTCGGGGCGGCTCGAACCGGCGCAGATCTTCGCCACCGACCGCCGCGCCGAGGTGGTGAAGGCGCTGCGCGAGAAGCACGGCATCCGCACCACCAGCGACAACCGCGAGGCGTGCCGCGCCGGCGACGTCGTGCTCGTCTGCGTCAAGCCGCACGAGGTCGGGCCGCTGCTGCGCGACGCCGAGACCGCCAAGCTGCTCGCGGGCAAGCTGCTGATCAGCATCGCCGCCGGCATCCGGCTGGATCAGCTGGCCGGCTGGCTGCCGGGCACCGCGGTGGTGCGCGCGATGCCCAACACGCCCTGCCTGATCGGCGAAGGGATGACCGTGATCGCGCGCGGCGCGGGCGTCACCGACGCGCAGGCGAAGGTGGCGATCGAGATCTTCGGCTGCGTGGGCGGCTGCCTGGAGGCCGAGGACAAGACCATGGACGCGGTCACCAGCCTGAACGGCAGCGGGCCCGCCTTCGCGTACATCATGCTGGAGGCGCTGTGCGACGGCGGCGTGCGCATGGGGCTGCGCCGTGACACGGCCATGCAGATCGCCGCGCAGATGGTGCAGGGCGCGGCGCGCATGGTGCTGCAGACCGGCATGCACCCGGCGGCGCTGAAGGATCAGGTGACCACGCCGGCGGGCAGCACGATCGCGGGCCTCTTGATCCTCGAGGACGGGCGCATCCGCTCCGTCATCGCGCGCGCCGTCGAAGAGGCGGCCCAGGTCGCCAGCAAGCTCGGACAGAGCTGACGGCCGCCGTGCTGGATTTCCACGCGCTGCTGTCGGTCGAGGGGCTGGTCGGCCTGGCCAGCCTGACGGTGATGGAGATCGTCCTCGGCATCGACAACATCCTGCTGGTGGCGATCCTGTCGCAGCGGGTGCCGCGCGCGCGGCGCATGCGCGTGCGGCGCCTCGGCATCGGGCTGGCGCTGGTGCTGCGCATCGCCCTGCTGTTCGGCCTGTCGTGGCTGATGGGCCTGACCCGCCCGCTGTTCACGCTGATGGGCCATTCGTTCTCCGGGCGCGACCTGGTGCTGCTGGCAGGCGGGCTGTTCCTGATGTTCAAGGCGACCCACGAGCTCTACGACCGCATCGAGCGCTCGCCCGACGGCGACGGCCAGGAAGGAGAGCGCGAGCCGGCCGGCTCGATCGCCACCGTGGCGCAGATCCTGGCGCTGGACGTGGTCTTCTCGCTGGACTCCGTCATCACGGCGGTCGGGATGGCGCGCGCCCTGTCCGTCATGGTGATCGCGATGATCCTGGCTGTCGCGGTGATGTTCGTGTTCGCGAACGTGGTGGCCGACTTCGTCAACCGGCACCCGAGCATGAAGATCCTCGCGCTCTCGTTCCTGTTGCTGATCGGCGTGCTGCTGACCGCCGACGGCTTCGGCCACCACGTCAACCGCGGCTACGTCTACTTCGCGATGGCGTTCTCGCTGATCGTCGAGCTGATGAACATGCGCTTCCGCAAGAAGACGCGGCGCACGACGCGCATCACCTGAGCGGCGCCGTCACCGCTCAATGCCAGCAGCCGGCCAGCGTCCCCGCGACCGGCGTCTCGCAGCTGGCGCCGCTCGCGAAGCCGTCGAGCACGAGGCCGATGCCGTTGTCGTTCTTGTAGATGCTGACGATGGTGCCGTCGCCGACACAGAGGGTCTGGCCGGCGAACGAGCCGCTGGCCGGGATCAGCGTCCCCGACGCCGGCGTGCTGGCGCCGTCGGCGATCCCGTGCGCCCAGGTCAGGTGAAGCTGCGTCGGCGCCGGCGCGGACGGATCGAAGACGTCGCCGATGTGGAACTCGCCCGTGGTCAGCTGATCGAAGCCGCCGCCCGCCGACGTCTCGGTGACGTCGACCGTCTCGGTGCCCAGCGTCCCTTGCAGCCGGAACTGTCCGTCCTGACAGGTGAGCGGCTGGGTGCCGGTGGACGTGCCGTCCGAGCCACACGCCCCCGAAAACATCCAGGCGGACAGCGCGAGGGCCAAGGCAGAAAAGCGAAGCGGGCGGGCGGACATGGAGAGCTCCTTTGTCGAAGGGTCGTCAACGAACGCGCGAACACGAAGCAATGCCGGTGCCACCTCGGCCGGCGAACGGCCGGCGCACGAGGCAATTTGATCGGCGCGGTCCGGCGTGATACCCGCTGACCATGTTGTCGCGCACGACGATCCCCGCCGGCATCCTCGCCCTCGCCCTCCTGTCCTCGGCGACGGCGAACGCGAGAGGCGCCGACGATCCGTCGACGGAGGACGCGCCCTTCGCGGGCACCGGCACCAAGGCCCCGGCGCCGTTCGCGACGGCGCCGAGCGCGGGCTTCGGCGCCGTCGGGCAATGGGTGCTCGCCATGCGGACCGGCGGCGATCAGGGCGGCGAGTTCTTCTTCCACAAGAACAGCCCCGGCGACTGGACGCTCAGCCTGCACCCGGAGATCGACTACTTCATCATCAACAGCGTCTCGCTGGGCGCGCTGTTCGGCTACACCCACTCGCCCGCCGACACGGGGACGACCATCATCGATCTGGGCGGGCGCGCCGGCTTCAACGTCAACATCAACGACCACGTCGGCTTCTGGCCCTCGGCCGGCTTCGCGCTCAACTTCGCCAGCTCGAACCACACCAACCACACCACGACGTCGTTCGGGATCTTCGCGCCGATCCTTTATCACCTGGTGCCGCACCTGTTCGTGGGCGCGGGACCGTCGTTCTCGGTGCTGATGTCCGGCGGCAGCGGCAAGACCTACGGCATCGACTTCACGCTGGGCGGCTGGCTGTAGGCAAAGCGCGTATAAACACCGTGCGCTTATTTGCTCAGGTCCGGGAACCGGGATACGGTCTGCGGATGCTGCGGCACTTCATGTCCCCCGTGGTGACGAAGGCCGTCGCGGCCTCCGTCGTTGGTTGCGCGATGCTGGTGATGTCGGCGCGCGCGCAGGCTCAAGACGCGGCGCCCGCGGGCGCGCTCGGGCAAGGCTTCGGCACGCCGGGCCAGTTCGTGATCAGCACCGAGACGGCCGGCGGCCCGCCGTTCGCGGGCTTCTCGGGCATCCACTTCGACAAGGCCAATCACGGCGGATGGCTGTTCGAGATCAGGCCGGCGGCCGACTACTTCGTGATCCCGAACGTGACCGTCGGGGCGGTGGTCGGGTTCGCGATCGACAACGCCAAGAACAAAGGCGTCGAGGTGGGCGGTCGGGCCGGGTTCAACTTCAACCTGAACGATCACATCGGCGCCTGGGGCCGCGTCGGCATCAACTACAACCACGTCAGCACGACGGGCCCGTCGTCCTCCTTCACCTTCCTGCCGGTGAGCGCCATGATCATGTATCACCCGGCGCCGCACTTCTTCCTCGGCCTCGGGCCGTACTACAACGTGAAGCTGTCGGGCGAGGCGAACCACAACTACGGCCTCGCGACCCTGATCGGCGGCTGGTTCTAGTCGCCCCGCTCGCCGCCGCGCGGCGGCGCTGCATCTACATGGGGCAGCGCTTCACCTCGAAGCTGCCCGAGATACCGTAGGTCTGCTGGTCCGTGCTGTCGGTGTAGCTGTACGCGATGCTCCCGGCGACGGATGTGTCGCTGGCCGCCGTCAGCATCACGGTGCCGTCGGTCGAGCCGACGCCGTCGAAGTTCCGGGCGCTGTACCGGATCATGTCGACGAAGATCGACGAGTAGGTGCCGGCGTCGAACGTCGGAACCTCGAACGTCGCGGTGGTCCCCATGGGCGGATCGTTCTGCTCCGCTGAACCGCAATTGATCGGTCCATCGCCGAGCGCGATCATGTTCCTTCCCTGGTAGACGACGGCGACGCCGGACGTGGGCGTGAACGCCTGCCCCCTGAACTGGCCGGTCAGCGTACTGGACAGGAGCGGCTCGCCCGACTCGCCGCCGCAGGCCGCGGCGGCCAGCGCCGTCAGCAACGTGGCGGCCAGCAACGGTCTCCTCGACATCGACGTGGACATTGAGCCTGACGTCGGCGGGTGGCCGCCCGCCCTTGAACGGTGCTACGCGCGCGCCAGGCGCGCCGCCAGCCCCGAGCAGCGCGCCGAGACGTCGGCGTTGCGCACGGCCAGGCTGAGCGCCTTGCGCGACCCCACCAGCACCACCAGCCGCTTGCCCCGCGTCACCGCCGTGTACAGGAGGTTCCGCTGCAGCATGACGTAGTGCTGGGTGTGAACGGGGATCACCACCGCCGGATACTCCGACCCTTGCGATTTGTGAACGGTGGCCGCGTACGCGAGCGTCAGGGTGTCCAGCTCGTCGAGCCCGTACTCGACGGTGCGATCGTCGAACCGGATCAGCAGCGTCTCCTCCTCGCTGTCGATGCGTTCGATCACGCCGCTGTCGCCGTTCCAGACTTCCTTGTCGTAGTCGTTGCGCACCTGCATCACCTTGTCGCCGACGCGCAGGCTGCGCGCGCCGCGCTCGACGCCCGCCGCGCCGGTGGTCAGCGCCTCCTGCAGCAGCGCGTTCAGGTTGCCCGCGCCCAGCTCGCCCCGGTGCATGGGCGACAGCACCTGGATCTCGTGGGGCGCCAGCTGATAGCGGCGCGGCAGCCGCACCGTCACCAGGTCGCGGATCAGCGCGGCGGCGCGCGCCGGATCCTCCTCCTCCAGGAAGAAGAAGTCGCGGTCGGCGCCCGCGCCCAGCTCGGGCATGTCGCCGTCGTGGATGCGGTGCGCGTTGACGACGATCAGGCTCTCCGCCGCCTGGCGGAAGATCTCCGTCAGGCGGACCACCGGCACGGCGCCGCTGGCGATCACGTCGCCCAGCACGGTCCCGGGCCCGACCGAGGGGAGCTGATCGACGTCGCCCACCAGCACCAGGCGCGCGGACGGCGGCAGCGCGCCCACCAGATCGGCGCCCAGACGGACGTCGACCATCGACGCCTCGTCGACGATCAAGACGTCGGCCTCCAGCGGGCGGGCGGCGTTGCGGGCGAAGCTCGCCTCGGCCGGCTTCCACTCCAGCAGCCGGTGCAGCGTCGAGGCCGGCATGCCGGTCGCGTCCGCGAGCCGCTTCGCCGCGCGCCCCGTGGGCGCCGCCAGCGCCACTGCCGCGCCCTTCTTGGCCAGGATCGAGACGATGCCGCGCACGATCGTCGTCTTGCCGACGCCGGGGCCGCCCGTGATCACCGCGACCTTGGCCGCCAGCGCCGTCCGCACCGCCTCGGCCTGCTGGCGCGCCAGCGCGATCCCCGCCTCGCGCTCGTACCAGGTGATCGCGGCTGCGCCGTCGACGGCCAGCGCCGGCGCGGGCGCTTCCAGGAGGCGATGCAACCCCGCGGCCAGCGCCGCCTCGGCCCTGTAGAGCTGCGTCTCGTAGACGGCGGGATCG
>DATBHU010000463.1:0-2287 GCA_036557265.1 Polyangia bacterium
GGGGGCGCAGGGGTAATCGTGCGACGAGCGCCGCGGGCTGCGGGACCGGCGGTGGGGCCGCCGATGGCGCCTTCGCCGCAGGTGCCGCAGGTGCGGCAGGTGCCGCAGGTGCGGCCAGCGACGCGACGGGGAAGCCGTCGACGCCCGTCGACGACGTCAACCCGCTCTCCAGGTCCGCGGCGCTGACCGCTACCGTCTTGCCGATAGTGTCGCCGGTGCGCAGGAGCGCGAAGGCCTTCTTGCCGATTCGCTCGGTCCAGTCGCCGGCCTGGACCGACGGCTCCCACGAAACCTCCAGGAACGTCACCGGGACCGCGAGCTCCTCGAACACCTTGCGCGGTGTCTGCTGATCGGGATGGTCGGAGATCCAGCGCCCATCCTTGAAGGTGGGCGTGACGTCGTGGTGCTCGAGGAACGCCTGCCGCGGGTCCTCGAGCGTCGCCCAGATGACGTGGCGCAGGCCCGCCGCCTTGGCGCCGCGGGCGAGCATCTTGGCGACGGCGATCTTGGCGTACGGCGACGCGTGCTCCGACGAGAGGTGGATGTAGAACGCCCCGTGCGCGCCCGCGAGCAGGCGCTGAACGTAGGCTTCATCGTTCAGGTCGCCGGTGGTCACCTCGGCGCCGAGCGAGCGCAGCAACGCGGCGCCCGGAACGTCGAGGCTTCGCACCATCGCCCGCGCCGCGAACTCCCGCCCCGCGTCCGCCAGGATCGCGCGGGCCAGGCCCAGCCCTGCGGGGTTCTCGCCGGTGAGCAGCGCGATGACCTTCTTCTTCGTCGCCGTCGCCGGCACAGGCGGCGGCCCCAGCGCGCGCAGCGGCTGCGCAGACGTTCCGTTGTTGGCCTGCTCGCTCTTCTGTCCGAACGAAGGGGCAACTTTGATTGGTCTCATTGATGAGGCGTTCTCCCCGACAGCGAGGACCTATGGCTCGATATGGCTCGTCACCTTCGTGACAGAACTTGATCTCCAGCCATCGTCTTACGCGCAGCCGGGTGAGCGCCGCACCTGCCCTTCCCCTCATTTCCCCCCATTGCCCGCCACGGGCGCAGGCAGAGCGCGCCTCAGTGCGTCGGGTTACGGCGCTCCTCCTCCTCGCGGCTGGTCGTCGTCGGCTCGAAGCGGCGATAGGTGGGCCGCCGCTGCTCGTACCAATCGCGCGTGATGCGGCCGGCGAGCTCGCGGTTGCCGAGCCCGAAGGACAGCGCGCCCGCGACGGCGATCGCCCCGAGCACGATCACGAACGCGGTCGTCACGATCGCGGTCGCGATGCCCAGCTCGTGCAGCGCCATGAAGCCGGCGAACAGGTAGACCGCCGCGCGCACCAATCGCCCTAGCAGCGACTGCGCCCCCTCCCGCGCGGCGATCTGGCGGTAGAGGAAGTTCCCGCCGAAGTAGCCGGCGGCCAGGATGAGGCCGGCGGCGATCACGCGCGGCACGTACGCGATCACGCGCCCCACGCCGTAGGTGAGCCACGGCAGGTTGAGCGCCTCGACGGCGACGCCGATCGTGATGAGCCCCAGCACCCAGAAGGCGAAGCGCCCCCCGGCGTGGGGCATGCGCTCGAGCGACGACTCCTTGTCGACGAGCTGGCGCGCGCCGCGGCGGCGCGCCAGCGCGGCCAGACCACGATGCGTGAGCTTCTCGAACAGCTTCGCGATCGCGAAACCGATCACCAGCACCACCGCGGCGGCGATGATGTTGGGAATGTACGCGATCAACCTTCCCAGCGCGTTGGCGAGCATGCCCATGATCGTCATTGCCCATACCTCCCGCCCAGATGTTTTCCTGCTTGGAACGTAGTCGTGACGCCACATGGGTCAAGGCGCGCGGCGGGCTCGCGACCGCCGCGTCCAACTGAAGCGGGCAGCCTCGGCCGGATGCTGAAAGCCTCATCCTCGAGGCTGTGACTCACGCGGCTGCCCGTTCGGGCTGGACCAGCGGCGGGTGCGCGGACATGGGGTTCGACTCCGGCGTCGAGATGTCGCGGCCGATCAGCATCGCGCCGATCCGCTTCGACCCGCCGTCGTAGAAGCCGCCCTGCTCGTTCCAGACCGCCGGATTGCGGAACGTCCCGAACACGATGTCCCAGATCGGCAGGTCGGCGTAGTTGTAGCCGTGGACGCCGCGCTGGTGATGGACGCCGTGCGCTTCGGGGCGCTGGATCAGGTAGCCGAGCCAGCGGGGCGTGCCGATGTTCGCGTGCTGCAGAAAAGACGCGAACAGCCCGTACACACCGGCCACCGCCGCCGCGCCCGGCGACAGGCCGAGCACCAGCGAGAAGACGGC
>DATBHU010000464.1:0-1738 GCA_036557265.1 Polyangia bacterium
CCACGGGCGGCGCATGAACAGGAATACGCCCGCGCCCACGACGATCAAACCGATGAGCGGCAACACCAGCCGTCGCACGAACCGCTGCCGGCGCAGCGTCCATTCGTAGTCGTCGACGTCGGATCGACGCAGGCGATCCAGCTCGCCGTCATCCGACGACACCGCCGCCGGATCGGACGCCGCCGGCGCAGGCGCGGTGATCGCGACGCCCGCGGCGGCGTTCGCGGACGCGCGCGCGCCCGCCGCGCCGATCGGCAGCGTGGGCGCCTCGCCCGCCGCCCGCACCACCACCGCCGCCGGCCGCAAGGCCACGGTCGCCGCCGACGTCGGCTCCGCGCTCGGCGAGGCGAGCGCCTGCTCGAGATCGCGTTGCACGTCCGCCGCCGACGCGTAGCGATCCTCGACGGACTTCGCCATCGCGCGCAGCACGATGCGATCCGCGTCGGGCGGCAGCGCGCGGCCGGGCGCGCGATCGCGCGGCGGCACCACGTCGTCGGTCAGATGCTTCGACAGCACGCTCATCGGCGACGGCGCGTCGAACGGCGGCTCGCCGGTCAGCACGCGGTACAGCGTCGCGCCCAGGCTGTAGAGGTCGGCGCGCGCGTCGAGATCGTCGCCCCGCACCTGCTCGGGCGCCATGTAGTAGGGCGTGCCGATCACCTGTCCGCCCGTGCTGATGGCGCGCGCCTCGGCGCCGCGCTCGCGCAGCTTGGCGAGACCGAAGTCGAGGACCTTGGCGTGCTCCGCGCCGTCACGGCGATGAACGACCATCAGGTTCTCGGGCTTCAGATCGCGGTGGATGATGCCGGCCTCGTGCGCCTCCATCAGCCCCGAACAGACCTGGATGAAGAAGCGCGCCGCGCGCGCGAAGCTCCACGGCCCCTCGCGCCGCAGTAGCGACGAGAGATCCTCGCCCTTGATGTATTCCATCACGAGGTAGAGCGAGCCGTCGGTCGCGCCGAAGTCGAACGTCTGGACGATGTTCGGGTGATTGAGCTTGCTGACCGACTGCGCTTCCAGCCGAAATCGGCGCACCATCTCCGGCTTCGCCGCCGTGTCCGGCGACAGCAACTTCATCGCGGCGGTCTTGCCGAGGTGCAGGTGCTCCACGCGGTAGACGACGCCCATCCCGCCCACGCCCAGCCGGGCCTGGACGCGGTAGCGGCCGTCGATCACGCGGCCGAGCCACGGATCGGCCGCCGTTTCGAGCTCCGCGGGGTCAATTCCCTCCAATTTTCGGCCGCAATGGCCGCAAAACCGGAGCCCGGCGGCCAGGGCTTTGGCGCATTCAGGACAGGCCGACAAGGTCCAGCAGCCTAACGCCGCGGGCTCCCGCTGGCCAACTCCCGCCGTGGTACCCTCCGAATTTCGCAGGCATACTGCGCGTTTGCCGGCCGCCATCCACAGCGGCTGAGCCGCCGTCGGGGCCGCTCCCGAAGGCAGTGTTTTTCTTGAAAAAAATCTATTGACTCAGAAGCGTTCCTGAATAGACTCACGCCTCCCTGAAGCGCGGCGTGTCGTAACCGCCGAGGCCCCAGGGATTTTTCGCGTCGGTCTCTGAAAGCTGAATAGCAAACCAAGTTCGAAAGGTAAGAAGAGCGCTTCGCCTTCGGGCGGAGTTCTCCGAATACCCCGACAATTGTGATTCTCCGAGCAAGCAATCTCAAAAGTTGAAACGGCGAAGGTGAAAGCCTTCGTTGGAAATTTAACTGGAGAGTTTGATCCTGGCTCAGAGCGA
>DATBHU010000465.1:0-9272 GCA_036557265.1 Polyangia bacterium
GCGGGCTTTCCGCTCCAGAGCGCGGCCGCCGCGATCTTCTTCTTCGCGAGCGCGGCGACCCGCGCGGCCGCGTCCGTCTGGCGCGCGAACGCGCCGTAGACGACGAGCGTGCCTTTGCCCGCCCCTTCGAACAGACCACCCCGCACCACCGTCGCTTCCAGCTTGTTCGCGCGCGCCCGCTGCGCGGCCGCGATCGCTTCGCGCGCCTTGCCCGAGATCGTCCCGACGACCAGGAACGCGGCGTTGCCCGCGAACGACGTCGGTGGGCACGGCGGCGACGGCGACGACGGAAGACCCGCGGGCGCCGCTTCGACCGCCAGCAACGCCAGCGCGATCCACGACGCGGCGATCACGTTCGTGACTATACCGCGAACGTCAGGTGACACCGGCGGGCCGATCGTCATGCGAGCGCCGCCGGACATTTTCCGGAGTGTCACGCGCCGATCCGGACGTGTTTTCTACAGTTCCGGCCCACCGGAGGACCCATGCGCGCGATCTCTCTTCTCGGAGCCCTTGCCCTCGTCTCGAGCGCCGCCGCCGTCGGCTGCGGCAGAGACCAGACCACCCCGCCGAACGGCGACATCGGAAATGTCGAGATCGCCCTCCAGGCCGCTCCCGGCGTGACCATCAACGTCGTCAGCTGGACGATCAGCGGGCCGAACGCGTTCTCGAAGGCCGGCACCATCGACGTCAGCCACAGCGCGACGGTGTCGACCACGATCGGCGGCCTCCCGGCCGGCAGCGGCTTCGCGGTCACCCTCTCGGCGAATTCCACCGACGGCGCCACGACCTGCGGCGGCGGCCCGGTCAGCTTCGCCGTCGTCGCGGGCCAGACCACGCCCGTCTCCGTTCACCTGCTGTGCCACGAGGCGCCCCGCACCGGCAGCACCGTCGTCAACGGCACGCTCAACGTCTGCCCGACGATCGACAACCTCTCGGCGAACCCCTCCGAGGTGATCGTCGGCGCCTCGGTGACCCTGACCGGCAGCGCGCACGACAGCGACGCCGGCCCGTCGGCGCTCAGCTATCAGTGGACGGCGAGCTCGGGCGTCCTCGCCAACCCGTCGGCGGCGTCGACCAGCTTCACCTGCATGACGCCGGGCATCGCCACCATCACCCTCTCCGCGTCCGACGGTGACGCGGCCCCGTCCTGCGCGGCCATCAGCTCGGTCTCCATCACCTGCACCGCGGCGACGTGCGACGACGGCAACCCGTGCACGACCGACACGCGCGCCGCCGACGGTACCTGCGCGCACGCGACGGTCGCGAACGGCACCCTGTGCACGGACGGCAACCTGCACGTGAAGCTGCTCGGCTTCAACGACTTCCACGGCCAGCTGGACGCCGGCAAGAAGGTCGGCACCCGCAACGTCGGCAGCGCCAGCGTGCTGGTCTCGTACCTGCGCGCCGCGCAGGCCGGCATCGAGGACCAGACGTTCATCGTCCACGCGGGCGACGAGGTCGGCGCGTCGCCGCCCGACTCGGCGCTGCTGCAGGACGAGCCGTCGATCCAGGTGCTGAACCTGCTCGCCAACTCATCGTGCACCTACACGGACAAGCTGAACCCGGCCTGCAACCTGGTCGGCACCCTGGGCAACCACGAGTTCGACGAGGGCCGCGTCGAGCTGCTCCGCTTGCTCAACGGCGGCAACTTCGCCACCGGGCCGTTCCTGGAGGATCCGTACCGCGGCGCGCGCTTCCCCTACGTGTCGGCCAACGTCATCGACCAGATCACCGGCCAGCCGCTGATCCAGCCGCTGGTCGTCAAGCAGACGCACGGCATCCCGGTCGCGTTCATCGGCGCCGTCCTGAAGGGGACGCCGACGATCGTCACGCCGACGGGCGTGGCGGGGCTCAACTTCCTCGACGAGGCTGACGCGATCAATTCGTACGTCCCGGTCCTGAAGGCGATGGGCGTGCACACCATCGTCGTCACCATCCACCAGGGCGGCTTCCAGACCTCGTACAACGGTCCGACCAACCCGACCGCCACGCTGTCGAGCGGCCCGGAGATCCTGGACATCGTCAACCGCCTCGACGACGAGATCGACGTGGTCATCTCGGGCCACACGCACGCGTTCACGAACGCGCTGCTCCCGAACGCCCACGGCAAGCCGATCCTGGTGACGCAGGCGTTCTCGTTCAGCACGGCCTACGACGACGTCGACCTGCTGATCGATCCGGTCAGCAAGGACGTGGTCAGCAAGACCGCGTCGATCGTGACCACCTTCGCCGACGCGGGCCCGGGCCTGACCCCCGCCGCCGACGCGCAGGCGATCACCGACGCGGCGTTCGCGCGCGTGGCGCCACTGGTGACGCAGGTGTTCGGCTTCGCCAGCACGCCGTTCACGCGCACCGAGAACGCGGCGGGCGAGACGACGCTGGGCGATCTGATCGCCGACGCGCAGCTGGAGGCGACGGGGGCGCAGCTGACGTTCATGAACGCGGGCGGCGTCCGCGCCGACCTGGACGCGGGCGACATCACCTACAACGACCTGTTCACCATCCAGCCGTTCGGCAACACGATGGTGACGATGAACCTGACCGGCGGCCAGATCTACCAGGTGCTCGAGCAGCAGTTCCCGGGCGCGTTTGGGCAGACGACGCAGCGGATCATGAAGACGTCCGGCTTCCACTACACCTGGGACTCGACCAAGCCGGCGGGCAGCAAGATCGTCGAGGTGGACATCGCCGGTGTGCCGATCGATCTCAACGCCACCTACCGGATCAGCTGCAACAACTTCATGGCCACGGGCGGCGACGGGTTCGCGACGTTCATCTCGGGGACCGACCAGGTGGGCGGGCCGATCGACCTCGACGTGCTGATCCAGTACGTCAAGGAGCACACGCCGTTCACGGCGGGGGCGCTCGACCGCGTCACGCGCCTGTAAAGAAAGCAGCGACCGTAGCCGTCGTCAGACAAGCGCCACGCCGGCGATGTGCGGCCCCATGAACGGGACCGGCAGCGTGAACCGGCGCAGGTCCAGCTCAGAAAAGCCGGCCGCCTCGATGAGGCGGCCGGTGTCGCGATCGGGGTGGCAGCCGTCGGCGAGCGCGCCCCACAGCGGGCGCACGGCGCGCTGGGCGATGCGCAGCCCGCTGCCGTGCGGCGCGGCGACGTGCTCGACGAAGACGAAGCGGCCGCCCGGGCGCAGCACGCGGCGCACCTCGCGCAGCGTCGCCTCCGGATCGCGCACCGAGCACAGCACCAGCGACACGACCACCGCGTCGACCGAGCGGTCGGCGATCGGCAGCGCCTCCGCCGTCCCCGTCCGGACCTCGACGTCGATGCCGAGCCGTTCGCCGCGCGCGCGCAGTCGATCGTGGAAGAAGGGGTTCGGCTCGACGCCGATCCAGCGCACGCCGCGCGGCGACAGGAACGGTAGGTTGTTGCCGCCGCCCGGACCGATCTCCAGCACCGTCCCGGCGAGCGGCGCCACCAGGGCCCGCCGCTCGTCGGCGATCATCGCATCGTAGGTCTTGTTCCCGCGCGCCAGGATCCAGGCCTGCGCCCGCTTGTACCAGCGCACGTGGCGCAGCGGCCGGAAGCCGTAGTCCAGCTGCGCCTCTTCGGCACGTCGCTCGATCGACTGCATCGCCATCGTTTCCATCAATGAATGTGGCGTTGCACCGCGCGTGCCGCCAGCAGCTCCTCGGATCAATTGGCGGCGACCCGCGCCCTCGGACACCTGTCGCGTGTCCGCGCGGACAGCTGTAACGACCGATTGGCCGTGACGGGCGAACGCCCACCGGTTTCGCGGCGATCCGCGCTGGCACGGCTTTCGCTGATGGCCGGTCGCGGAGGCCGAGATGCCCGGAACGAGAACGAAGAGATGGACGCTGGTCGCGAGCGCGCTCGCGCTGCTGACGAGCGGACCGATGGCGCCGCGCGCGTGGGCGCAGACGCCCGACGCCGTGGAGGCGCCGGCGGCGCTGACGCCGCCGAAGGTGACGAAGTTCGTCGAGGCGACGCGCCCGGAAGGAACGCCCGCCGAAGGCGCGGCGGTCGATCTGGAGCTGACGATCGCCGCCGACGGCACACTGACCGACGCGAAGGTGGTCGCGTCAGTGGGCGAAGCGATCGACGCCGCCGCGCTGGCCGCCGTCCGCCAGTTCACCTTCGAGCCGGCGCGCAAGGGCGGCAAGGCGATCCCGGCGCGCATCCGCTACCGCTACACGTTCCAGCCCGTCGTCACGTCGGCCCCGGCCGCGCCCGACGCGACCGCGGGCGCCGACGCGGCGGCCGGCGCAGCGCCCGCGGCGCCGGCCGCGCCCCGCGCCGGCCGCATCGAGGGCCGCATCCTGTCGCGCGACGGCGACAAGGCCGTCGCCGCCGCGACGATCACGCTGCGCGCCGAACCGCGAACGGCCGCCGAAACGGCCGGCACCAACATCGCCACGACGCTCGCCGCCGAGGACGGCACGTTCGCGTTCCCCGACGTCGCGCCCGGCACCTACCAGCTGCGCGTCGAGGCGGACGGCTTCTCCCCCGTCGAGGCCACGGAGTCGGTCACGCCCGGCGAGGCCACGGCGATCACCTACCGCCTCGACCCGGCCAATGTGAAAAAGACGAACAAGGGCACCGACTACTCGTTCGGCGCCACCGCCAGCATCGCCGCGCCGCCGCGCGAGGTGACCAAGCGCGCGCTCGCCCCCGACGAGCTGGTGCGCGCCGCCGGCACGCGCGGCGATCCGCTGCGCGTGATCGAGCTGCTCCCCGGCGTCGCCCGCCCGCCCGGCCTGGCCGGCTTCATCATCATCCGCGGCTCGTCACCCTTCGATTCGCAGGCGTTCTTCGAGGGCGGGCCGGTCGACCGCATCTACCACTTCGGCGGCCTGACCAGCTTCGTCAACCCGCGCCTGCTCGACCACATCGACCTCTACCCCGGCAACTTCTCGGCGCGCTACGGCCGCAAGACGGGCGGCATCATCGACGTCGGCATCCGCGATCCGAAGTCCGACGGGTTCCACGCGATGGCGGACGTCAATTTGATTGACGCTTCATTCATAGTCGAGGGGCCGGTCGGTAAGCGCGGCTCGTTCGCCATCGCCGGCAAGCGCAGCTACATCGACTTCTGGTTCAAGGACGTCGTCCCCCAGGACGCCCTGGGCGTCACCGCGGCCCCGGTCTACGACGACTACCAGGCGGTCTACACCTATCGCCCCGAGAGCGGCGGCAAGCTGCGCCTGATGTTCCTCGGATCGGGGGACGAGTTCCGCCTCAACCTGAAGCAACCCGCCGATGGCGATCCGACCCTGCGCGGCAGCTTCGGCCAGTCGACGTCGTTCCGCCGCCTGCAGGCGACCTGGCAGCGCAGCCTCGGCGCCCACGTCGACCAGGAGGTGATCGCCGGCGTCGGCACGATCGACCAGAACCTGGCGGCGGGCGATCAGCTCGGCTTCGGCTTCAGCGGCTATTCCCAGTTCCTGCGCGCCGAGTGGCGCGCCCAGCTCGGCCCGCGCGTGAAGCTGATCGGCGGCCTCGACGGCGAGGGCATCCAGGTCGACGTCACCTACGTCGGCCCGCTGTTCCAGTCGACGGAGGGCAACCCGCGCTACTTCTCCGGCCCCCTCACCGGCCTGCCCGTCGCGACGTTCAAGGGACCGTACCGCTCGTTCCATCCGGCCAGCTACCTGGAGGCGCTGATCCAGGCGGGCGACCGGCTGACGCTGGTGCCCGGCATCCGCGCCGACTACTTCAGCGAGAACGAGAAGTGGTCCGTCGATCCGCGTCTGACCGTGCGTCTCAAGGTCGCCGCGCAGACGACGGTGAAGGCCGGCGCCGGCCTGTTCTCGCAGGCGCCCCAGTACGGCGAGACGGTGGCGCCGGTCGGCAACCCGAACCTCGGCCTCTCCCACGCCCAGCACTACGGCCTGGGCGTCGAGCAGGGCTTCGGCGCCGCCGGCAGCGTCGGCGTCGAGGGCTTCTACAAGCGCCTCAGCGATCTGGAGGTCAACGGCGTCGGCCCCGACGGGCAGCCGCTGCTGGTGAACGGCGGCATCGGCCGCATCTACGGCGTCGAGCTGCTGGCCAAGCTGAACCCGACCGGCCACACCTTCGGCTTCCTGTCGTACACGCTGTCGCGCAGCGAGCGCAACGACCACGGCGACGGCTGGCGGCTGTTCGACTACGACCAGACGCACATCCTGACCGCGATGGGCGGCCTCCGCTTCGGGCGCGGCTGGGACGCCGGCGCCACCTTCCGCCTGGTGAGCGGCAACCCGCGCACGCCCATCGTCGGCAGCACCTACGACGCCAACGTCGACTTCTACAGCCCGGTCTACGGCGCCGTGAACAGCGCCCGCGACCCGCTTTTCCACCAGCTCTCCGTCCGCGTCGAGAAGGGGTGGAAGTTCAAGGCCTGGCAGCTGGCCACCTACCTCGATGTGCAGAACGCCTACAACCACCGCAGCCAGGAAGGGCTGCAGTACAGCTACGACTACTCGCGCAGCAAGCCGGTGCAGGGGCTTCCGATCCTCCCCAGCCTCGGCGTGCGCGCGGAGTTCTAGGAGAAGCCATGCACGCCCAGAAAGACAGACTCCTCCCCGTCTCGCTCGCCCTGCTGATCGCCGGCGTCCTGGCGATCTGGCTGGCCGGCTGCAGCAACGACCTGCCGGTCGCGTCGGTGCTGGAACGGACGCGCGTGCTCGGCGCGCGCGTCGAGATCGCGTCCGACCCGGGGCGCGCCGAGGTGTCGCCCGGCGAGGCGGCGACCGTCGCCTGGATCGTCGCGGGTCCAGCGGCGCCCGCCACGCTCGACTGGGCGTTCGCGCTCTGCACGACGACGACGGCGGGCGCGGCCTGCCGCGAGGCGCCGCAGCCGATCGCGGCCGGCAACGGACAGCCGGTGGTGGCGCCGTTCACGACGCCGGACGCGGCGACGCTCGGGACGGATGTGCTGCCGCTGATGCTGGGCGAGATCTGCGCTGACGGCACGCTGGGCGTCGATCCGAACACCGCCACGGGGACCTGCGCGGGCGCCGGGGCGAGCGGCACGTCGGTGCAGTTCGTCGTGCCGGTGGCGGCCGACGGCGCGACGCCGAACCGCCACCCGGTGCTGTCCAACGACGTCATCCAGCTGGGCGGCGTCGACTGGGACCCGGCGACGGGGACGGCGGCCGCGGCGGGTGGCGCCTGCGACGCCACCACCGGCCTGCCGGTCGTGATGGCGACGCCGGCCGGGAAGGACGCGGTCAAGGCGGAAATCCGCATCGTCAGCGACGGCGACGACCGCGAGTCGTTCACGCCGGCCGGGAAGACGGAGGCGCAGCTGGAGGAGCTACAGATCTCGAACTTCACCACCGCGGGCAAGTTCGATTCGTCGTACGCGGCCATCTTCGCCACCGACACGCGGCCCGACGCCGACGTGACGGTGAAGTGGGAGCCGCCGGCGGGGGCGACCGTCCAGGGCGGCGGCGAGGTGGTGCAGTTCTACTTCGTCGTCCGCGACCTGCGGGGCGGGCTCGACTGGACCAGTCGGGCGCTTTGTTTGCTGGCGCCGTAACGGATCCGCCATGGTGGTCATCAGCAACGCATGGTCAGGCTTCGCATACTTGCATCGCTTCTTCTGTTTGCCGGCGCCTGTGGCGGCGGATCGGCGATCGGCACGCCGGGCGCGGGTGGGTCGGGAGGGACGAACGTCGGCGGCGCCGGAGGTGCCGGCGGCCTGGGTGGCGGCGGTGGAGGCGGCGCGAGCGGCGGCAGCGCTGGAGGCGGCGCGGGCAGCGGCGGCGCGGGCGGCGGCGCGCCAGGGCTCGCAGACCTCGTCGATCACGGCACACCGACGATCGCGACCGCGCCTCGGCCCGATTTCGGCGCCGTCATCGTCACGAACGACGGCGCGCGGATCTACGCGGTCGAGTCGCGGCGCGACGTCGAGGTCGGACCGGCCGGGATCCCCTGGCGGTCGCGGTTCCGCCTCGCGGCGTACGACGGCGCCGGCCTGGCCTGGGCGTACGCGGTGCCGGCCGACGACATGCTCTCGGACGTGGCGGTCCATCCGTCCGGCGACGTGACGATCGCGGTCCTCCACTATCCGCCCGCCAGACAGGCCTACGACCTCGTCCGGCTCGACCGCAACGGCGCGGTGCTCGGAACGACGACGATGTCCGAGCCGCAGACGACGCCGGCCGGCGACTTCGGGCCGACGGATCCGCGCCCGCTGTTCCGCATGAAGGCGGACTACCCGGACGCCACCGTCGGCGGCTGGGTCCGCCTGCTTCCCGACGGCGAGGGCCTGGTCGCGACGTTCCTGTCGTTCGCCGACGCGCCCGACGGCGACCCGCGCAGCCTCCGGCTCGCGCTCGGCCTCGAGGCGTTCGACTGGCAGCCGGCGTCGACGGCGTATGCCGAGCGGTGGGCGCGCGTGGTCGAGGGTCTTCACGCCGCGCAGCCGGCGGCCTGGACGTACGACGAGCTCCGGCAGGACGAGCAGGCGATCCGTCCGTTCCTGACCCGCGACGATTCGACGGGCGACATCCTGGTCGGGCGCGCCTGGAACAACCTGCGCTGCGAGGCCAACGTCACCGTGTTCGCCGAGTTCACGATGACCGACTGCCGGACCGGCGCGGTCTCGCCGATCGAGAACCAGTGGCTTCCACTGGCCGTCACGCGCTTCACGGCGACGGGGGCGCGCACCGGCACGACCATCCTGGCGCCGGACGCCGACGCCGCCGAGCAGGTGGCGTTCGCGCTCGTCGCGCGCGACGGCAAGCTCGCCACCGCCGGCTTCGTCGTCCGCGAGAACGGCGACGGCACCTTCCGCACCTACCCGGACCCGAGCGGCTTCGTCGACTACGACGGCTACGTCGCCGTCTACGACGCCTTCGGCCAGCCGCTGGCGCACCACGACTTCAACATGGGCCGCGGCGACGTGCTGGCGGCGCTGCGCTGGCTGCCGGGCGACCTCGTCGCCGTCGGGTCGTCGGGCTGGGATCGCTGGCAGGGCGGCAACAGCATCTCGCGCGGCTCCGATCCGCTGGTCGTCCGCGTCGCCCCCGACGGCACCGGCGCCGTCGCCCGCACGTTCCCGATGACCGACGGCGGGCGCCACTTCAACCTGTTCGACGTGGCCGTCGTCGACGGCGCCATCGTCGCCCACGGCTTCTCCGACGCCCCGATGACCCACTCCGGCGACGGCGGCAACACCGCCGCCCGCACCTTCGGCCCGCTGCGGCTCCGGCTCGACCGGCCGTAGCGCCACGCCTCAGCGCACCTTGGCCCAAAGGCCCGCGATAAGATCGGCTGAGCCCTCACTGCGGAACGCAGTGAG
>DATBHU010000466.1:0-4291 GCA_036557265.1 Polyangia bacterium
CCATCAAGGCGCTGCCGGTGCGGTGAGAGATGGAGGTGGCGTCGTTGCCGACGCCCAGGAAGCTGAGATTGGCGCTGAACGGCATCTTCATGAAGATGACGCGGTTCGCGTCGCAGATGGCCGTCAGGACCGCGAGGTCCATCATCAAGGACGTGACCGCCGCCAGGTTGCCGCCCGCCTGCACCCTCTCGTTGGTCAGGCCGAGCGCCGCCGCGTTGTCGGTGTTGCACTGGGCCAGCACCGCGCCCGACGCGTCGTGAAGCAGGTCGGCCCAGGCCGAGAGCTTGTTCTGGTCCGCCTGGCTCATGTTGACGCGCCGGAGGCGATCCAGGTCGTCGCGGACGCAATCGATGACGGTCTTGCGCCGGGCCGCCATGTACGCGTCCGGTGACATGGGCCCCGGGACGAGGAGGTTGGTGAGACCGTTGAAGACCGTCAGCGGCGTGCCGGTGCCGGGAAAGATGTGATTGGGTTGGTCCCAGGAGATGACGGACATGTTGTTGCCGACGCTGCCCTGAATCCCCCCGATCTGGAGGAACAGCGGCTTCGCGCCGCCCGCGTTGACCTGCTCGGCGCAGATGTGGTCCAGCGAGCGCCCGGTCGGCGTGGCGTCGAACTTCCCGGCGTTGCTGGCCGAGGACTCGGTGGCGTTGGGGGTGACCGGATGGCAGGTGAAGTACGATCCGCAGACCTGCGTGTACTCGTCGTTCTTCTGCCCCAGCGTCCCCTCGAAGCTCCATTCGTTCATGGCGCGGATGCCGCGCACCATCAGCAGCTTGTCCGCGTAAGGCGCCATGGGCGCGAGCGTCCGCATGGCGGCGTAGGCGTCGCGGGTCAACCGCCCGTGCGACAGCGCGGGGAACCAGCGGTTCGTCAGGCAGCCGCAGTACGTGTAGAAGACGATCAGCCGCTTCGGCGGCGGCGGCGCCGGCATCCCCTGCGTCTTCGCCTCGCGCTCGACCACCGAGGCCAGGAAGGGCGCGGCGACCGCCGCCCCACCAAGACCGCGCAGCACCAATCTCCGGCTGAAGGTCCTATTCATCCGCGCCAGTCCCTTTCGAAGTGTGCAGTCCGTCACCCGGCTCGTAGATGCCACCACCGGGCCCGACAGGCTCACCTACCGTCGAGCTCGGGCCTGGCCCCGTCGAGCCGGCGCCTTGACGGCCACCGGATCACGCCGACATTCTTCAACGTGGGCGCGTCGTTGCACGCGAGCACCGCGGCGCTCATCCATCTGAACGCGCTGCCGGGCGAAGGCTGGGAGGAAGCTCTGCGGGAGATCCTGCGGGTCGACAGCAACATCCTCGGCGTCGAGTGCGTGAGCTACTGGCGCTTCCGCGTTCCCAGCTCAATCGTCTGCGAGCTCGGCTATCACCAGAGCATCAGGGCGTTCGACCGCGGCCTGGAGCTCCGCAGCAGCGACTCCCCGGGGTACTTCCAAGCGATCCGCGAGACGCCGATCCTGGCCATCCAGGACGCGCGCCGCGACGAGCGGATGCACGACGTGCGCGCGTACCTGCAGTCGCGCCAGATCGGCGCGCTGCTCGACACCGCCATCCGGGTGAACGGCCAGCCGGTCGGCATCCTCTGTCACGAGCACGTCGGTGGACCTCGACGCTGGAGCGAACAGGAGCAGCAGATCGCCTTCGCGATGGGACAGACCGTCGCGACCCGGGTCGCGGCCCGCGCCCACAGCCTGAGCGACGAGCGGGAACGAAGGGCCGCGCTGCTGGCCGACGTGATGACCGAGGTCGCCGAGGTCTTCGGCTCGTCCGCGGCCGCTCAGGTCGCGGTCGATCGGGCGGTCCCGACGCTGGGTGACTTCTGCGTCCTGGTCGGCGTCGAGGGCCCCAAGGCGAGCAACGTCGCGGCCGCGCACATCCAGCCCGAAGGACTGGCTCTGGTGCAAAGGATCATGACGCGCCACCCGCCCTCGCTCACCGGGCCGGGTTTCGCGTCGCACGTCATCCGCGAGCAGGAGTCGCTGCTGGTCCCCGACGTCGACGACAGGGCCGCCCGCTACTACGGCATCGAAGGTGACTATCTCGACGACATCGTGGCGCTCGGGGTTCGCAGCGCCATGGCGGCGCCGTTCTCGGTCCGGGGCGTGATTCGTGGGGCGATGGCGTTCGGCAGCTCGTTCCTCCGCTACGACGAGAACGATCTGAAGTTCGCGGAGGCCTACGCGCAGCGGGTGGGGCTGATCCTCGAGAACGGACGGCTCTATCGGCGCGCCGAGGAGGCCGTCGCCGCGCGCGACGAGTTCCTGTCGCTCGCCTCGCACGAGCTGCGTACGCCGCTCACGTCGATCGGCCTGCTCGCGCAGCTGATCGTCCGCGAGGCGTCGGCGCTGCCGGTGCGCTCGCTGGCCTCCCTCGGGCAGGGGATGGTCCGGCAGGCGGGCCGCCTCGATCGACTGGCCGATCGGCTGCTCAGCGCCTCCGAGATCGGGAGCCACCTCCCCACGATCAGGCGCGAGCGCGTCGACCTGTCCGAGCTGGTGCGGGACCTGACCCTGGCGTTCTCGAGCGCGGCGGCCGCCGTGGGGTCGACGCTCACCGCGCACGCCGACGCCGACGTGATCGGCTACGTCGATCCCGCCCGCATCGAGCAGGTGATCGGCAACCTGATCGACAACGCCGTCAAGTTCGGGATGGGCAACCCGATCGAGGTCGAGCTGCACGCGGACGACGGCGCCGCGACCATCTCCGTGCGCGACCACGGCCCGGGCATGCCGCTCGAGGAGCAGGCCGAGATCTTCAAGCGCTACCAGCGCGGCAGCGGGGCCGCCGGCCTGGGCGGCCTCGGGCTCGGCCTCCACGTGGTGCGTGAGCTGGTCCAATCGCACGGCGGCACCGTGCGCGTCGACGCCCGCCCCGGAAAGGGCTCGACGTTCATGGTGACGCTGCCGCTGGCTTCCGATTGCGTCGCGACCGAGCAGCACCGATAGGGCGTTGCCCTGTCTGGCGGGCCCGGGGGTTCAAGGGAGGACGCGCCTCGGGGCGCGTCATCGATGCGAGCGGCGCCGTGACCGTCCAGGCCGAGGCGGGGTTCGGGAACGCGCAGTGCTTCACGTCCGTGGAGGGCGTGACCTTCGCGCCCTGAAGCGCGCCGCGAGACGCCGCCGAGACCCGGGCGCGCGGCCGCGATCAGAAGCTGCAATCGTCGGCGCAGCTGCCGGTGGGCGCCTTGCCGGTCATCAGCATGTAGTGGCTGGTGATCTGCGCCTGCGACAGCAGCTTGTCGTAGATCGCGACCTTGCCGATCGCGCCGGCGAACCAGGCGTCCATCGCCATCGTGCCGACGTTCACCGGGCTGTCGTTGGCGGCCGGCACGACGTCGTACTGGCTGAAGCAACCGGTCTGGCCGTGGCGCGACTGATTCCAGGGCACGCCGTCGAGCCAGATGTTGACCGCGCCCGGGTACTGCGCCGCGTTCTGGCAGCCGGACGGCTGGCTGAGCGTCGTGTACTCGCCGACCACGTGGTACCACTGGCCGGCCTGGATGAGACCGCAGGTCGGCTGCCAGAAGGCGCCCGAACCCAGGTCGGCGCCGGGGTTGAACACGTACGCGGAGAACCGGTTGCAGCGGTTCTCGGAGTTGGTCGTGTTGTAGAGGCGCGCCTCCCACTCGCAGGTGGGGCTGTAGTCCTGACACTTGCCCATCCAGTCGACGTAGCCGCTGCTGTTGTTCGGGAACTGCAGCGTGTCGGGGCGGATCCACGCCTCCCAGGTCAGGCTGTGCGTGGTCGGGATCGAGAACGCGGCGTTCGACGGGATGCTCATGTACTGGCTCGAGCCGTTGAAGTCGGCGGCCTGATCGCCGTTGGGCAAGCTGACGAGCGACGCCGTGCCGCCCCGGTACGTTCCGGCGCTGGTGCGCCCGGTCAGGTCGGGCTCGCTGGTGGGCGATTTGTTCATCGCCCAGTAACCGACCGGACCGTCGGCGAGGACCGCCTGATCGTAGGCGCTGGCCGTCGCGCCGCCGGCGCCGCCGCGCCCGCCCGCGCCGCCGCCGCTTCCCGAGCCGCCGCCGCGCCCGCTGGCGCCGCCCGCGCTCCCGCCGTTTCCCGAGCCGCCGCCGCGCCCGCCGGCGCCGCCGCTTCCGGCTCCGCCGCCGCGCCCGCCGGCGCCGCCCGCGCCACTTCCACCCGCGCCTGCAGTGGCCCCACCGCCGCCCGCGCCGCCGACTCCCGCATTGCCGGCGGCGCCGCCGCCGCCCGAAGCGCCCGTCGTGCCCGACGAGCCGCTCGCGCCGGACGCGCCGCCGCGGCCCGAGGCGCCTGTCGTGC
>DATBHU010000467.1:0-15192 GCA_036557265.1 Polyangia bacterium
GGCCAGGGCGTCGGCGATCAGCGCGCAGAGGTCTGGCTCATCCTCGACGACCAGGACCTTCAACATTGCCGCGGAATTGTGGGTCTGGTGCCGGCGATGTCTAGGGTGAATCCTGATTCCATTTGAGCCCGTCGATCGCGATTGATCTTCTTGTCTCCTGGTGGGCGGCCACTAGCTTTGGGCGCGATGTCGTCCCCCGCAGGCGCTGCACATTTCCGGCCCGTCGTCCTCGTCGTCGACGATGATCGCGACGCGCGCGAGGCGATCTCCGCCATCCTGGAGGACGCCGGCTACCAGGCGATCCAGGCCGCCAACGGCTCCGAGGCGCTGCGCCAGCTGGGCGACCACCCGGGCCGCTGCGATCTCATTCTCCTCGACCTGATGATGCCGGTGATGAACGGCTGGGACTTCCGCCGCAAGCAGCGCGAGACGCCGGCGTTGGCGGGGATCCCGGTCCTCCTGATGTCGGCCGGCGCGCACATGCCGACGGTCAGCGGCGAGCTGCAGGCGGCGGGCTACGTGACGAAGCCGGTCGACTCCTCTGACCTGCTCGCGGTCGTCGGGCAGCATTGCCCGTGAGCGGCGGCACCTCGATGGACGTCAGCGTCGCAGCGTCGCCGTCGCCGGCGAAGGCGGGAGAGCCGGTGGTCGGCCAGCTGGGACGGTACCGGCTGATCAAATCGCTCGGGGTCGGCGGACAGGCCGAGGTGTTCAAGGCACGGTACTCCGGACCGGGCGGCTTCGAACGGACGGTGGTGGTGAAGCGCGTGCTGCCCGGCAACAGCCAGGATCCGGAGTTCCTGCGCATGTTCGCGGCCGAGGCGCGGATCCTGGGGATGCTGCACCACCCGAACGTGGTGCAGGCGTACGACGTCGGCGAGAGCGACGGCACGTTGTTCCTGGTGCTCGAGTACGTCGACGGTCCGTCGCTGGCGCGGTTGATGCGGGCGCTGCGCGCCGCCAACCGCCCGCTGCCGCCGCTGTTCGCGGCGCACTTCGCCCTCGAGATCTGCCGGGCCCTCGACTACGTCCATCGCCTGTGCGACAGCGACGGTGAGCCGCTGAACGTCATCCACCGCGACGTCACGCCGTCGAACGTCGTGCTGGCGTCGACGGGGGCGCTGAAGCTGCTCGACTTCGGCATCGCGAAGTACGAGTCCTCGGAGGTGGAGACCCACCACCGGACGGTCAAGGGCAAGCCGGCGTACGTGGCGCCGGAGGCGATCGAGGGGCGGGGCTTCGACGCCCGCATCGATCTCTTCTCGACCGGCGTCGTGCTGCACGAGCTGCTCACCCTGTCGCAGCTGTTCGCCGCCGAGTACGAGCTGGCCGTCTTGCGCAAGGTGCTCGAGATGCCGATCGCGCCGCCCTCCGCGACGCGCCCCGACGTCCCGCCCGCGCTGGACGCCATCGTCATGAAGGCGCTGCAGCGCGATCCAGCGCTGCGCTACGCGAGCGCCGCGGAGATGGCGCGGGACCTGGGCGAGTTCGTGGTGGGATCGCGCTTCCACATCGATGACCTGGTGCTGTTTCTGCGCGACATCGAACCGCTGCTCTCGCCCGCTTCCGCGGGCAGCGTGTCGGACCTGCCGTCGGCGGCGATGATGACCACGCAGGCCGCCGCCGACCCGACCAAGCGCGACCTGGTCCACCGCCTCAAGATGTCGCGCCTCGGCCGCCTGCTGTTCGGCCGATGGTAGCGTTTCGGATCTGAAACCCGCCTGCGCGCCCGCGGTTGCGGATCGGTAACCAGCGCGCGCTCAGCCGGGCCGGGTGGTGTAAGGCGTTGCCGGAAATCGCGGGCTGGCACGGACCGTGATGGACCGGATGGCATGCAACGAATTCTCGCAATGCTCGCGCTGGCGTTGGTGGTGGGTGGGACCGCAGCCTCCGGCTGCGTGGTCCGTGAGCAGCGCGTGGCGACGGGGCCGCGCTGCCGGGGCGCGGTCTGGATCGACGGACACCACGGCCCCCGCGGCCGCTGGCATCCCGGACATTGGCGCTGTCCGGGCGTCGTCGAGCGCATCGAAATCGACTGACCCGGCCGCGTTGACGCCGGCCGCAAAAAACTCGGCACGGCGGCCGGGCAGTCATTAGGTTCCACCTCCCATGGAGAACATCCAGGTTCCCGCCAACCCGCGTGTGGGGAGGGGCCGGGGAGACGACGTCGGTCTGCGGACCGTGCTGCTCGCCGACGACGACGAGGATTTCCGCTGCGCCCTCGCCGAGCTGCTCGCCGCGGAGGGGTTTCACGTCATCGACGTCCCGTCCGGTGAAGAGGCGCTGGCGGTGCTCGACCACGCGGCGAAGGCGCGGAGTCGATCGCCCGACCTGCTCGTGCTGGATCTCATGATGCCAAAGCTGAGCGGGCTCGACGTGCTGCGCAGGTTGCGCAAGTCGGCGCACTGGGCGCGGCTGCCGGTGCTGGTCGTCACCGGCGCCAACGATCCGATGTTGCACGTGCGGCTCGACCTGCCGATCGCGTTCAAGCCCGATCCGGAAGTCGTCCTCGAGAGCGTGCGCCGGCTGCTGCCCGCGCGCGCCGCCGTCGTCGAGGGGAACGCCTCGTAACCGCCCCGCCTCGACGATGTAACGGGTCGGACCTCCTCCGGAGAGCGAGCGCGGTCTTTTCGGGGGTTCACCCGTGGCACGTCGCTTGAAGTTGCCCGGTGATGCAGATGCAACGAGGAACGGAACACACGGGACTCTCGGTGGGACTCCAGGGGGGGAAGGGGTCCGTCGTGAGTGGTGGTGAGCGCGCGAGGTCGATCGTGGGTGGTGAAGGGGGCGCGTTCGTCAGGGAGAGGGGATCGAAGGGGCGCCGGCGCGGCGGGGAGTCCCGTGTGTTTCCGCTCGATGGGTCGGAGGTCGACGGGCGGTGACCGGATCGCAGCCACCCGTTCCGGAGCGCGCGGGCTCGCCGAAGGAACGGCAACGGCCGCCGGTGCTGGTGGTCGACGACGATGACGCGATCCGCGAGGCCCTCTGTGACCTTCTCGACGACGCGGGCTTCGCGACCGTCGGCGCCCGGCACGGGCTGGAAGCGCTGGAGATCCTCGCCGCGCTCGGTTCGGCGCCGGCGTTCATCCTGCTCGACCTGATGATGCCGGTCATGGACGGCTGGGCCTTCTGCGATCGCCGCGGAAGGAACCAGGTCCTCCGCGAGATTCCGGTCATCGCGATCAGCGCCATCGAGATCTCCGACGCGAACAGGCCGGACGGCATCGACGCCTTCCTGACGAAGCCGATCGATCTGCAGATCTTCGCCCGCCTCGCGCTCCGCCTGGCCGGCCGCAAGAAGCGCGCCCGGCCGACCAGGCTGCCGCAGTGAGGGGACGACGCTCGGGTCAGGGCATGACGGTGATCGCCAGCGCGACGCTCGGATCGCTGCGGTTGTAGAGGTAGTAGCCGTCGTCGTAGCCGACATAGACGTCGGAGCGGGCGTACCAATCCACGGGCCAGGTCTCCGGGTACGGATCGACGATCAGGAACGACGAGCCGCCGTACGTGAAGCGCGGGTACCCCTGATAGATGACCGGCTGGCGGTAGATGCGGAACGAATGCTCCGGTCCGAAGCGCCGCTCGAAGCGGCCGCGCGGAATGTAGTAGCCGCCGTAACCGCCGCGCTGGCCCCAGCCGCGGTGCTCGCCGTGCCAGTCGTGCGCGCGGTGCTCCTCCCAGCGATCGTGGCGGCCCCAGCCGCCCTGGCGCTGCCAGCCGCCGCCTTCATGCCAGCCGCGCGCCTCGCGCGGCGCGCGCGGGGGCGGCGCGTACATCGGGCGCCCGGGCGCCGGTCCGCCGCCGCGCCAGCCACCGCCGCGCGGCGGCGGAGGGGGCGGCGCCGCTGCGTGCCAGCCGGGAGCGGGCCCGCGCGGGGGAGGTGGCGGCGGGGCGCCGTGCCAGCCGGGGCCGGGGCCGCGCTGGGGAGGTGGTGGCTGCTGCGGCGCCTGCGGCCCACGCCAGCCACCGCCGCGCTGTTGCGGCTGAGGCTGAGCCTGCGGATGTCCCCCGCCGTGGTCGCCGCCGCCGTGCCAGCCGTGCTGGGCCAGCGCGGGCGAGGCGAGGCAGATCGCAGTCAGCGATACGCAGAGGCGCAACGTCGATCGTGTCTTCAACTCGGGCATCGTTCTATGCAACCACCGACGGAGCGCACTGTCACGCGCTGTTTCTTCGCCGTGGCGCACCCGCGTGGCCGATGTAGGCGGCCGGGCGCCCACCCGGAGATCTGCATCGAACCGCGTTCACGCTCGTAAGATCGAGACAGTGCAACGGAGGAGCGAAACATGAAGCTGTCCGCGCCCAGACACGTGACCTGGTGGATCGCGCTCATCGCCGGCGGCGTCGGCGTCCTCCAGCACTACCGCGTCATCCACTTGCCGTTCATCGGACACTACGCCGGCTTGCTGATCGTCGGCGCGTGGGCGCTGCTGATCCTCGGGACCTTTCTGAAGGGTCTCTGAGGGCGGCGCGCCCCCGCTCGCTACCTGACCTCGACGACCTCGTACATGTTCCGGCCGTCGATCTGGATCGGCTGGTAGTACGTGTCGCCGATCCTGACGTACGTCTGGCCGCCGATGGTCACCTCCTCGCCGCCTTCGGGCAGGGACTCGACGACGGTGCCCGCCTGCGGCGCGACGACGACGTAGCCGCCGCTGGTCCTCTGGTAGTACGTGCCGCCGTAGTAGTACGTGCCGGTCGCCGGGTCGATCAGCGTCGCGCCCGGCGGCAGCGAGGTGACGCGCGCGCCGACCGGCGCCGTGACGACGGTGTAGCCGCCCTCGGCGGGCAGGTACCAGACGCCCGCGTTGTAGTAGTAGTCGTAGTCGGCCCAGGGGACGAGGATTGCGCTCGCCGCGAGCGCGCCCACGAACGCACCGAAGGGGAAGAATCCGGCGCTGAAGCCGAACGGCACGTACCGGTGATAGCGGTACGGGTGGTACGCGTAGTAGCGGTGTCCGCCGTAGACGAATGGCGCGCGGACGTAAGGCCGCGGCGCCGTGCGCACGAAGGTGTTGCGGCGCATGTTGACGTCGTGGCGGTGAAAATTGGCGTACCGGTTGGCGTTGAAGGAAGCCCGGGCGGCGTTGTTGCTGACGTTCGGTCGCATGCGCGGGCTGTTGTTGAAGTCGGCGGGCCGCCCGCTCCGGGTGCGCGGCGGGACGTTCGTGATGCGGGGACCCGGCGCCACGGGCGCCGGTCGGCCCTGCACCACCGGCGCGACGGATCGCGGCGGCGGCGCCGCTCTGGGGGCCGGCATGCTCGGCGTCGCTCTGGGGGCCGGCATGCTCGGCGCCGCTCTGGGCGCGGGCGCCGCCGCGCGCGGCGGGGGGGCGCCGGACCAACCGCGCGGCGCCGCCGGCGAGCCGATCCCGCTGACGCCGCGAGGCGCGGCGTGTCCCGCCGGCGCGGCCATTCCGCTGCCTCCGCGCGGCGCGGCCGGCGCGGCTCCGCCGCCCCCGTGCGGCGCGGCGGGCGCGGCCGCTCCACCGCCTCCATGAGGGCCGGGCGCGGCCATCGCGCCGCCGGCGGCGAGCGAGGTGCCGAGCATCAACACGGACGACAGCCGCGATACGAACGACCAGTGCCTGGGCCCTTGTTCGGACTGCATGAGTCCTCCTCCGGCGCGCGGCAGCCGTCGACTTTCGCTCTCGCTCGCTTTCGCTTTCGCTTTCGCTCTCGCTCGCGAAGCCTGAGCCGTCGCGAAGCTCCGATCAGATCCTGGGTCGGTCCGTGGATGGTGCAAGCCGAGGCGCAGAGACCGCGCGGCCGCGCTCACCTCGGTGGCTCGTCTATCCGGCGGTCACGCGCGCCGACCTGGCCTATCGACCCGTGTAATGACGGGCACTTAGCGTTCAGGAAGTACGGTGCTGGGCGACAGGTCGGGCATCGGCGCAGATTGTGTGAGCCCGGGAGCCAGGTGCCGGTCTCTTCCAGGGCATGGCATCAAACGCGACGAATGCGGGCGCGCTCGCCCTAAATCTGTCACTGGTCCTGTCCCTCGCCGCGTGCGGCAACGAGCCGGCAGGCGGGCGCGGTCGCCGCCGGCTCGGGCTGCGGCGGGACCTCGGGCAAGGTGCTCGAGCGCGTCGATCCGACCATGCCGCCCGGCTCGAACCTGCGCCTGGACGTGCTGATGGTGCGCTCGCTCTCGACCTGCGCCGTCGGCAACCCGTGCCGGCTGGCCGACACCAGCCAGTGCTACATGGTCGCCGACGCCACCGGCAAGGGCATGGCGTTCGACCCCGCCACCATCGAGCTGCTGGCGCCGAGCGACGCGCGCGTCGCGACCGCGGCGCAGTCGCAATGCTTCCGCGTCGCGCTCGACGACACGGAGGTCGCCGCCGCCAACGATCTGATCGCCGGGCTGCGCACGCGCGTCTTCCAGCTGACGGGCGGCGACATCAACCTCGACGTCCGCCCGCACGATCTCGCGCCGCTCGAGGCGTCGTTCGTCACCTTCTCGACGGGGCCGTTCCTCCAGCCGCCCGCGCTGGAGGCGGCCGGCCTGGCCGACGTCAACCGCGACACGGACTTCGTCTTCGCCATCACCGGCTATCACGACCCCGACAGCGGGATCCTCCTGCAGAAGAGCCCGTGCGCCGGCACCAACTGGCTCGACCGCGGACCGTTCGGGGGCAGCACGTTCACCTGGATCGCGCTCAGCGACGCGTGCGGCCGCCCCAGCTCGTTCATCTACCACTGGCTGGCGCAGTTCTATTTCGGGCTGCGCGACGTGACCGGCTTCGCGGGCGTCGCGACGGGCAGCTACCCGGGCTGCGGCAAGGGAGCCCCCGATCCGAGCAGCTGGTTCCCGTTCCCGGACGACTGCACCACCGATCCGGACGCCAGCACGTGCGGCGCGGCCACCTGCGCCGACCGCGACGCGTTCTATTCTCACATCCTGTCCGCGCACTGGATGCGGGGCCGGCACTTCAACGGCAACTACTGCGCCGACGGGCGCATGGACTACGACGAGACCGGCGTCGACACGGGCGGCCGCTGCGACCTCATCGATCAGTGAGCCCGTCCGCCGCGGAGACGCGCGGCAAGATGATGATGGCCGCGAGCGCGAGCACCGAGCCGGTCGCGAACGCCGCGGGCGCGCCCCAGCGGCGATAGAGGAGGCCGAACAGCGCGCTGGCGGGCAGCGCGGCCAGGCCGACCGCCATCTGGAAGGCGCCCAGCGCGCGGCCCTGCCACTCCTTCGGCACGATGTCGACGACCATCGCCTTCTGCGCGCCCTCCGTCAGGCCGTAATAGGCGCCGTAGATCGTGAACAGCAGCCAGACCTGCCAGTTTTCGCGACAGAGGGCGAAGCCGGCATAGGTCGCCGCGTAGACGAGCCAGCCCGCCGTCATCGCGAACGGCCGCCCGCGCCGATCGCTGAGCCGCCCGCCCCAGGTCGCGGTCGCCGAGCGGCTCACGTGCAGCAAGGCCCACAGCAGGGGCGTGACCGCCACGGAGACGCCGACCTCGTGCGCGCGCCAGAGCAGGAACGCGTCGGACGAGTTGCCGAGCGTGAACGCGACGACGGCGGCGAGCAGCCGCCGGAAGCCCGCGACGGGCGGGATCCCGAGCTTGACCACGCCGGGCGGGGGCGCCGCCGCCCGGGCTTTGACGGCGAGCGCCACGACGAGCATCGTCAGCACGCCGGGCGCGGCGGACCAGATGATCACCTGGCGGACGGAGAGGCCGCCGGAGAGCAGGACGTAGCCGAGCAGCGTGCCGAACACCGCGCCCAGGCTCTCGAGCGCGTGATGGAAGCCGAACGCGTAGCCGCGCGTCTCCTTGCTGGTCACCGAGGCGACCAGCGCGTCGCGCGGGCTGCCCCGGATGCCTTTGCCGACGCGGTCGCCGAAGCGGATCGCCAGCACCTGCCACCAGGCGCCCGAGAAGGCGAGCAGCGGCCGCAGCACGTTGGCGACGCCGTAGCCGAGCACGGTGAGCGCCTTCAGGTGCCCGATCCGATCCGCGACGGTGCCGGACACGAGCTTGAGCAGGCTGCCCGTCGCGTCCGCGACGCCCTCCACGAGGCCGAGCGCGGCCGGGCCGCTGCCCATCGTCGCCAGCAACGCGGGCAGCAGCGGCGTGACCATGTCGCCCGCCAGATCGTGCAGCAGCGACACGACGGCCAGCGCGACCACCGTCGGATGAAGAGATCGCGGAGATCGCGGAGATGGCCGGGGTTTCACGGTCGGTTCCGGAGGATAGCGTCGACCGCGTCGATGTCCTACCGAGGCTCATCCGCGGCGCCTTCGACGGCCCGCGGTACCCACGGCTGAGCCCTCGTCCCGCGTGCGCGCGAGTGCCCTCGCTGCGTAAGGCGCCTTAAGGTTTCACCATGGACGCCAGCACCGAAGCTGATCGGAGGCGGCAGGCCAAGGACCTCTCGGGCACGCTGCGGGCCCATCGCGCGGAGATCCTCGAGCGGTGGGCGATCCTCTGCCGCCAGAACAACAGGGCCCGGACGCTGACCGACGAGCAGCTGCTGGACCACCTCCCCCGTCTGCTCGATCGCCTCGCCTCGGCCGTCGAGGCCGCCAGCGAGGGGCGCGACTCCTCGTTTCCGATGAAGGAGTCCCAGCAGCACGCGTTCCACCGGCTCGACACCGGCTTCGATCTTCCCGACATCACGCAGGAGTACGCGCTGCTGCGACGGGTGATCTTCACCCTGGTGGCCGAGCGCGCCCCCCACCTGGTGATCGGCGGCTTCGACGTGGTGGGCACCGCGATCGACGACAGCCTGTCGGAGTCCGTCGACTACTACGTGCGCGTGCGGCACCGGACGCTCGAGGCGCTGGACGAAGTGGCGAACGTGGTGACGGCGCCGGGCGAGATCGACGCGATCCTGCACCGCCTGCTGTCGGTCGTGATGCAGACGGTCCCTTCCGTCGACGCCGTCACCGTGCTGCTGCGGCACGGCGACGCCCTCAAGGTCAAGGAGGCGCTCGGCGTGATGGCGGAGCGCGATCGGTCGTTCTCGTTGCAGATCGGAGAAGGCTTCGCGGGGACGATCGCGGCGACGATGCAGCCCATGTTTCTGTCCGCGGCGCACATCGCGCCCATCATCCGCAGCGAGTTCATCCGGCAGAAGAACATCAAGGCGATGTACGGCGTCCCGATGATCCGGGGCGCCGAGCTGATCGGGGTGGCGCACATGGCGTCGCTGACGGCGCACGAGTTTGCCGACGAGGACAAGCTCCTGTTTCGCAGCGTGGCCGAACGGGCCACCGGCATCATCGTGCAGGCCGATCTGATGGCCCGGGAGAGATCGTCGCGGGTGTTCCTGGAGGCCGTGATCGGCAACATCAAGGAGGGCGTGCTGGTCGCGTCGGCGGAAGGGGGCATCACCCTCGTCAGCGACGGCGCGGCGCGCATCTTCGGGGTCTCGAAGGAGACGTTCCGGATGCCGCTGGAGGAGCTTGGGCGGCGCTTCGCGCTGCGGACGCCGGAGGGTGAGCCCCAGCAGTCGGTCGTCCTGAACGCGCTGCGGGGCGAGGACGTGCCGCCGCACGAGCGCCTCATCACGGACGCGAACGGCCACGACCATCACCTGATCGTCAGCGCCGCCCCCGTCGGTGGCGACGGCGTCTCGGGCGCGGTGGTGGTGTTCGTGGACGTCACGGAGTCGCGCAAGCTGGAGGAGGAGCTGAGGCGCGCCGTCGAGTTCCGCGAGCGGCTGATGGGCATCGTCAGCCACGACCTGCGGTCGCCGCTCGGGACCATCTCGCTGGCCGCCCAGTCGGTGCTCAAGCGCGAGTCGGCGCCGCCCTGGGCGCGCTCATCGGCCCTGCGCGTGAAGCGCTCCGTCGACCGGATGGCGCGCATGGTGTCGGAGCTGCTCGATTTCACGCGCATCGCGGCCATGGGCGGCTTGCCGGTGGACCGCCGCCCGATCGATCTGCGCGTCCCCGTGCAGGAAGCGGCCGACGAGCTCGGCGTCAGCCACCCGGGGCGGGTCAACCTCGCGCTCCCCGACCACGCCGTCGACGGATCCTGGGACGCCGATCGCATCCACCAGGTGGTGACGAACCTCGTCACCAACGCGCTCCAGTACGGCGCGCACGAGACCCCCGTCGACGTCGAGCTGCGCGACGAAGACGCCCAGGCCGTCCTGTCCGTCACGAATCAGGGCCCGGTCATCGCCGCGGTCTACCTGCCGACGCTCTTCGATCCGTTTCAGAAGGGGCCGGCCGGCGCGCACGGCGTGGGCCTCGGCCTCGGCCTTCACATCGTCTACGAGGTGGTGAAGGCCCACGGCGGAAAGATCGGCGTCACCTCCGACGCGCAGCACGGGACGACCTTCACGGCGCGCTTTCCGAAGCGGCTCACAGGTGCGTGATGGCCGCGACCGAAGGCACGCCGTTCGTGTCGATGATGAACAGCATGTAGCTGCCGGGGGCGGCGAGGTTGCCGGCGGGCGCCGTCACGGTGAGCGCGCCGGACCCGGCGCTGAACGCGAGCGGCCAGTACCGCTGCCCGGTGTTGAAGGCGTGCGTCACCGCGCCGAAGCGCAGCAGCGACACCTTCGCGATGCGCGCGGCGTCGGGGGTCTGCACGGTGAACGCCTGACCGTGCTGCAGCGCCGCCGGTGCCGACGTGATCGTGGGGCGCGCGCCCTTGTACAGGTAGGGCGGCGAGTAGAACTCGTTGTTGAGCTGGTCGCTGCCCGCCACGAGATCCTCGGCGCGGCCGCCGCCCGAGATCCAGACGCGCCCGTCGGGCATCAGCAGCGCGATCGAGTGATAGAGGCGCGGCGCGTTCATCGAGGCGACGGTGTGCCAGGTCTCGGTGTCCGGCGACCAGATCTCGGCGGGCCGGATCGCGTTCGCGACGCGCGTGGAGGCGCTGTCCGGGCCGCCGCCCGACACCAGCAGCGACCCGTCGGGCAGCAAGGTGAGGTTCTGGTAGGCGCGCGCGAAGCTCATCGACTCGACCTGGCGCCAGGTCGGTGAGGCCTGCGCCATGTCGATCACGTACGTCGCCGCCGTCGACGGCGAGACGGGCAGGTCGGGATCGGCCGAGCTCGCCGTCTTGATGAACTTGTCGGGCAGGTACTCGGCGGCGCTGCCGCCGGTGACCATGGGGCCGCCCGCGGCGCTCCACGTGTTGGTGGTCCGGTCCAGCACCTGGCTGACCATGGGAAAGCGGCCGCAGGAGGAGACGAAGATCCGGCCGTCCGAGAGCTCGAAGGCGTGCGGATAGTAGGGCGGTGCCATCAGCGCGGGGATCGCCGTCCACAGATCGGTGGCGGGGTCGTAGGTCTCGGACTGGGCGACGTTGCAGCCGTTGCACGTGCTCTCGCCGCCGATCACCAGCAGCGTGCCGTCGCGCAGCTGGACCCCCGTCGGATACCAGCGCGGGTTGAGCATGTCGGGCTCGAGGTCCCAGGTGTTGTCGGCGGGGTCGAACACGCTGATGTTCTGCAGGCCCAGGTGCGCCGCGCCGTTGTGGCCGCCCAGCACCATGATGCGGCCGTCGGCCATCTGTTCGATGCCGCTGCAGAAGATGTCGTACGACGCCGGCACGGCCGTATAGACGTTGGTCGTCGGATTCCAGACCTTGGCGTTCACCGCCGCGAACGCCGGCTGTCCGTCGTACATGAACACGTTTCCGTTGGGCAGCAGGGCGGCGTTCACGGAGACGAGCGGCATGGTCTGCAGCCCCGAGAAGGCGCCGATCACGTCGGCGCTCGGGGTGACGACGGTGACCGCGATGGCGGCGGACGTGGCGAGGTTGCCGCCGCTGTCCGAAGCCCGCGCGGCGAGCGTGTGATTGCCGGCCGCGTAGGGCGTCGTGTCCAGCGTCAGCTGGTAGGGCGCGGTGGTGGCGGGCGCCCCCACCGGGCTGCCGTCGACCAGCAGCTGAACGCCGGCGACGCCCGCCGGATCGCTCGCGTCGATCGCGACCGTGACCTTGCCGCTCAGGACGGCACCGGCCGCGGGCGCGGTGAGGGCGACCGTCGGCGGCGTGTTGTCATTGGCCGGGGGCGGGGTGGTCGCGGCCCGGAAGGCGGCCACCTGCATCACCCAGGAGCCCGCGGACAGGAGCGACGCGCTGGCGTCGTACGAACCGGCCGCGGTGACGACCCGATCCGCGACGAGGTCGCCGTTCGGATCGGTGATCATCCGCAGGGTCAGATCGAGGCCGGCGGCGGTCACGCCGGTCTCCACGTCGTTGCCGGTGACGAGGAGGTCCATCGCGCTGGTCGTGGTGACCATGGGCGTGATCGACGTGTCGCTGGATCCGCTGCCGCCGGCCACCCCGTCGAGCGGGTCGTTCGCATCGAGGCCGTGGTACTGCAGGATGCGGACGTCGGGGTACGTCGCGGCCTGGTTGAACGTGACGGTCACGCTGTTGGTGATCGAGGCCTTGATGTTGGCGGCGTAGTAGATCGATTGCGAGAGCACGCCCGTGAACACCGTCGGTCCGATCGCCAGCTGATAGACGTTGCCCGCCGTGTCGGTGACGGAGTCGACCAGCGAGGTGCCGTCGATCCAGCCGACGATGACCACGTTCAGGTCGCCCGCCGCCTGTGGCGCCAGGAAGGGCACGGTCACGCTCTGCGGCGGCGCCTGCGGCACCTGGTAGTTGCCCTGCACGAACAGCAGCGGCGAGGTGTCGACCGGGGTGGCGCCGGTGGCGATCGGCGAGTAAGGCCCGAGATTGCCGGCGGCGTCGTTGGCGCGCACCCGGTAGCTGTAGGGGATCCCGTGCGCGAGCCCGCCGTCGGCGAAGGTCGTGTCGGTCGTCGTTCCGATCTCGGCGAAGGTCGCGCAGCTGTCGCCCGCGCAGCGCTCGACGTGGTAGCCGGTGACCGCGACGTCGTCGGTCGCCGCCGGCCAGCTCAGGTTCATCTGCGCGTTGGTCAGGGGGATCGCGCTGAGCGCGAACGGCGCGGTCGGCGGCTGCGTGTCCAGGGGCGGCGTCTGCGCGTCCGCGACGTTCGAGTACGGCCCCAGGTTGGCGGCGGCGTCGGTGGCGCGGACGCGGTAGCTGTAAGACGTCGCCGGGGCGACGCCGGTGTCGGCGGCGGCGAGGTTGGTCGCCGTGGCGATCTGGGCGAAGTCGCTGCAGCCGGCGCCGGCGCAGCGCTCGATCAGGTAGCCGGTCACGCCCGTGTCGTCGGTCGCCGCCGTCCACGTCAGGTTGATCTGGCCCGACGCGAGGACGGTGGCGACCAGGCTCGACGGCGCGGTGGGCGCGTCGATGTCGCCCGTCGCCGTGGCGGCGGTGGCGACGTTCGAGTACGCGCCGGCGTTGCCGGCGGCGTCGGCGGCGCGCACGCGGTAGCTGTAGCTGGTCGCTCGCGCCAGCCCGGCGTCGGAGGTGGCCGGCGCGGCGCTGGTGGCGATCTGGGCGAAGTTGCTGCAGCCGGCGCCGGCGCAGCGCTCGATCATGTAGCCGGCGACGCCCACGTTGTCGGTCGCGGCGGTCCACGTCAGATCGATCTGGTCGGAGCCCGCCAGCGCGGCCGCCAGCCCCGCCGGCGCGCTGGGCGGATCGACGTCGGGAGGCGCGGGGGTGACCGCCGCGGCGGTGTTCGAGTACGGTCCCAGGTTCGCCGCCGCGTCGGTGGCGCGCACGCGGTAGCTGTAGCTCGTCGACGCCGCGACCACGTCGTTGAACGACGTCCCGCTGGTGGTGGCGACCTGCGCGAAGTCGCTGCAGCCCGCGCCCTGGCAGCGCTCGATCTGGTAGCCGGTCACGCCGACGTTGTCGGTGGCGGCGGTCCAGGTCAGGTTGATCTGGCTGTACGACGCCGCGGTCGCCGCCAGCGACGCGGGCGCGCTGGGCGGCGTGGTGTCGGGGGGCGGCGGCGTCGCCGTGGTGGTGGCGGTCGCGACGTTCGAGTACGCGCCCAGGTGGCCCGCGGCGTCGGTGGCGCGCACCCGGTAGCCGTAGGCGGTGGAGCCGGTGAGGCCGCTGTCGCCGAACGACGTCGCGGTCGAGGTTCCGACCTGCGCGAAGTCGCTGCAGCCGGCGCCGGCGCAGCGCTCGATCAGATACTCCGTCACGCCGACGTCGTCGCTGGCGGCGGTCCAGCCGAGGCTGATCTGGCTGGAGGAGGTCGCGGTGGCGGTCAGGCTCGCCGGCGCCGTCGGTGGCTGCCTGTCGATCGCCGGCGTGGTCGCCACCGCGGTGTTCGAGTCGGGGCTCTGGTTGCCGGCCGCGTCGGCGGCCCGCACCCGGTAGCTGAAGGTGGTGCCGTCGGCGACGCCGGCGTCGGCGTAGCTGGTCATGATGGCGGTGCCGATCTGGGCGAAGTCGCTGCAGCCGAGGCCGCTGCAGCGCTCGACGATGTAGCTGGCGACGCCCACGTCGTCGGTGGCGGCGACCCAGGCCAGGTTGATCTGCGTCGTCGAAGCGGCCGTGGCCGTCAGGCTGGTGGGCGCCGTCGGCGGCTCGGTGTCGACGGGCGCGCTGGTCATCGCCGAGGCGGTGTTCGAGTACGGTCCCCGGTTGCCGGCCGCGTCGGCGGCCCTGACGCGGTAGCTGAAGGTGGTGCTGGCGGGCAGCCCGCCGTCGGCGAAGCTGGTCGTGGTGGCGGTGCCGATCGGGGCGAAGTCGCTGCACCCCGCGCCGCTGCAGCGCTCGACGGCGTAGCTCGCGACGGCCACGTCGTCGGTGGCGGCGACCCAGGCCAGGTTGATCTGCGTCGCCGCGGCGGCCGTGGCCGTCAGGCTGGCGGGCGCGGTCGGCGGCTGCGTGTCGACGGCCGCGCTGGTCGTCGCGGCGGCGGTGTTCGAGTAGAGGCTGTGGTTGCCGGCCGCGTCGACGGCCCTGACGCGGTAGCTGAAGGTGGTGCTGGCGGGCAGCCCGCCGTCGGCGAAGCTGGTCGTGGTCGGGGTGCCGATCTGGGCGAAGTCGCTGCACCCGGCGCCGCTGCAGCGTTCGACGACGTAGCCGGCGACGCCGACGTCGTCGGTGGCGGCGCCCCAGGCCAGGTCGATCGCCGCCGCCGAGACGGTCGTGGCCGTCAAGGTGGTGGGCGCGGTCGGCGGCTGCGTGTCGGCGGACGTGCTGGTCGTCGCGGAGGCGGCGTTCGAGTACGGCCCGCGGTTGCCGGCGGCGTCGGCGGCCCTGACCCGGTAGCTGAACGCGGTGCCGGCGGCCAGCCCGGTGTCGGCGTAGCTGGTCATCAGCGTGGTGCCGATCTGGGCGAAGTCGCTGCAAGCCGTCCCGCTGCAG
>DATBHU010000468.1:0-4648 GCA_036557265.1 Polyangia bacterium
CGCGCCCAGATCGATCAGCACCGGCGCGTTCAGGAACATGTGGGGCAGCTGGGAGATCCGCACGCGCAGCTGGCGATCGACCAGCTGGATGTCCGAGCTGCGCAGCCGCAGGACGGTGAGCGGCGCCATCGTCCCCTTGAGATCGAACGCCGCCGGGCGCTTCGGCAGCGACGGCCCGGCGATCCTGCCCGTCACGCGCTGGTGTTGAGAGAGGCCCGGGATGTCCATCGTCGCCTCATTCTGTCGCCCGGGCGGGCCACGTCAAAAAAACGAGCGTCGGGTTACCGGCAATCCGGTTGTTTCAGAGAGCCGGCATCAGAAAGCCGGCATCAGAAAGCCGGATTGACGACCAGGGCGATGTCGACGGTTCGCACCAGCGCGCCGCTGGTCCCGGTGACCGTCACCGTCGCGCGGCCGACAGCGGCGGTCGCGGACACGGTCAAGGTGAGCAGCGTGTCCGGTCCCGCCGTGGCCGCGGGGCTGAACGACGCGGTCACCCCGTCGGGAAGCCCGCTCGCCCCGAAGCTGACCACGCCGGCGAAGCCGCCGGAAGCGACGATCGACACCGTGCTGCTCGCCGTGTCGCCCTGGACCGGCGGGACGGTCAGCGCGATCGTGGTGGTGCGGGTCAGACCGCCCCCGGTCCCCGTGACGGTGACCGTCGCGTCACCGACGTCGGCGGTCGCGATGCGCGCGAGCAGCGACGTGTTCGTGTCCCCGGTCGAGAACAAGGTGACGGTGCCGCTCGGGGTGATGCGCGCGATCTGGGTACCGGTGCCGGACCGCACGACGGTCCACATGTTGCCGTCCGGACCGGCGGTGATCGCCTCGGCGAAGCCGCTCGTGGTGACCTGGAACCGGTTGATCACCGAGCCCGACCCGACGGACAGCACGTTCACGAATCCGTCCTCGCCGGCGACCGGACCTAGGGCCCAGGCAGTAATTTGCCGGTGCGCCGAGCCGTTTCTTGCTGTGCGCACGAGCCCGCGTACCCTCAGGCGAAGAGGCGCGTGCGCGAGGCAACGGTCCATCTCGAAACGCCGCGTCTGGGCCGCGCGGAGGCGTTCCTCGCGGCGGTGCGCCGGAGCCGCGCGCTGCACGGCGCGCTGGTGGCGCCGCCCGCCACGCGCGCGCAGTACCGCGCCTACCTGGCGCGCATCCGCCGCCCCACGCACCACGGCTATTTCGTCTGTCTGGCCGACGGTGAGCTGGCGGGCGTGATCAACGTGAACGAGATCGTGCGCGGGCTGTTCCAGTCCGCCTACCTCGGGTTCTACGCGCTGGCGCCGCACGCGGGCCGGGGCCACATGCGCGCGGGGCTGGCTCTGGTCATCGAGGAGGCGTTTCGCGCGCACGGGCTTCACCGCCTGGAGGCCAACGTGCAGCCGCGGAACCGGCGCTCGCGCGCGCTGGTGCGCGGTCTCGGCTTCCGCCGGGAGGGGTTCTCGCCGCGCTACCTGCGGATCGCCGGGCGCTGGCGCGATCACGAGCGCTGGGCGCTGACCGTCGAGGATTGGAAGCGGGGCGGCGCGCGTGTGGCAAGCTCGCGGCGCAAGGAGAGGAAGCGATGAGCGAGGTCCTCGAAGGCGGCTGCGCGTGCGGCGCGGTTCGCTACCGGATGAGCGGCCCACCCATGTTCGTGCACTGCTGCCACTGCCTCGACTGCCAGCGGCAGACGGGCAGCGCCTTCGTGCTCAACGCGCTCATCGAGGCGGCCCGCGTCGAGGTCGCGTCCGGCGCGCCGGCGCGGTTCGAGATGCCGACCGACAGCGGCCGCCCGCACGGCGTCTACCGCTGCCCGGCCTGCGGCACGGCGATCTGGAGCGAGTACGGCGGGACGGACAAGCTGCGCTTCGTGCGCGTCGGGACGCTGGACGATCCGCGCGCGCTCGCGCCGACGGTGCACATCTACACGCGGACGAAGCAGCCGTGGGTGACGCTGCCGCCCGACATCCCCGCGTTCGAGGCCTACTACGATTCGAAGAAGCTGTGGCCGCCCGAGAGCCTGGCGCGGCGCAAGGCTCTGTTCGGCTAGGTCGGCCGGGCGCCCGGCGCGCGCGGTCGCCTGCGGCGGACGGCGCGCGCGAAGGTGGCCAGCCGATCGGGCGCAGCGGCGAGCGCCAGCTTCTCGGCGCGCGGCAGCTGCTTGATGGCGTGCTCGATCGAGAGCGCGATGCCCTTCTCGCGGCAGCGGCGCACGGCGATCAGCGTGAGCGGGCCGCGGCCGCGCGTGTAGCGGGCGCCGCGACCCGCGTCGTGCGCGGCGATGCGCGCGCCGACGTCGACGGCGATGCCGCAGTAGAGCGATTGGTCCGCGCAGCGCGCGAGGTAGACGCTCCAGCTCACGACTCACCCCACTCTAGAGGCGGCGTGGCAGCCGGCCAAGTTTCAGTGGAAGACGTTGGCGTAGACGTCGGGGACCATCGCGTTGGTGTAGTACCAGGTGGCCACGGCCAGGCCCGAGCCGTTCACGCCGAGGGCTGGGTTGAAGACGCTGGCGGTGTTGTTGTTGATGAGATCGATCGTCTCGATCTTCTGCGGGCTCCACACGCCCGCCGCGAACCGACTGGCGTAGAGATCCCAGCGGGCGAGCCCGATCCGCTTGCGCCAGACGGCGAAGACGGTGCCGAGGCCGTCGCCGCGCACGACCGGCATCGTCGCGAACGACGACGTTCCGAAGGCGCCGTCGTCGGCGGCGGCGTCGTCCGTCTCCAGCTGCTTGTACGGGGCCGCAGGCCAGCTCGCGTCGGTCGCCGCGGAACGGTTGACGTTCAGATCCGGTCCGCTCGCCCCAAGAAGTAGGGAGATCCGATCCGGTCCCCTCGCCCCGCGAAGCGGGGAGAGGGTTAGGGAGAGGGGCCCTCACCCTCTCCGGCAAAGCGGGAGGGAGTCAGGGGAGCAGCGACTCGCCCATCAGGTAGCGGTCGACGCCGCGCGCGGCGGCGCGCCCCTCCTGGATCGCCCAGACGATCAGGGACTGGCCGCGCGACATGTCGCCGGCCGCGAACACGCCCTTGACGCTGGTCGCCTTGTCGTCGTCGACGGCGACGTTGCCGCGCCCGTCGAGCGCCACGCCCAGATCGGCCAGCAGCCCCTCCTTCTCGGGACCGACGAAGCCCATCGCCAGCAGCGCCAGCTCGACCGGCCAGACCTTCTCCGTGCCCGGCTTCTCCTTCATGCCGAAGCGGCCGTCGCCGTTCTTCACCCACTCGACCTCGACCGTGTGCAGCTCTTTCAGGCTGCCGCCCGCGTCGCCGACCAGCCGCTTCGTGACCGTCACGTAGCGCCGCGGATCGCCGCCGAACAGCGCCGCCGCCTCTTCCTGGCCGTAGTCCAGCTTGTAGACGCGCGGCCACTGCGGCCACGGGTTGTCGGCCGCGCGCTCCTCCGGCGGCCGCGGCAGGATCTCGAACTGCACCAGGCTCTTGCAGCCGTGGCGCAGCGCCGTGCCGACGCAGTCGGTGCCGGTGTCACCGCCGCCGATCACGATGACGTTCTTCCCCTTGGCGTCGATGAACTGCTTGTCGGCGAAGTCGCTGTCCAGCAGGCTCTTGCAGCTCTTGAGCAGGAACTCCATGGCGAAGTGAACGCCCTCGAGGTTCCGCCCCTCGACCTGCAGATCGCGCGCCGCGGTCGCGCCGCCGGCGAGGACGATGGCGTCGAACTCCGCCTGCAGCTTCGCCGTCGGGTGCGTCTTGCCGATCCAGGCGCCGGTGACGAAGTTGATGCCTTCCTGCGCCATCAGCTTCACGCGCCGGTCGACGACGTTCTTCTCCAGCTTCATGGGCGGGATGCCGTACATCAGCAGGCCGCCGATGCGGTCGTCGCGCTCGAACACCGTGACGGTGTGGCCGGCCCGGTTCAGCTGCTGCGCGCAGGCCAGGCCCGCCGGCCCCGACCCGACGATCGCGACCTTCTTGCCGGTCCGCTTCTCGGGCGGCTCGGCGACCACCCAGCCCTCCGCGAACCCCTTGTCGATGATCGCGTTCTCGATGCTCTTGATGGTGACCGCCGGCTCGTTGATGCCGAGCACGCACGACCCCTCGCACGGCGCCGGGCAGGCCCGCCCGGTGAACTCGGGGAAGTTGTTGGTCTTGTGCAGGCGCGCCAGCGCCTCGCGCCACTGCCCGCGGTAGACGAGGTCGTTCCACTCCGGGATCAGGTTGTTGATCGGGCAGCCCGAGGCGCCGCCCGCCAGCAGCGTCCCCGTGTGACAGAACGGGACGCCGCAGTCCATGCAGCGCGCGCCCTGCTCCTTCAGCGTCGTCTCCGGCAGGTGGTCGTGGAACTCCAGCCAGTCGCGCACGCGCGCCTTCGGATCGCGCCCCGGCGGCTCGAGCCGCTCGTACTCCATGAAGCCGGTCAACTTGCCCATAAGTTCGTTTCGTTCCTCTTGCCTATCGACCTTCTATTTGCCGCCGAGGCGGGCGGAGTCCTTCGAGTTCTGTTCGAACGCCGCCATCTCGGCCTCGTCCTGCGACAGGCCGGCGGCGCGCATCTTCGCCTGCGCCTCCAGCACCCGGCGGTAGTCGTTCGGCATCACGCGCACGAACGACGGCACCAGCTGGTTCCACGACGCGAGGATCTCCTGCGCGCGCTTCGACCCGGTCAGCTGCGCGTGCCGCGACACCAGGTCGTGCACCTGCTT
>DATBHU010000469.1:0-3215 GCA_036557265.1 Polyangia bacterium
CGACATGGGCATCGCGCTGGTGCCTGTCCTGGCCGAGCTCGGCGCCTGGGGGCGACATCATTTTCGCGCGAACGCGCTGCTGAGCGTCGCGGCCAAGGTCCTGGAGTCGGGCGGGCCGAGCGCGCGCCAGCGCTTGATGGAGGAGCTGCGCGACCAGCACCTGCCCGGCGCCGCGGGCGCGCCGAAGCGCGCCCGCAAGCATTCCGTGCGTGACGAGATCGGACGGGCCTACCAGGAGCTCGTCGAGGCAGGCCCGAAGCTCAGTCGGTCGCGCGATCGATGATCGCTTGCCAGTGAGGTTCGGTGGGGCGGCTCTCGCCGGGCGCGTTCGCTGCTGACTCCGGCGCTGAACGGGCGCGGTCTGCGCGGTCGGTGGTGGAGGGCGCTTTGGATGCGGACAACACGCGGGCCTGCTCCGGTGATCTGGGCGGCCACGTCGTTCCTTTGTTGAGCATGGCGGGATCGGATAGGCACGAATCAGGCCAACGCCAACCCCGCGTCGTTCGCGGCCGCGATCGCGCGCGCGCTGCGCAGCGGGCGTGACAGTGCAAAGCGGATGAGGCGGTCGCTCGACGCGCGCGACCGCCAACGTTTCCAGCGCTTCCAGCGCCGGTGGGACCGCCACAGATGTGTCGTTCCATGGACATACATCACGGGAGCGGCCGGCCGCGAAGCGGGATTCGTGTGTGGGCCAGGATCGTGGAGCCTCTGACGCCGCTCGGCGAAAGCGAGGACATCGTGCCCAAGGCTATGGCGAAGCTCTTTGCGTTGGCGCTGGTCGCGCTGGCCGGGTGCGCGGGCAAGACCGACCAGCCGGCCGGCGGAAATTCGGGAACGGCGGCGACGGGCGGCAGCGGCGCGGGTTCCGCCGGCAGCGGCGGGACCGGCGGGCCATCGACGAGCGTCGGCGGTACGACGGGCACGGGCGGGAGCGCCGGCGGCGCGAGCGGCGCGCCGGCGGGCGACGCCGGACGTGGTGGCGGCGCGTCCGGCTCGTCGGGCGGCGCGAGCGCGGGCAGCGGCGGCGCGAGCGCGGGCCGCGGCGGCGCGACCGGCGGCGCGAGCGCGGGCCGCGGCGGCGCGACCGGCGGGAACGGTGGACGCGGCGGCGCGGGCGGGACGGGCGGCGCCGCCGGCGCGTCCGGTGGCGCAGCCGGCGCCGCGACGTGCGACGACTACGTCTCGGGCGTCACCATCGCCGTTCACCCGCAGACCACGACCATCCTCAACGTCACCTGGACGCAGGCGAAGGCCGCCGACCAGACCTGGCTCGAGTTCACGTTCTCGGGCGGCTCGCTGATGACGTCGCGACCCGCGGCGGGCGCGACCGGCGCCCACAAAGACGTCGTGCTCGGCGTGCCGGCCTCGACCGCGGTCACCGTCCGCATCGTCAACAAGCTCGCCGGCGTCGAATGCCGGACCAAGGACTACCAGGGCATGACGGGCGCGCTCCCGAGCGGCATGCCGAAGCCGACCGTGTCGATGTACGACGCGACGCTGGCGAGCCCGGACCGCTGGATGTTCGGCGCGGTGGAGAACTCGCCGGGCGGCTGCAACAACACCTCCTGCTACTACACCTCGGTGTTCTGGCTCTACATCATGGACCGCCAGGGCCGGATCGTCTGGTACTACGCGGACGCGACCTCCGACGCGACGTCGTCGTTCCAGCGCATCGCGCGCGACGGGCAATACATCTGGATCGAGAAACGGCCCTTCAGCGGCAGCGGCACGCACGGCGTCCTCAAGATGACGCTCGACCGCACGTACTCGCAGATGGTCTCCGTCCCCAACCTGTCCGACTGCATCGACGTCACCACCGACGGCAGCCTGCTCTACGACACCGATCCCCAGTGGGAGCTGCACGAGCTGACCAAGGCGGGGACCAACCGCACCATCTGGAGCTGCCCGAAGGCGATGGGCTCGAACTTCGAGTGTTACTCGAACACGGTGAACTGGGACCCGGCCAGCGACTCGATCATCATGTCGTTCCCGACCGAGAACACCGTCGCCCAGATCGACCGCAAGACGGGAAATCTCATCGCGACGTACGGCGCCGCGCCCGGGAGCTACACCTTCGACCAGCCGAACTGGACCTTCGAGTTCCAGCACTTCGCCAACATCTCGTCGCGCGGCACGCTGATGGTGTCGTCGCACCTGCCCGGCTACGGCGACGGTGACAGCGGGACGAGCATGCCCGTCGCCGGCAAGCACTCGTTCCAGGAGTGGACGATCGATCGCACGAACAAGAAGCTGCTGCAGAAGTGGATCTATTCGGACGGCCAGGAGTGGGCGATGTACAAGGGGATGGTCATCCTGCTGCCGAACGGAAACTACCTGGCCAACTACGGCACCGGCGGCGTGATCCGCGAGATCACGCCAGACAAGAAGACCGTCTTCTACGTGAAGTGGGACGTGGCGACCGGCAACGACTTCTTCAACAAGATGGTCGGCAACAACGTCCTCATCGACGATCTGTACGCGCTGAACGGCGGCGGTCCCATGTAGAGGCGCGGCGCTTACGGAGCGCCGCCGCCGCTCGTCGCGCAGCACTTCAAGCTGTAGGCCCCCACGCCGCTGGGCGCGACGGCGATCGCCGCGACGGGAGCGTGGTCTTAGTCCAGCGGGTTGCCGCGAAGCGGCGATCCGGGGCCAGAAGGCGGGCCAGGCGTGGTATCGACGTGAGCGGCGATGCTGCTCGTGATCCCAGGTTCCGCCGGGGCGCTGTCCGACGCTGTCTGGATCGATCTGCTGAATCCGACCGATGACGAGCGGCGGCAGGTCGAGCAGGCGACCAAGCTTCGGCTGCCGACCGAAGGGGAGATCGAGGAGATCGAGTCGTCCAGCCGGGTGTTCCGCGAGGGCGCGACGTCTTACCTGTCGACGCCGGTGCTGGAGAGCATGGACTCCGCCAGCGCGGCCGTCACCAGCGTCGGGTTCGTGCTGTCACCGTCGCAGCTGGTGACCCTGCGCTTCGGGCACGTCGCCGCGTTCGACGAGGTCGCGGTGGCCTTCGCGCGCACCGCGCCGCCGAGCGCTCACGACGCCTTCCTCAGGATCCTGGAGAGCATCGTCGAACAGACCGCCGACGCGCTCGAACATGCGAGCGCCGAGCTCGAGAAGATCTCACACGCGGCCTTCCGCGCGGATCGCGGGATCCGCCGCAAGCGGGCAAAGACCAGCGAGGCGCTGCGCGCGGCGCTCCAGAAGGTCGGCCA
>DATBHU010000470.1:0-5887 GCA_036557265.1 Polyangia bacterium
AGCGCCAAGCCGCCGCGCGATCCGACGCGCATCCGCCGCGGCGCCGGGCGCGGGCGATCGTCGCGCTCGGTGCGCTGAGGCGTCGCCATGAAATTGCAACGTGGACAGAAGGTGCGCTTCCTCCGGGACACGGACACGGCCTTCGTCGATCCGCGCTTTGAATACCCGGGGATCGACTACGAAGAATGGGACCGCATCCACGAACCGCACCGCGTCCTCGCGGGCAGCATCGCGCGCTTCGCGTCCTTCCTGGCTCACATCGAAGGCCTGTCGATCGTCACCGACACCACCGCGGAGACGCCGCTGTGCGAGGTGGTCCTCGGCCGCACCCGATTCTGGGAGGCGCGCGTTCCGGCCGACGCCATCGAAGCGTGCGATCCCGCGCTGGAGGTCACGCCCCTGTGCGGCTGCGTCGACAGGACGCTGCTCCCGCCGACCCACTGCTTCTGGGAGGATCCGGTGGACGGCGCGTCGGAGTGAAGCGACCGTTGCGGATCCGATGGATCTAGACTGAGCGCCCCGCCATGCCGATGTCGACGACGGTCCGCCCGCCCACCGACGCAGAGCGGGCGGTGATCGCGCGGCGCACGGATCTGCGGCGCGGCGCGGCCGCGGGCGTCTGGCGGGCGCGCGGGGGCGAGCTGACCGGCCTGGGCGTCGGCTTCGGCGCGGCGTCGGTCGCGCTGGCCGTCGCCATCGTCAAATGGCCGTCGGTCCCGCTCGCCTTCGGCCTCGCCATGTGCGTGATGTTCGCGGCCTTCACGCTGGCGGGCCGGCGGAAGGACCGCGAGCGCCTGGCGACGGAGGCGATCGAGACCGCGGGCGCGCAGGCCGAACGCGAGCGCGCCGTGACGGAGTACCGGCTGGCCGCCGACCGCATCGTCGTCGCCAGCGGCGCCGGCGGGACCGGCGACACCTGGTGGTTCTTCGGCGCCGACGACGGGCGCTGGTTGGTGCTCGAGCGCGGCCAGTGGGAGGATCTCGATCCCGACGGCCAGAGCTGGAGCCGCGACGTCACGCTCGCCGTCGACGGCCACCACACCGTCGTTTCGGTGGCGAGCGCCGGGGCGCCCGTCAGCGTCGAGCGGCGCGACCTGCGGCCGCCCGACTTCGCGCCGGGGCCGGACGCGCGCTTCTGGACGCCGCCCGACGACCTCGGCCCCCTGCCCGCCGTGCTGACAGCCGAGCCGGCGCTGCGGCGGCTGGAAGAGACGTGAAGCGTCCCCTTGATCGCGGGTAGCGCGCCGCCCCCCTGATTGACGGCGGTGCGCGCCGGGACCAGTTTCTCCAGGGCGCGAGCGAGCGCGGGGTGGCTGAATTTGGCGACGGGGACCGAGATCGAGGTGGCGACGCGTCCTGGGAACCGGCCCGACCTGCGGCGCATCGGGATTCACCCGGACTTCTGGTACCCGCTGGCCCGGTCGAGCGATCTCGCGCCCGGGAAGACGCACGCGGCGATGTTCGCGGGCGAGCCAATCGCGCTGGCGCGCACCGAGCGCGGCGACGTGTTCGCGCTGGAGGACCGCTGCGCGCACCGGCAATTCCCGCTGCACAAGGGCGTGGTCAGCGGCGAGCTGTTGAAGTGCGCCTACCACGCCTGGAGCTATCACGCCGACGGGCGCCTGGCGGGCGTGCCGTACCTGGCCAAGGGCGCCTGCCGGCCGCAGGGCGTGCGCGCCTATCCCTGCAGCGAACGCGACGGCTACATCTTCGTGTTCACGGGCGATCGCGACAAGGCGGCGGCGATCCCGCCGCCGGCGCTGCCGCTGGTGGCGTCGCCGCGCCATCGCACGATGCGCTTCTGGCGCCGCGTAGCCTGCCACTATTCGTTCATGCACGAGAACCTGATGGACATGAACCATCAGTTCCTCCATCGCGGCATCATGGGGACGATCAGACCGACGCTGCTCGACTACGACAGCGGCCCGGACTGGATCGAGGTGCGCTACCGCTTCGCGCGCGCCCGCGGCAGGCGGCCCGATCGGCGCGCCGGTCTGATGCTGCTCGCCGGCCGCGAGGGCCGCGGTCGCCCCGAGGGCGCCGCTGCCGCCGGAGGCCAGCCCGGCGGGGGCGACATCATGACCATCCGCACCCAGTACCCGTTCCAGACCCTGACGGTGCGCCGCCGCGGCGCCGAGCGTCCCTCGTTCCACCTGTGGTCCGCCTACGTCCCCTACGATCGCGAGCAGCGCAGCCACGTCAGCGTCGGCGCGCTGAGCATCGAGCGGCCGCGCATCTCGGCCCTCCTCGACCTGGCCTGGCCCTTCATCCGGCGGTTCACCGAGGCGGTGTTCACGGAGGACCGCATGGCCGTCGAGGCCGAGCAGCGGGCCTACGACCGCCAGGGCGCCGACTGGAACCAGGAGGTCAACCCGGTGATCATCGCGCTGCGCGACGTGCTGGCCCGCAACGGCGTCGCGAGCGACGCCGGGGCGACGGCGCCGCGCCCGGAAGGCTGAGGCAGCGCGGTCAGTGAGGCCCGGCTCGCCGCGGACCGGATCGCCCGGCGGCCGGCATTTCGTCCGGCCCGAGCGGACCGCCGCCGCGTTCGCGCCAACCCTTCGCCGCCAGCCAGGTGCGCGGCTCCGCCACCGGGCGTGGGGCCGTCGGAACGGCGGGCATCCTCTTCCAGCCGTCGAACCACGGCGCCGATGACCGGCCGTCGATTCCCGTCGCGCCACGGATGTGCTTCTTCCAGTTCTGGAGGACGTAGAGCAGTGCGCTTCTCATCTCCCGCGGCGTTCGCAGGGCACGCGCGTGGTACTTGCCGCTCCAGACGGCGCCGCTGCGCCCGAGCGCGCGGTTCAGCGCCTTGGCGGCACGGATCTTCAAACCCGCAACGCCCAGCGACAGCGATCGCTTGTCGTCGCCCTCGACGATCGCGTGAACGTGATCTCTCTGCACCGAGAAGTGGATGATCCGGAAGCGCTCGTTCGACGACGCTGTGAGGGCGGTCCTCAGGGCGTCGAATGATCGCTCGGCGCGGAGGGAGGGAAGAGCGGGCTGAGCACGCAACGTGACGTGGACCGGGTGCCGCTGTTCATGATCCGGGCGGGCGCGATGGGGCACCGACGGTCTCCGCCCCTCGATCGGCGGTCGCCCCGCCCCCGGTCGCACACCACCCCAGGTGTTGGTCGCCGGAAGATCGAGCTGCCGCCCTCGTCGAGCCGACTTGAATTGGGCCACAATCCTGTTTCGGCATCAGCGAGTCCTGGTTGCGCGCCGGCGATGATGGGCCCACTCCACTTGAATAGGGCCACAATCGCGGCCCGCGATCGCGGATCAGACCGCGTGGCCGGCGTGCTGCCGTCCGGCCGCCCCTTCCCGCTGCTCCAGCACCCAGTACTTCCCCCCGCGGGTCAGCTTGTACGAGCGCCGGACGCCGATCGATTCGATCAGCCCGAGCGCCAGCAGCTCCGACGACGCCTTGTCGTCGTCGCGGAGCCGGAACCACCAGATCTGGTAGTTCGGGTAGCCGTCCTCGACGTACGTGGACGCGATCTGCTTCATCGTCCGGTAGGCCGCCTCTGTCATCCACCATTGATCGCGCTGGATCGCGGCCGCTCCAAATTTTTGACCCGGCTAGAATGCGGCCCCGATGCTCTACATGATCGTCGAACACTTCCGGGGCGGCGACGCCCGCCCGGTCTACCGCCGCTTTCGCGACGAGGGTCGGCTCGCCCCCGATGGACTGCGCTACGTCGCCAGCTGGGTCACCGACGACTTCCGGCGCTGCTTCCAGGTGATGGAGTGCGACGACCCGACGCTGCTCGCCCGGTGGATGTCGCGCTGGGACGACCTCGTCGAGTTCGAGGTCGTCCCCGTCATGACGTCGGCCGACGCCGTCGCCGCGATCGCGCCGCGCCTGTGAGCCGCCGCGCTCAGGCGGGCGCCGGCATCCGGGCGGCCGCGGCAGCGATCTCGGGCGCGCTCCAGGCCGGCAGCAGCACCTGCCGCTGCCAGTTCAGCATGCGCGCGGGCGGGATCTCGCTGGCGATGCGCCGGCTCAGCGCGGCGATGTCGCCGTCGCTCATGCCCGCCCAGAACGCCGCGTTCACCTCGCGCTCCTCGCGGTCCATGTGGCGCAGCTGCATGGCGACCAGCGCCTGGAAGCGCCGCGCCAGCTCGGCGCCCATCGCCTGCCGCTCCTCCGCGGCGAGCGCCGCGAAGCGCGGCCACAGGCTGTCGGCGGCGATCGCCGCCCGCTCCAGCTCGGGGTGCTCGGCCGCGAGCACGGCCGCCAGCTCGGGCGCCAGGCGCGCGACGATCGGCAGCACGTGCCGGTCCTCGTGCTCGGCGTGCTCGCGCAGGTAGGTCAGGCATTCGCCCACCAGCCGCTCGGCCGCCGCCGTCTCCTCCGGCGACGAGAAGTCGGTGCGTCCGAGGGCAATCGCGGTCTCGAACAGTTTGCGCCGCAGGCCTTTGTGAATCGGGGTCAGAACGTCGAGTCGCATCGGGGTCTCCTTTCGCACCGACGACCCTAGCGGCCTGGCGCCGCGCCGCTTGCTACCTGTTCCTTAGCGCGACGCTAAGAATTCGCTAAGGGAACGGAACGCGGATGTTAGGATCGCGTTCGACCTTCCACGCATGCCGACCTCTTCCGCAGCAGCCCCCGGCCCCCTCTCGGCGCTGCCCCCGGAGCTGCACGCGCTGCTCGACGGCCCCTGCGTCATGCACCTCGCGACGCGCAACGCCGCGTTGGAGCCGCTGTCGATCCTGGCGTTCGGCCTGCGCGCCGCCGCCGACGACCGCGAGGTGACGGTGTTCGTGCCGGCGTCGCTGGCGCCCCTGATCCTCGACAACCTGCGCGACAACGGGCAGATGGCGGTGACGCTGGTGCGCCCGTCCGACCACCGCTCGCTGCAGATCAAGGGCGTCTGGCTGGGCGAGCGCCGCACCACCGACGACGATCGCGCGTTCCTGACCCGGTACCGCGACGCGATGCTGAACGAGATGGGTCAGGTGGGCGTCCCGCGATCGGTCTGGAACCGCATCGCCTGGTGGCCGAGCGTCGCGCTGCGCCTCGAGGTGCGCGACGCGTTCGTGCAGACGCCCGGGCCGAGTGCGGGCCGGCGCCTGGAGCGCCCGGCGGCGGGGGCGGCGTGATCGCGCTCGAGTCGCTGTCGCGCTGCTTCGAGGGCGTCGTGCCGTCGACGGTGACCACCTGCTCGGCCGACGGCATCCCGAACATCAGCAGCCTGAGCCACGTGTACTACGTCGACGAGAAGCACGTCGCGCTGTCACGCCAGTTCTTCAACAAGACCACGCGCAACGTGCTGGAGAACCCGCGCGCGCAGGTGACAGTGTGGGACCCGCTGACGTTCGACGTCTATGTGCTGCAGCTGCGCTTCGCGCGGTCGGAGACGTCGGGGCCGACGTTCGATCGCATGGCGTCGCGCATCGAGGCGATCGCGTCGCACACGGGCATGGCCGGGATCTTCCGGCTGCTCGCGTCGGACGTGTTCGAGGTGCTGCACGTCCACCACGTGACCGAGCACCTGCTGCCCGAGGCGGCCGGCGGCGCGGCCGGCGCGGAGCCCGACCTGCCGCCCGAGCCGGGCACGGTCGCGCCCGATCGCCGCGACGAGCTGTGGGTCCTCCACCGCCTGTCGCAGCGCATGAACCGGGCCTGCGATCTGGAGGCGCTGCTGGGCGCGGTGCTGGACAGCGTCGCCGAGGACTTCGGCTTCACGCACGCCAAGGTGCTGCTGGTGGACGAGACGGGGCGGCGCCTGTTCACGGTCGCCAGCCGCGGCTACAGCGAGAGCGGCGTCGGCTCCGAGGTCGTGTTCGGCGAGGGGCTGATCGGGACGGTGGCGCGCGACCGCCGCATCGTGCGCGTCGGGCGGATGGACAGCGACCTGCGCTACGGGCGGGCGGTGCGCGC
>DATBHU010000471.1:0-18001 GCA_036557265.1 Polyangia bacterium
GCGTCGTGTTCGCGCTGCTGGGCGGGGCGGCGCGCCGCAAGTCGGTGCTGCCGCTGGCGCTGACCGCCGCCGCGATCGCAGCGGCGATCCCGATCGGCGCGTCGTGGCTGGTGCGGGGCGTGCTGCCGTACATCGACCACCGGGCCTTCGCGATCGCGGTCTCGCTGGTGACGCTGGTGGTGGCGGTGTTCGCCGGCACGCTGGTGTTCGGCGCCTTCCTGACGCTGCTGACCCTGTTCGGGTACGAGCACATGCAGGCGCTCACCGCCCTCGACCACCCCGGGTTCAAGCACTTCGTCCGCCTGCGCGTGCGCGCCGACGGCAGCGGCGTCGACGGGTGGTGCGTGGGCGCCACCGATCCGCTGCGCCCGGGCGCGCCGCCGGAGCTGGTCGATCACTTCGCCTGGCGGCCGTTCGCCGGCCGCCCCTCTCCGCGGGGCGAGGGGACCTGAGAGCTAGTTGCTGGGCGGCGGCGGCGTGCTCGCCGCGGCGCCGGTCGCGCCGGAGGTCTCGCGCTCCTTGAGGAACCAGCGCACCCGCGTGCGCCCGAACTCGCGCAGCTCCTCCAGCAGGTCGCTGCGGCGATCGAGCTTCGAGCGGTAGTTGAGATCGCGATCGAGCTGGATGCGCGAGACGCGGATGGGGCGAAAGCGCGGGTCGGTCAGGCTGCCCCGGGCGATGGCCCGGTTGATCATGGTGATGAAGGACAGCTCCTGCTCCATCGACAGGTTGCCGGCCAGCTCGTTGCGGCGATCCATGATCTCGTGCGTCGCGGTCGGCACGCGCGGGCAGGTGCTGGGGTTGATCTGGATGATCCAGAACTCGTCGATCTGATGCTCGATCAGATCGTGGATGGGCGGGTTCTGCGAGAACAGGCCGTCCCAGTAGACGCCGCGGCCCGGGACCGTCACCGCGCGGAACAGCTCCGGGATGGCGGCCGACGCCAGCAGGCACTCGACGCACAGCTCGTGGCCCCCGAACACCTCGAAGTGGCCGCTCAGCACCTCGACCGCGCCGATCTGGAGGATCGGCGCGTCGGGCGCGCGGGCCAGGGCGCGCAGCTCCTCGAAGTCGAAGTACTCGTTCAGCACGCTGCGGAAGTATTCCTCGCCCCAGGGCGGGACGGAGTACGGGCTGACCTCGGGCAGCACCATCAGATCGCGCAGCGTCATCACGCTCATCAGCGCGTGATTCGTCACCTGGTCCCACGGTTCGGTCGCCGCCATCGCGTCCCAGAACGACTTCAGCTTGCGGATCCCGATCTGCGGGTCGCGCCGCAGCAGGCTCTCCCACGCCAGCGTCGCGCAGATCGCCCCGCCCGACGTCCCGCTGAGCGCGACGATCTCCGTGTCCTCCGGCAGGCCGGCGAGCAGCCCTTGCAGCACCCCGGCCGTGAAAGCGGTGTGGCTGCCGCCACCCTGACAGGCGATCGCGACCCGACGCTTGCTCATCCCGCTGAAGCTAGACGTGCCGTCGGCGTTCGCCACTAGGCTGACCGCTGATTCCCCGAGGCGTTCCCGACGCCGCCGTCAGTCGGCGGCGTCGCTCGGGGTGAGCGCCCAGTCCGCGCGCGCGTGCCGTTCGGCGCGCGGGCAATCGTCCCGCAGCGACGCGCGCACCAGATCTGCTTCCGCCAGCAGCCGCTTCAGACGGCCGTCGCGCAGGTCGCCGTACTCCATCGCGTCCTCCAACACGCGGTCGATCAGGTGGTAGGCGGTGGCGCGCGCGGCGGCGTCGGGCGCGACCAGCCCGACCTCCAGCGCGATCTCCAGGATGCCGTCCAGCACCTCCGGATTGCCCGCGCCGTGGCGCAGCGGCGCCTCGACCGCCACGGAGAGCAGCTCGCGCAGCTCGGACGCCATCACCGACACGCGCACGCGCCCGTCGCCGTCGACGACGTTCCAGTCGCCGAGCGGCGTGCGGGCCAGCCGGCGCAGCACCGACCGGATCTGGTGCAGCGCCTGGCGGGCCGTGTACGAATCGTTCGACGCCACCGACAGCGCGGCGGAGGCGACCTCGGCCAGGATCCGGATGCCGTAGGCCGGATCCAGGTCCACCGCGCGCACGGGCGCGATCAGCACCCGGGCGGCCAGCCGGCGCGCCAGACGTGGGCTGATCGTCGCGCCGTCGTCGGGGCGCGCCCAGCCGATCACCTCGCCGGCGTCCAGGTGATCGCCGATGTTGCGGCTGATGCGCACGCGCACGCCGGCCCGGCGCGCCAGGCGCGTGATGCCGCGCAGGTCGACCTCGGACAGATAGCCGGACAATCCCGCGGTCAGCGCCGTCGCGTCGGACGACAGCGGCAGCTTCGCGTGCGGCACCAGCGGCAGGCCGCGCAGCCGCGCGCCGCGGCGCCCGATCGCCGCGAACGTCGATTCGCGCACGAGCGCGAGGATGCGCTCGACGTGCAGGAATCGGTAGGTGCGGATCACGGCCAATGCCAGCAGCACGAACGCCACCAGCGCCAGCGTCACCGCGGCCGACACCACAGGGCGCGGCCGGACGGCGTCGGCGCGCCCGAAGCCGACCTCGCGCACGGCGGCCAGGATGAAGCCGGTCGACAGCGCGAACATCGGCACCGCCCAGCGGAACGGGACCTTGCGCAGGTAATACGGCACCAGCCGGGGTGAATACTGATTGGCCGCCGACTGGATCATCGGCGCGTTGAGCGACACGACCAGCGCCAGCACCGTCAGCTGCAGGCTGAGCAGCGTCATCAGGAAGCTGCGCGCGTCCTCGGCGCTCTTGCGCCAGTTCGTACCCAGCACGGCCTCGAGGACCTCGTTCGTCGTCTCGCGCGCGACCAGCGTCCCCAGGATCACCCCGAGGACCAGCGCTCCGATCAGGACGAACCAGAACGGCTGGCCGAGGGTTCTCCGCAGGCGGCTCAGCAGGATTCGCATCGCATCACGGCGCGCCGCCTGCCACAGTGCGCATCGGCCGCGCGCGCGCCAACCCGCCCGGCGCGTTTTCATGGGTCACCGCAAAGGCGGACCCCGTCCGTGATGGCTACGTTGGCGCCGTGTCCGGCGCTGCGTGGGTCGTGCCGAGGCCTGCCCCATGTCGTGGTTGAAGAACATCCCCCCGGTCGCGCGGGCCCTGCGCGCGATCGAGCGGCGCGCCCAGCTGGTCTGGAGCCGCGATCGATCGTCGCTGCGCGGCGCCGCCGCCTTCGGCAACCGGGCGTTCCGGGTCGCGATCCTCACCATGCGCGGCATCGTCGCCCATCGGCTGGGGCTGCAGGCGGCGGCCCTCACCTACTACACCGTGTTCGCGATGGTCCCGATGCTGGTCGTGGCGCTCTGGATCATGCGGTGGTTCGACAGCCTCCCGGTCGTGTCGCCGGCGCTGCCGGGAAACCTGTCGGCGCCGACCGGCAACCAGCTTTTTCACGCATCGCTGGGGATGATCCTGGAGGCGGTCGGTCGCACCAGCGAGATCGCCGGCGGCATCGTCGGTCTGGTGGCGCTGCTGTTCGCGGTCTCGAAGATGTTCGGGTACACCGAGCGCGCGCTGCACATCATCGCCGCGTCGGGCGAGCGCACGCCCAAATTTTCGCGCGCGCTGGCCTACGTCGCGCTGCTGCTGATCCCGCCGGTCGGGCTGGCGGTGTCGGGGGTGCTGCTGGCCCTCCTGCGGCGCGGGCGGTCCGGCCCGCTGTCGCGTCTCCTGACGGCGATCCCCGGCATCGAGATCGCGCTCGGCGTGGCCATCGGGTTCGCGGCGCTGTGGCTGGCGGTGACGCTGCTCTACGCCGCCGCCGCCCGCGCCCGCATCGCGTTCACCTCGGCGGCGGTGGGCGGCGCGCTGGCCGCGCTGGCGCTGCTGGTGGTGTTCTGGGTGTTCGCCAGCCTGCAGATCGGCGTGTCGCACGCCAGCGCCGTCGGGTCGGGGTTCTTCGCGTTTCCCGTGTTCCTGCTGTGGGCGTTCTCGTCGTGGTACGCGGTGCTGGTCGGCGCCGAGATCGCGGTCGGCCACGGCGTCGACCGCGTGCTGGTGCACGGCGCGGCAACCTTCCGGCTGGACTGCGCGGGCGAGCGCCGCGCCGGCGTCGCGATCATGCTGGCGCTGACGCGCGCGACGGAGGCCGCGCCCGACGCGCACGTCACGGAGGACGAGCTGGCGCGCGATCTCCGCCTGCCGCCGGCCATCGTCCGCGATCTCTGCTTCCGCATGGTGAGGCGCGGGCTGCTGGCCGAGGACGTGCGCGGCTTCTCGCTGCGCGCCGACCCGGACAGCGTCACCTCGGACGCCGTCGCCGACGCCATCGACCGCGACCCGGCGCTGGCCCCACCTCAGGCGGGGCACGCCGATCAGGCGGGCGAGCCCGCGCGCAGCCGGCCGTAGGCGCGGCGCAGGCGGAAGCCGGCCACGATCAGGCTGAGCCCGAACACCAGCAGGTAGGCGCCCGCCAGCAGGACCAGCATCATCGCCCCGGAGGCGGGACGGGCGAGCAGGAAGGCGCCGAAGCCGAGCGACACCAGACCCCCCAGCCCGATCGGCCAGGGGCGCGCGCCAGGCGAGCGCCGCAGCGAGAACGCGCTCGCGACCTCGACGAGGCCGGCGATGATCGAGCGGGCGGCGATGAGGGCCAGGACCGCGCCGGCGATCGCGTCGGGGTGAGCGAACGCGAGCGCGCCGATGGTCAGGCTGACGAGGCCCTCGAGGATGTAGCGGCCGCGCCCGGTCGCGCCGCGATCGGAGCGCAGGGCCGTCCCGAGCGCGAGCAGGCCGTCGATGAACAGGTAGGCGCCCAGCGTCGCCAGCAGCAGGCCGCGCCCCATCCCGGGGCGCGTCAGCAGCACGGCCGCGGACGCCACCGCGACCACGCCGCGCAGCGTGGTCAGCGCCCAGGCCCGGTGGAAGGCGCTCTCGACCGCAGGCGTGCCACGCATGGTCTCCTCCAACATGGCTATGCCGCGGACCGCTGATAAGAGGGCGCGGCGGCGCCGGCGCGGTCGAGCTCGCACGCCGGCGTCGATTCCACGCCAGCGCCGATTCGATGGTAAGGTCCGCGCCCATGAGCAAGCGCAACCGACCCACGACCGCCGCCCAGGCGGCTCACCGCCGCCGCCGTCACGCCTTCCGGAGCGCGATGAACTCGCCCGAGGGCAGGGCCGCGCGCGCGGCCGGCAAGACCGCGGCCTCCACGGCTCCCGCCGCCGCCAAGCCCGCTGCCGCCAAGCCCGCCGCCGCGCCGAAGCCCGCCGCGCCGGTGGCTGCCGCGCCGAGGCCCGCTGCTGCGGCGCCCGCCGCCGCGCCGAGGCCCGCCGCCGCTGCGCCCGCCGCCGCGCCGAAGCCCGCCGCTCCGGCGGCCGCGCCGGCTCCGGCCGCCGCCACGCCCGCCGCGCCGAAGCCGACCAGCGGAAGCTGAGCCGAGCCCGCCGCCGTCAGGGGCATCCCTCGTCGACGGCGCCGTCGCAGTTGTCGTCGAGCCCGTTGCCGCCGCGCGCTCATGGCTTGGGCGGGTAGTAGGTCGTCGAATCGACGGTGATGCCGAGGCAGTTGAACAGCTTGGCCGCCGTGGCGAGCGCGTCCTGCGTGACCGACGTGTCGTGCCCGTAGCGGCCCGAGTGGTTGCTCAGCACCGTCCCCGCGATCTCGCCGGCCATCAGCACCAGCGGCGCGCCGCCGCCGGCCGGACAGACGCCCAGCGTCGGGTGGCCGAGCGGCGATTTGCCGTTGGCGGTCGGCGACACCTCGGGGCCGACCACGACGACCGGCAGGCCGTCGCTGGTCTCCACGATCGTGTAGTTGATCGGCGCGAACTCGATCATGTAGTAGCTGCTACCGTCGGGCGCGGCGTGCGGCTGGCCGTCGCCGGCCCAGGTCTGCCAGGTCGCCAGCGCGGTCTCGACCGCGGCGCCGCCGGCGGGATCCCTGACCACGATCGCGAACGGGTTCTGCTTGATCGGCCCGGCGTTCGGCGCGGCCGTCTCCTGCGGCTTGAGGTCGTGTGGGGCATGGGGCGCGCCCAGATAGCCGATCGCCGGCTGCGGCGCGGTGGGTGCCGCGACGGGCGTGGCGGCGCCGCCGCAGCAGCTCTGCGGATCGGACATGAACTGCTCCGGGTGATCGAAGTAGTAGCCGGCCGTCGACCACGCGGTGGCGCAGGTGTACGTCTTCGTGCCGTCGGGCAGCTGGATCTCGAGATAGCCGTCCTGCGACGGCTGGCCGTCGGCGTCCTGGCCGCACGCCGTGAGCGCCCCCGTCGCGACGGCGCCGCACGCGTCCGTGGTGGGCGCCGGCGCGCCGCAGACGATCGCCGCGCCGGCGTCGTTCGGCTGGCCGCCGGACGATCCGTCGCCGGCCGTGACCTGGGGCGAGCCCGGATGATCGGCGCCGCCGCCGCAGCCGGCCGCCGCCGCCAGCAGCGCGGTCGCGAACCACGCGCGCGCATCGCTGCTTCCGATCCGCCACCGCCCGTGCATCGTCCTGCCCTCCCGAGGTGTCGGGCCGTAACGCAGCAAGGACGGTGCCGGCGGGGCGCGCGCGCGAATCTCCGCGCGGTGTTACATCGACGTGACGAAACGTTCGTTCACAGGTCCGCTGTCCACGCCCCTGCGATCTGGCCCACAGCGGCGTTCAGGCGGTTCCAGACGTTGATGCCGGCGATCGCCAGCACCAGCGCGCCGAGGCCGCGCTCGTCGTAGTGGCGCGCCGCCTCGGCCCAGATCGCGCCGGGGACGGGATCCTCGCGGTCGGCCAGCCGGGTGACGGCCTCCGCCAGCGCCAGCGCGGCCCGCTCGGCGTCGGTGAAGTAGGGGACGTGCCGCCAGGCCGCGACCGTGTTGAGGCGCTCGTCGCGCTCGCCCGCCTTCTTCATCTGGCGGGTGTGCATGTCGACGCAGACGCCGCAGCCGTTGATCTGGCTGGCGCGCAGCTCGATGAGCGCCAGCGTCGCGGGCGGCACGCCGCCCTGTTCGGTGGCTGCGTGCAGCGCGTGCAGCGCTTTCATCGCGTCGGGGAAGATGAAGACGGGACTTTTCATTCGTGCTTGCATGATCGGCCTCCTTGCCCCGTTGACGGCGCGCGGGCGGCCGATGTGACCGGCGCGGCGGCGCGAACCGCGCGCGTTTTTTTTCGCCGGACCGGTCACATCGCGCGTGGCCGGTACGTCTTGCTAGAAGAGAGGGCTAGGACGACATGGCCGAGACCGAGACGCTGGCGGATCGTTTCGAAGCCCATCGGGGGCACCTGCACGCGGTGGCCTATCGGATGCTCGGCGGCATCGGCGAGGCGGACGACGCGGTCCAGGAGGCGTGGCTGCGGCTCAACCGCGCGGACGCCGGCGCCGGCGACGCCATCGACAATCTGGGCGGCTGGCTGACGACCGTGGTCGCGCGCATCTGCCTGGACCAGCTGCGCGCGCGCAAGTCGCGCCGCGAGGAGCCGCTGGCCGGCGAGGCCGTCGCGCCGGCGGCCGCGGACGGGCTCGGCCCCGAAGCCGAGCTGCAGCTCGCGGATTCGATGGGGGTGGCCCTGCTGGTGGTGCTGGAGACGCTCGCGCCCGCCGAGCGGATCGCCTTCGTCCTGCACGACATGTTCGACGTCCCCTTCGAGGAGATCGCGCCGATCGTCGGGCGCAACGCGGCCGCGACGCGCCAGCTGGCGAGCCGGGCCCGCCGCCGCGTCCAGGGCGCCGCCCCCGGCGCCGACGCGGTGGATGTCACGCGCCAGCGGCAGGTGGTCGACGCGTTCCTGGCGGCGTCGCGCGGCGGCGACTTTCAGGCGCTGCTGGCCGCGCTGGATCCCGACGTCGTGCTGCGCGCCGACCCGATCGCCATCGCGACCGCGGCGCGGGCCGGGCAGGGCGCGCCGGCGCTCGCGCCCGAGGTCCGCGGGGCGCAGGCAGTCGCGGGCAGCCTGGCGGGGCGCGCCCGGGGCGCTCAGCCGGCGCTGGTCGGCGGCCTGCCCGGGGCGGTCTGGGCGCCCGGGGGCGTGGTGCGGGCGGCGTTCGCCTTCACGCTGGCGAACGGCAAGATCGCCGCCATCGACATCATCATGGATGCGGCCCGCCTGCGCGCGCTCGATCCGGTGGTGTACGATGCGCGTCAGCCATGAGCGAACAGCAACGAGCATCGCAGCCGTCGCAAACGTCCCCACAGTCAATCGACAAGTGCGCCACCTGTCTGGGGTCGGGCGAGATCGGGACCGAGAACGGTCCGGTCTCCTGCCCGGACTGCTTCGGTGAGGGGCGCCGCCTCGCCCTCGCCGAGCGCGTCGAATGGCGCATGCGCGACATCGAACGCTCCCACCGCACGGACAGCCACGGCTGCGCGCGCGACATGAACTGGCTGGTGTTCGAGCTGCGCCGCAGCCGCGACGCGCTGCAGAGGATCCTGGCCCGCTGCCAGGATGAAGACGCCTCCAATACGCTGGCCGCCGAGATGAAGTTCGTCGCAAACCAGGTGCTGGAGCTGTACGAGACGCGGCGGTAGAGTCGGGCCAGCGCGCCGCCCGGGCGCGGCGAGACCGGTCAACCGAGCATCTGGTCATCCGAGCAACTGGTCATCCGAGCATCTGGTCATCCGAGCATGGGAAGTCGTCTCCAGGCACTCAGCCGGATCGGCGCCGTCGTCGGCGTCGTCCTGATGGCCGTGTTCGTGCGCCGCGGGCTGGGCCGCCGGCCGACGCCCAAGCCGTCGCCGGCCGCGCTGGTCGGCTTCTCGCTGGTGATGCAGGAGGTCGACCCCGATCCCGTCGCGCAGGCGCGGCTCGCCGCCAATCTGGCCAAGGTCGGCGAGGCGCTGACGCCCGAGCAGCGGGGGGTCCTCGATCTGGTCGTGGCCGTGCGCGGGCTCGAGAGCGCCGGGCAGCCGGACTGGGCCAGGGCCGGGCAGCTCTGCCAGGGCCTCGGCTGGCCGCGCTGCGATCGGCCCGCGCTCGAGCAGCTGGCGCGGCACAGCCGGCCGTCCGATGACGATCGCAAGGACTTCGATTCGGCGGTGGCGCTGACGATCGCGAACGCCACCTGGGCGCTCGGCAGCGAGGACGCCGCGCGCAAGATGTTCCGGAGCGAGCTGGATCGGATCCCCGAAGCGAAGGGGCGACAGCGGGCGCGCGTCTTCCTCCGCTTCGGCGTCGTCGACACGAACTTCGACGGGCAGGCGGCGCTGTTCAACCAGGCGTGCGTCGCCGACCCCGAGATCTGCGAACGCGAGCGCATGAAGGAGGCGACCCAGCGCGAGGTCGAGGCGCGCTTCGTCGCGCCCGGCAACGCCATGCCGGTCTACTTCGTCGGCCACCCGCGGCGCGCGGCGCCGACGCCGACGCCGACGCCGACGCCGACGCCAACGGCGAAATGAAGGGGCCGACGCAGCCGACCGCGCGCGATCCCGGCGGCCGCGTTCATCTCGTCGTGCAGCGCGACCCGGCGGGCGGCGCGGAGAGCGTCACGCTGACCGCGCCGCTCTTCCAGGAGCCGTGGCAGGACGAGATCGCCGCCGCGGCGGCCAGCACGGCGCACGGCACGCTGGCGCGCGAGACGTCGCTGGCGGCGGTCGTCGCGCTGGCCCGCAACGCCATGGACGCGACGTCGCGCCTGATCGAAGCGCTGCTGTCGCGCGCGCCGGCCGGCGCGGTCGCCTGCCGCGCCGGCTGCGATCACTGCTGCTATCAGAGCGTCGGCGTGACGCCGCCCGAGGCGCTGGCGATCTTCGATCACCTGTCGCGAACGCTGGGGGAGGGCGAGCTGGCGCGCGTCGCGGCGGCGGTCGCGGCCGGCCGGGCGCGCGCGCGCGGGCTGTCCGCGGCGGAGCGCTTCTCCCCCGAACAACCGTGCGTCTTCCTCGACGTCGCCGCCGGGCGCTGCACGATCTACGAGGTGCGGCCGCTCTCCTGCCGGGGCATGAACTCGCTGGACGCGACGGAATGCGAGACGCGGCTGCGCGATCCGGCGGCGCGCGCGGCGTTCCTGGCCGACGGCGTCGGCAGCCGCTCGTTCATGGAGCCGATCCGCGCCTTCCACGCCGTCAGCGCCGGGCTGCAGCTCGGCGCCGCCGAGCTGCACGGCCTCGACATGCGGCCGCTGGATCTCGCCGCGGCGATGGACCTCCTGCTGAACGGCCGCGCGTCGCTGCCCGACGACTGGATCGCCGGCGGCAAACCCTTCGAGCCCGCTCTGGGCGGCGACGGCAGCGACGCGCCCGCGCTGCGCGACATCAGCGGCCGCGTCTAGCGGGCCCCTCTCCCTAACCCTCTCCCCGCTGCGCGGGGAGAGGGGACCGGACCGCCCGACTCTCTCCCGGCTCGAGGCGGATCAGCCCGCGGAGGTCATCTTGGTGACCTCGCCGGGGTTGGTGATGCCGCCGGTGGAGCCGGTGCCGTCGAACTGGCCGAACTGCGTGACCTTGCCGCCGGTCTTGGTGCCGTCGGCGGTGCAGCCGACCGCGTTCATCAGCGTCACGTACAGCTTGTTGATCGGCAGGTTGCCGCCCGACGACCCCGTGTTGCCGATCTGCCCGCCGCTCGAGCCGTCCTGGCACGAGTTGTCGCTGTTGCCCATCTGCGGCGTGCCGGTCCCCTCGACGTTGATCACCTGGCCGGTCTTCAGGTAGCCGCCGCAGCTGCCGGCCACCACGATCGGCAGGTTGTTGAGGTTGTGGGCGGCGCCGTCGGACAGCTCGGGCAGCCACATGGCGGCCGTGTTGTCGAGCAGCGTGCCGCTCCCCTCCTTGATGCTGTCGAGCAGGCCGACCAGCCGCGCGTACTTGCCCGCGTACCACTGGTCGATCTGGTTGATCATCGAGAGCACGTTCGTGACGCCGCACGCGCCGCCGACGGTGAAGTCGCCCGTCCGGTGCGACAGGCCGTGGTGCTCCTTGGTGTGCATGATGCCGTCCCAGTTGAACGTCACGTAGCCGGGATACAGCATCAGGATCACGCGGTTCATGTCGCACAGCATGCTGAGCGCGATCAGGTTCTGGAACATGTCGCCGCCCTTGGTGAACGAGATGGCGAGGTTCGCGTCACCGACGGGATCGGGCGTGTTGCCGAGGACGCTCCCGAGCGTGACCTTCCCGGTCGGGCTGGCGGCCATCACATTGGCGGCCGTCGCGGGTGGATTGAACGGCGCCGCCTCGGCGGCCGACTTGCTGCACGTCGTCGGGGTCACGGGCGGCACGACGCCGGTCTCCGTCGACCGGAACAGATCCATCCAGGTCTGGACCAGCCCCTGATCGGCCTTGCTCATCGGCAGCGACTGGTAGTGCTGCAGGTCGGCCTTGCAGAGATCGAGGGCGCTCTGCCCGCGCTTGACCTTCCAGGCGGCCTCGCCGGTCGTCCCGCCCGTGCTGCTGCCGAACACGCCGGTCAGCTGGTTGTAGACGGTCTGCGGGTTGACGGTCGCGGGGAACGGCGTGCCCGCCGCCGAGAACGACAGGATCTCCTTTATCTGCGTGCTGGCCGCGCCGACCGACAGTACCAGCGGCGCCGCGCCGTTCGGGTTGATCTGCTTGGCGATCACGTGGTCCAGCGAGGCGGCCGTCGCGTAGCGCTTGTTATTCGCGTCGATGGTCGCGCAGGTCAGCTTCGAGCCCATCGCCTGGTCGTGCGGATCGATCGACTGGCCCGTGCCGTACGCGTTCATCGAGCGGAAGCCGCGCGGGATCGTCACCTTGCCGATGTACGGCGTGAGCGGCTCCAGCGTCTGCCCCTTGATCATGTCGGCGGTCAGCGCCGCCGCGCCGTTGGTGTACGACGTCACCTTCGGCCACCAGCGGTCGGTCAGGCAGCCGTTGTGCGTGAAGTGGATGACCAGCCGCTTCGGCGTCGCGGGCGCGGTCATGCCCTGCGCCTTGGCGGCCCGCTCGGCCACCGACGGCAGGAACGGCGCCGCCAGGCTGACCCCGCCGATGCCCCTGAGGAAGACTCTGCGGTTCATTACATCGCTCCTACGGCTCGGGTTCGGAACTGAGGAGTCTGGGTGAGGTCGGTGAGCAGGTTCAGGATGGTGTACCCGCCCGGCGCGATCTTGGCGGCCAGGTCGTTGACGGTGCCGCAGTCCATCGCGTCGCCTTCGCGTTCGTACATGAACGACGTCATCCGTTCGGCGTAGCGGTGCTGCGCCATCGGCGACGCGGCGAGCTTCTGCATGAAGTCGTAGGCGTTGGTCACGTGCTGGATGTCGCCGTCGAGGGCCACGTCCGCCGTGGTGTCGATCGCCACGCCGTTCGCCTGCTCCTGCGTCTGCCAGGTGCCGACCGCGTTGTAGTTCTCCATCGCGAAGCCGGCCGGGTTGATGTAGTTGTGGTGGCAGGACTCGCACACGCCGCCGGTCGTCTGCGCGTCGACCTGCTTGCGGTTGGTGTTGAGGTCCGTCGTCGCGGCCGGCAGCGCCGTCATCTCGGCGCCGGGCGGCGGGGTGCCGATCGGCGTCCCCAGCACCTGCTTCTCGATGAAGGCGCCGCGGTGAATGGGCGACGTCCGGTTGTAGTACGAGTAGGCGTTCAGGAAGCCGACGCGGGTCAGGAAGCCCGGCCGCTGCATCGGGTCCAGGTTCGTCTGCTTGTAGTCGGTGCCGAAGCCGGACGCGGACAGGCCGTAGAGCGGCGCCGTCGTCGCGGTGACGAAGGCGATCGGCGAGAGGAACAGGTCCTGGAAGGTCCCCTTGCTCCCGACGGCCACCGCGTCGAAGAACTTCTCCGTCTCGCCCTCCAGCGTCGGCACCATCGCCGTGCTGAAGGCAGGGAACAGCGACGGGTCCTTGTTGATGTTGTCCCAGCGCGTGTTGGGGCCCATCAGGATGTAGTAGCGGTGGAAGTCGGCGATCTTGAGGCGCGCCTTGTCGCTCATCAGCATCCGCTGCGCCTGCGCCAGGATCTGGGCGGGCGTCGTCAGCTGGTTGTTGTCGGCGGCCGTGTTCAGCGCGTCGTCGGGGATCGAGTTCCACAGCATGAAGGAGAGCCGCGAGGCGACCTCCTGGCTGGAGAGCAGGTAGTTGCCGCTGCCGTCCGACGCGACGTTGGCCTCCGCGCGCGTGATGAACGACGGCGAGATCAGGAACATGTAGAGCAGCGTCTGCGCGATCTCGTCGAGCGTGCCGTCCGGGGTGATGGTCGCGCCCATGCTGACGATGTTGTCGAAGCGCGCGACCTCGTCGGTGGTCAGCGGCCGCCGGAACGCCTTGCGGCCGAACTTGATGATCGTGTCGTGGAAGCAGGTCTTGCCGTCGCCGGTCGGCGTGCACGCCATGAAGTTCTTCTTCAGGTTCGCGTCGCCGATCACCTGGGTGGCGATCTGGTCGGCGACGGTCTGGTAGCTGCTCCAGCCGAGGTCGGTCAGGCCGCCCGCCTGGTCGGTTGCCAGGATCGTCGACGGCTGCACGCCGTTCGAGGCAGTCAGCTTCGCGACGCCGAGCAGGTCGTTGATCACGCTGTCGTACTGGTCGTTCGTCAGGCGCGGCACCTGCGACGTGACGGCGATGCCGCGCGTGGCGCAGAACGTGACGCCCTGGCCGGCCACGCCGGTGATCACCGAGCCCGAGCCGCCCGCGCCGCCGGCGCCGCTGACGACGGCATTGCCGGCGCCGCCCGTTCCGGTGATCACCCCGGAGTTACCCGTGCCGGTCGACGATCCAGTCCCGCTGCCGGTCGGATTGTGGGCGTCGCCGATCTTCCCTTGGCAGCCGAGCATCAGCGCTGCTGCGACGATCAATTTCCCAGTCTGCATGGCGCACACCTCGACTGACTGTTGGGGGTTCGGGGCGCGGAGGCGAACCGTCCAATCAGGTTCGCAACAGTGCAGTAGCGGGCAGCGACGGTCTCGGGTCGCTTTACTTCCACAGAGCGAAAAATAACAAAGCTAACGAAAGGCCCGGAAGAACTGGCGAAAAGCCGGAGAAATCCCCGGAAACCATTCCCGGCCGGGGGCCGAAGTGATCACGCCGCGGGGCCGCGGCGTGGCGGAGGGGGGAAATCCGCAGTGGTCCGGAGGCGTTGCTCGATCGCGGCGGCGCGCGCGCGGCGGGACTTCGGGAGCGTCCGGGCGCCGCGGGTGATGGCGAGCGGCGACATCAGCGGCCCCGAGAACAGGTCGCTCGGGCGCGTCGCGAGCACCAGCACCTTGAACACGGGGTTGCCGAGGAACTCGGCGACGGATTCGTCGCCGGCGGCGGCGGCCTGCAGCAGCGCGGGAAGATCGTCGCCGGCCAGATCGCGCTCCGGGCCGAAGTGGACGACGGTGAGGCCGGCGTCCTCTCCGGCGCGGGCGAGGGCGGTGAAGCCGACGTCGGCCGTCATGTCCTGCGTCCCGGGCAGCGCGTAGGGGTCGTTGGGCCGCGGCACGAAGTCGCGGTCGGCGCCGTAGACGCGGAAAGGAAACTCGCCGCGGCGGGCGGCCTCGACCAGGCCCCAGGTGGTGTCGCCGTAGTCGATGGTGACGACGAAGCCGGCGCGCAGCGACGACCCGAGCTCGCGCACGAAGCGATCGGCGTGGACGTTCGCGTAGGCCGTCACGCCGGTGTCCGCGGCGGCCAGCGCGACGGCGCTGGCGGCGGCGTTGGCCGACAGGTGCGCGGCCAGCTCCGGAACGGCCGCCGCCGCGACGGGGAGCTCCTCGCACCAGAGCGCGCCGAGGAGCGCCGCGCGGCGTTCGGCCGGGAGCGCCGCGAGGGCGGCCATCAGCGCCGCCCAGGTGGCGCCGTCGAGGTAGAGGTCGCCGGCGTTGGCGGTGAAGCCGAACGTTCGCCGCGCGGACGCGTCGGCGTCGGCGATGCGGCGCGCGAGGGCGCCGTCGATTGCATCGCGCGCGTCGCACAGGCGCGCCTCCACGCGCGGCACCACCAGCGTGGCGCGCGCGTCGCCGTCCGCGGTCAGGACCAGCTTGTGGACGCCGAACGCGTCCGGCACCTCGTTGGTCAGCACCAGGCCGCGCACGCCGTCCGGGAAGTCGCGCGCCAGCGTCGCCGCCGGCCGCCGCGCGTCGCCCTCGGCGACGATTGCGTCGCCGCCGAGCAGCGCGTGCTGCCGCTCGCGCAGCGACGGGGAGGTCTCGTAGACGCGGTAGGCGAGGCGCGCCGCGAACGCGCGGCGGCCGTCGTCCCCGCCGGCGCCCTCCGCGGCAGCCCGCGCGTCCTGGGCGACGGCGTCCAGGACGTCGCGCGCCAGGCGGCCGTTGCCGGCGCCGAACTCGATGATCGGGAACGGATCCGTCGCGCCGAGCTCGCCGCGCGCGATCATCTCGCGCCACATGCGGAACGCCCAGGTGGCGATCCAGCGGCCGTAGCGCGGCGACAGCGACTCCGGGTTGGTGATGAAGTGACCGCCGCGGCCGATCGCGACGCTGCGGGCGTAGTAACCCCACGTCGGATCGTGGAGGGCCGCGTCCATGAACGCCTCGAAGGTCGGGAACGTCTCCACGGCCGCCGCTTGCAGGGCGGGGGCGAGGGGCGGGCCGCCGAACGTCTCCGGGTTGGCGACGGCGCGCGCCGGGCCGGCTTCCTTCGGCGCCGGGCCGAGGCTGGCCAGCGTTCCCTGATCCGCGGTCGCGACGACGCGCCCGAATCCGAGGCGGCTGCGGAGGCGGCGCAGGCCGGCCGCGCCGGGCACGCGCGCCGCCAGGTGGTCGAGGCTCCGGTACGGCCAGCGCGCGAGGAGATCGCGGACGACGCCGTCGCGCGCCGGCGGCGCGACGCCCGCTTCGGTCAGCAGCGCGGCGAGGGCGTCGCGCCCGAGATCGTTCAGCGGCAGCGCCGCGGGCTCGCCGTCCGCCGCCCGGCCGACCTCGCGGGACAGCCGTTCCACGAACGCCGCCAGCGCGCGGGCGGCGGCGGCCGCCTGCGGATCGCGGCGCGCCTGCAGATCGAGGACGCCGAGCTTCGTCTGCAGGGGCGTCAGCCGCCACCAGCGCTCGCGCGGATCGCCGCCCGCGCCGAAGGCGGGCAGCAGGTCGCCCGCCAGGAAGCGCTCGACCCAGGGGCGGTAGGCGCGCCCCTCGCGCGAGCGGCCGAAGGCGTGGATCCAGGCGAGCGCCTCTTGCCGGCCCGCTTCGGCCGCTGCGCCGAGATCGGTCGAGCGGTACGCCCGGCCTCGCACCAGGCCCGCGAACGCGAGGGACGGGTTCGACATCGGCGCCGGCAGGCCGACGAGGTCGCCGCCGATGGTCCAGTCCTCGTACGCGAGCAGCTGGCAGAGATAGAGCAGCAGCAGGTCGGGGCCGATGCCGCTCTCGCGCCGCCGGGCCGCGGTCAGGCGCACGTCGAACGCGCCGTCGTCGCCGCGGCGGACGACGAAGTCGCCGTCGTTGACGAAGACGTCGGTGAGGGCGGTGCCGCCGTCCGCGTCTGCGTCGTAGTGATAGGCGAGCGCCGCGATCATCTCGGCCAGCAGCTCCGCGGTCGCCGCCGGCCCGAGCGACACCAGCCAGTCGAGCTCGCCCTCGGCCAGCTGGACGTGCAGCGCGCCGCGGCCGAACGCGATCGGCCGGTGGTCGGGCAGGGCGGCGAACGTCGCCGCCGGGACGCCGCCCGCGAGCGTCAGGGCCTCCCGCGGCTCGACCACGAACCGCCCCAGCCCGCGCGCGCGGAAGGCGCGCATGTTGTCGGCGTTGTGGCGCGGCACCTCGCGCCGCGCCCGCCCGCTCGCCCCCGGTTCGTCGAGCGCGAGCGGCGCCTGCAAGACGAACGGACCGCCGGCGCCCGCGCAGGCGATGTCCCAGGTGACCACGCCCATGCGGCCCGGCCCGACCTGGATCGGCCCGAGCCGGCCTTCGAGCTCCTGGATCAGGCGCCCGAGCGCTGCGGGATCGACGCGCTCGACGACGCGCCCGTAGAGCTGCGCCGGATGGCAGGTGATCAGGTTGTCGCGCGACCACCGGCTGGAGAGCAACGACGAGGGCGCGAGCAGGTCGTCCAACGCCCGCCATGATACGTGAGTGGCGCTGGTGCTGATCGTGGCCGCCGCGATCCTGCGCCGGCGTCAGAAGGCGATGGCGGCGATGCGCGACAGCGACCAGTAGGCGGCCAGCGCGCCGATGCCGTAGAGGGCGGGCCGGCGCGCGGCGCCCAGCCAGGGGCGCGGGAGCGGCAGCCGCACGAACGCCAGCGCCGCCAGCACCACCAGCAGCTGGCCGAGCTCGACGCCGACGTTGAAGCAGAGCAGGGCGAGCGGCAGGTGGCTCTGCGGCAGGCCGATCTCCTTGAGCGCGCCCGCGAAGCCGAGCCCGTGCACCAGGCCGAACAGGAACGACACCAGCGCGGGCAGGCGGCGGGCCAGCGTGTCGCGCTCGCGCAGCGCCTCGCTGGCCACCAGCACGATCGACAGCGCGATGGCGGCCTCGACCGGCGGCGACCGCAACGTGATCAGCCCGAACACGCTGCACGCCAGCGTGATGCTGTGCGCGAGCGTGAAGGCGCTGATGGTCCCGACCAGGCGGCGCCGGAAGCCGACCAGGAACAGCAGCCCGGCCACGAACAGCAGGTGATCGTAGCCGCTCAGGATGTGCTGGATGCCCAGGACGATGTAGGCGCGCGCGATCTCGCTCTTGCCGCGCCGGTCCTCCGCCGAGCCCCAGAGCTGCGCGGTCGGCTGCGCGCCGGTGATCGTGTAGACGTGGCTGCCGCCGTCGAGCCAGTACATCCGCACGATCGCCGCCGAATAGCGCTTGCCGACGCCGTCGACGGCGAACGTCCCCTTGAGGCCGTGGCTGCCGCAGCGGACGATGTTCGGCCCCGGCGCGCACCCCTCCGGCCAGCGCGGCACCAGGTCGTTGCCCATCGGCCGCTTGTCGTTCGACGCCGACCACTGCCAGATGAAGTCGCCCGGCGCCGTCTCGCGCACCTCCATCTCCGCCATCGTCATCTCGTGCGCGCGCGCCGGGCTGCAGACCAGCGATGCGCCGAGCGCGGCGGCGCCCGCCAGCCAGGCGCGCCGCGCCGGGGTCCAGCGGTTCATTCGCCCAGGTCCCCGACCGGCAGCTCGTGCTTGATCTTGTATTTCTTGCCCAGCGCGCGCACGGCGGCGGTGCGCTGCTCGGCGGCGGTGGCGTCGGTCCAGTCGTGGAA
>DATBHU010000472.1:0-18025 GCA_036557265.1 Polyangia bacterium
CGTTGTTGACGTTGCCGGTCCCCATCTCGGTGTGCCAGTTGGTGCTGCCCGCCGAGAAGTCGCCGTTCGCGATCAGGTTGTCGCCCGTGCCCGAGCCGCCGGTGCCGGTGGCGCCGCCGCTGCCGCCGCTGCCGGTCGCGCCCGCGGTGCCGGGGCCGCCGCCGCTGCCGGCGTCGCCCGACGCGCCCGCGGCACCCGGACCGCTGCCGGCCGCGCCGGAGGTTCCGGCCGTGCCGGCGCCGTCACCGCCGCTGCCGCTCGTGCCGCCGGCGCCCGGGCCGCCCGAGTCGCCCGCGATCCCGGCGGCGGTGCCGCCGGTTCCGAGCGTGCCGCCCATTCCACCTTGGCCCGGTCCGGCGCCGGCGCCGCCGGTGCCGGCCGTGCCGCCGATGGTGCCGCCGGTGCCCGGCTCCGGGTGGCCGCCGCTGCCGCTGCCACCGCCGCCGCCGATCTTCGAATGGTCGCAGGCGAGCGGCCACAGCAGCGCCGCCGCGACCAGCGCCTGCGTCACGCGTCCTATTCGAGAGACGCGGCAAGACCAGGACCAGAACGATGACAAGCGAGGACGATAGGTCATAGGTGAGGCCAGCAAGCGAAGGCGCCATTATGGCACAATCGAATGGGATGGCCGCGAGGTCGGGAGCCCCACCGCGTCCAGGGTCGCGCTTGCCGCGCGCGGGCCGGACGGCGGCGGCGCTGGTGGTCGCGGCCGCGGCCGGCCTGGCGTTGCTGGCGGCGCCGGCGGCGCGCGCCGCCGAGACGGACGACGACGGCGCGGGCGCGGTGACCGCGGACGACGGCCGCGAGACGACCACGCGGACCGCGGCGCGCCTGCGCGCCGAGCAGCGCCTGCGCGGCGCCGCCGGCGGCGACGACGACGCCGCCCCCGCGGGCCTGGGCAGGTCGCTGGGCCTCGGCTCGCTGGGCGGCCGCTCCGGCGTGCTCGGGACCGCGCTGCTGGGCGCGGCGTTCTACTTCTTCTTCATGCGCGGGCGCGGCTCCGGCGGCGCGAGCGCCGGCTGGGGGTCGTACTACCTCTTCTGGATCGTGGCGCCGGCGGTGCTGGCGGCGGTGTCGTCGCATCCGGAGTTCCTGGTCGTCATCGTCATCGGTCTGGTCGCGCGCCGCTGGCTGCCCGACCCGTTCTTGATGCTGAAACACCGCAGCCGCGTGCGGGCGCTGCAGATCGACATCGACACCAACCCCAGCAACGTGACGGCGCGCCGCGACCTGGCCAAGATCTGGCTGGAGAAGCACCGGCCGAAGCGGGCGTTGCCTTTGCTCGAGCAAGCGAGCGCGCGCGATCCGAGCTCGCTGGAGCTGCTCTACCTGTCGGGCCTGTCGCACCTGCTGGCGGGCGACAACGAACGCGCCGTCGAGGCGCTGGTCGCCGTCACGCACCGCCAGCCGAACTTCCACTACGGCGACGCCTACCTGCGCGCGGCCGACGCGCTCATCGCGCTCGGGCGCTGGGACGACGCCGACGACGCGCTGGAGCGCTACGCCCGCATCAACAGCTCGAACATCGAGGGGCGGGTCAAGCGCATGCGCGTCTGCAAGGCTCGGAAGGACACCGACGGCATGCGTCGCGCGTCGGCGGACCTCCGCGACGTCTGGCGCTCGCTCCCGTCGTACCAGCGTCGCAAGCAGTTCGGCTGGTACGTCCGTGGCTATTTTTAGCGGGACCCTGAGAGGGTCCCGCACCCCCCGCGATGGGCTCCGACGAGCAAAGCTCGTCTACGCCCGACGCGATCATCTATCTTGTTTTTCGTAGGTGCCGATCAGCTGGGCCTCGGCGAGCACGTGGCCCTGCATCGCCTTCTCCAGCTGCGCCTTCGTCGGCTCGCGCAGGTCGGGCAGCTCGACGTCCAGCGCGTACAGCTTGTGGAAGTAGCGATGGCGCCCGATCGGCGGGCACGGCCCGCGGTAGCCGGCGCTCTTCCAGTCGTTGAGCCCTTCGCGCGCGCCGGGCGGCAGCGCCGCCGCCTTCGCGCCTTCGGGCAGCGCGCGCGCCGCCGCGGGCACGTTGTAGAGGACCCAGTGCACCCAGGTGGTCCTGGGCGCGCGCGGGTCGGGGGCGTCCGGATCGTCGACGATCAGCGCGAAGCTCCTGGTGTCCGCCGGCGGATCCGACCAGGCGAGCGGCGGCGCGGTGTCGTCGCCCTCACAGGTGTGCGCGGCGGGAATGGCGCCCTGTGACGCGAAGCTCGATGAACGCAGCGAGAACCCCATCGGCGACCTCCTTCGGTTGAGTTGGCGCCGAGATGATGAAGCGCAAGGGCTTCAGGAGCGACCCGGAATTGCTCTCACGGACGGGCTGATTACCGTCGGGGTATGCGTGTCAAGTTGGGGCGGGTGATGATGAGGGTGGTGCTGGGCGGCGGTCTCGTCGCCGGCGCGCTGGGGGGAGCGTCGTGCAGCAGCGACAGCGGCGGCAGCGCCACTGGCGCCGGGGGCACGGGGGGCGCCGACGCGGGCGCGCTCCCGAACATGGCCGTCTTCAGCATGCAGATGAGCGGTTCGCAGGTGGTCCCGGCGACCGGCAGCGTCGGGACGGGGACGGTCACCGTCATGCTGGATCGGGGCACGGGCGCGGTGACCATCACCGGGTCGTTCCTCAGCCTGTCGTCGAACGCCATCGCCGCGCACCTGCACGGTCCGGCGGCCGCGGGCCAGAACGCGGAGGCGCTGATCCCGCTCATGGTACCGGCCACGACGTCCGGCACGATCTCGGGCAACGGGACGATGACGGCCAGCCAGACCAACGACATGGCCGGCGGCATGACCTACGTCGACGTCCACTCGACGAACTTTCCCGACGGCGAGATTCGCGCGCAGGTCCAGCCGTAGCGCCCGCGGCCTCAGTGACCCGCGGCGCCCAGCAGCAGCGCCATGTTGTACGTGGGCGGGAACAGCGCCAGCGCGAGCCCCAGCCACAGCAGCGGTTCGCGCGCGAGCGAGCGGCTGGTCTGCCGCGCCTCCAGCGCCGCGTCCCAGAAGCGATACAGCATCATCAGCTCCAGGCAGCCGCCGATCACGGGCAGGTAGCTGACGATCACCGCCGCGCCCCGGTGCAACAGGAACTGGTGCAGCAGGAACAGCGCGAACAGCACGACGCCGATGCGCAGCACGCGCCGCGCCCCGGCCAGCGGCCGCTCGGGGTCGGGCCGTTCCAGTCCGGCGGTGCGCCAGTGCCGGCGCAGGAGCCCGTAGGCGGCGGTCGCGATCGCCATGGCGACGGCGGCGCCCAGCGTCGGCCAGACCTCGAAGCGGGCGCGCGTCAGCACCCGTCCGTTCGGGAGCGGCTGGTTGCCGAACGCCGTGAACGGGATGGCGTCGTCGGCGGCGATCGCGCGCGGGGTCAGCGACACGAGCGCGGCGTACAGCGCGACCGCGGTGGCGACCGCCGCCAGCAGCGCGACCGCGCCGCGCCAGACGCGCTCCTCCGCGGGCAGCTCGAAGGCGGCGCGCGGGGTCGCCTTGAACTGCGCGGCCAGCGCCGCGAGCTCCGCGCCCAGCGTCGCGGCGTCGGCGGTGCGGCGCGCCGGATCGACGGCCGTCGCGCGCGCGATCACGGCGGCGACCGCGGGCGGGATGCGCGACGACGAGGCTTTGCCCGACGGGGACGCTCCGCCGTCGGCCGTGTCCGGATGAGAGCCGGTGAGCATGTGCGCGAGCAGCGCGCCGATCGCGTAGACGTCCATGCGCGGATCGGGGCGCGCGCCGGCGCGCGCCTCCGGCGCCATGTAGCCGGGCGTCCCCAGCACCAGCGACGGGCGCGTCAGCGGTCCGTCTTCCGGCGCGGGCGTCGGCGACGCCAGTGGATCGATCAAACGCGCGATGCCGAAGTCCGAGAGGCGCGCGCGGCCGTCGTCGCCGATCAGCACGTTCTCCGGCTTGATGTCGCGGTGGATGATGCCGCGGCCGTGCGCGTAGGCCAGCGCCGCGCACAGATCGATCGCGATCGCCAGCGCGTCGCCGACCGGCAGCGGCAGCTTGTCGGCGATCGAGCCCCCCGGCACCAGCTGCATCACCAGGTAGCCGTCGTCGTCCGGCGTGGTGCCGAAGTCGTGAACGGCGACGATGCCCGGATGTTCGAGGCGCGCCAGCGTCCGGGCCTCGCGCGCGAAGCGGGCCCGGAAGTCGGGGTTGGCCGCGCTCTCGGGGCGCAGCACCTTCACGGCCACCGCGCGCCCGAGGCGTTCGTCGCGCGCGCGGAACACGCGTCCCATGCCGCCGCGCCCGAGCTCCGCCTCCAGCACGAGACCGTCGGCGCCCAGATGGGGGAGGCCGCCCTCGTCGCGGGCGTCCCCGCCGCCGCCCAGCAGGCAGCGCGGGCAGACCGACAGGCGCCCCGCGGCGTTGACGGCGCCGCAGCGCGGGCAGGCGAGCGCGCCGACGCTCACGCCGTCAGCGCTTTCAGCAGGTCGCCCAGCTCGGCCTCGGCCTCCTGCGGCGTCTGCACGGTGTCGGCGATCCGCGCCAGCAAGAGCTCGCGGAAGCGCCCGCGCGCGCGGTGCACGAACGACTTCAGCTGCGGCACCGTCATGCCGTGCGCCGCCGCCAGCGTCTCGTAAGGCGGCGCCTCGCCGAAGCGGAACAGCTGGCGCACGACGCCGACCGGGCCGCGGCGCGCGCCCGACGCCAGCTCCGCCTCCAGCTCGGCCAGCGCGCCTTCGAACAGCCCCAGCGCCCACTCGCGATCGAACGCCGCCTCCGGATCGTCGGGCGCCGCCGGGATCACCGCCTCGACGTCCTCGAACGGCAGCGCGGCCCGCCCGCCGCCCCGCTTCTGCGCGGACTCCTCGGCGTACAGGTTGGCCAGGTAGTGCGCGAGCGCGGTCTTCAGGTAAGCGCGCAGCCGCCCGCGGCCGGGATCGAGGCGCGCCAGGAAGTCGCGCTCGAGGAGGTGCGCCAGGAATCCCTGCACGACGTCCTGGGCGCGATCGGGCGGCAGCCCTTGCTTACGCAGGTGCACGTAGAGCGGCTGCCAGCGCGACGCGCACAGCTCGTCGAGCACGGCGCGACGCAGCTCGGGGTTGCCGCGCGCGGCGACGATCCGCGTCCAGCGCGTCTCCGGGAAGGCGTCGGGCACGCATCATTATAGGCGCGGCGGCGGCAGCGCCGCGACCGCCGGTCCGGCGCCGGCGCCGGGGGCGGCCGGCTCGATCCGCTCGCGCAGCAGCTCGAGCAGCCGGTCCTGGCCCCGTTGCATGATCGTCTGCTGCAGCCACGCGAAGTAGAACGCCGGCGCCAGGTGGCGCCGCCAGGTGAGCTCGCGGCGCAGGACCGTTCCGCCGCCAGGCGCCGGCTCGCAGCTGTAACGGGCGCCCGTCAGCGTCAGCCAGTCGTCGACCCGATCGGGGTGCAGGCCGTAGTGCGGCCCGCGCCCGAGGCGCGTGATGTGGAAGGCCGGATCGTCGATCTCGTAGCCGTCGATCCGGAACGCCAGCGCGCGCCCCGGCACCCACTCGGTGATGGGGCCGCGCGCGACGCCCGCGCTGAACAGCGCGCGCACGCGGCCGCCCGGGCCCGGCACGTCGACGCTGAAGCGGCTGGGCATCGGCAGGCCGACGCGCAGGAACCAGGGCCAGCGCGCCTCGACGGTCAGCGGGCGCTCGGTCAGCGCCGCGAACACGCGCTCGGGCGGCGCCGCGATCGCGATCGACGACGTGGCGTGGTGCAGCGGGTGCCGGGCCGGATCGTCGAGGGCGCCGCCGATCGCCTGCCACGCCAGCGTGCCCGCGACCAGCAGGCCGGCGATCCGTTCGCGCACGCGCCGGTGGTGGACGAAGCGCCGGATCGTCGAGCCGCACAGCGCGCCGATGATGGTCTCGGGTATCACCAGCGGCAGCGCGAACAGACAGCAGATGACGCCTTCCTGCAGCGTCACGACGCCGAGCAGGAGCAGCGCGCCCAGCGTGAGCAGGCTGGTGCGGACCGGCCGCCGCGGCGCCAGCAGGCCGATGATGATGCCGACCACGAAGGGCGAACAGAAGAACGCCTCGCCGTAGCTCTTGCTGAAGGCGCGCGCGCCGCAATAGAGGACGACGCCCGCGATCAGACCGGTCGCGAACACCAGTCCGCGCAGCGTGGTCGGCGGCAGGGGCGGCGATCGCGGCGGCGGATTCTCGAGCGGATCGTGTTCGCGCTCTCGCGGCGGCGGCGGCGGCGTCATCGTCGGCGGCGGCGTCAGATCCATCGCGCGGCCCTCCAGGTCTGGCGCAGATCGCGCATCGCCAGCGTGTGGTCGTAGACCAGCGGCGCGCCGATGGCGCGCCCGAGCTCCTCGACGTACGGGAAGTAGCGGCGGGTCGCGGTCGCGAACCGCGCGCCCCAGGGGTCGTGATCGATCTCCTGCGCGCGGACGCGGCCGCCCGGCCGGACGTCGACGCTGAAGCGCATGCCGAGCATGAACGCGGCCGCCGGCGCGGCGTCGGCGAACGACGCGCCCAGCGGCGCGCCGCCGCCCGGCGCGGCCTCGAACTGCGCGTCGGCGCAGCCGTCGCCCGAGCGGCAGACCAGCCGGAAGCGCCCGTCCGGGCGCGCGCACCGCATCTCGGCGAGGTGCGGCCGGTAGTGCGAGAAGCGGCGCCCGAGCACCGCGAGGGCCGGCGCGCTGACGTCGCTGCGCAACGTGAGGAACGACGGCGCGCCCCGGTGGCGGACGCCGACGCGGTAGAGGAATTCGAGGTTCGAGAAGCGCAGCCAGCGCGGCGTCCCGGCGATCCCCATGTCGGCGAGCTCCAGCGCGCAGACGCTGACGAAGCCCCGCCCGTCCAGGCTGTCGACCGTGAGCGGCGCCGGCACCAGGCGGGCGATGGCGGCGGCCGGCGCGTGGAACGTCACCAGGTAGCGCTCGCGCACGTGCGCCGACACCGGCAGCCACTGCCAGCCGGCGTGCTCGAGCGGGATCGGCGTCCCTGCCGGCGACGGCGTTAGGTTGCTGGCGGCGCGGCCGCGGGGCGGGGCCGCAGGGGCTTCAGTTGTCGGGATCGAGGTCTGCATGACCATCCATACAGGAGGCGCGCGCCGCGGTTGCGCGCGGGCCCCGAACCACCGCCTGATCGCGACGCTGCGCGCCCAGCTCGACTAGCGGCGGCGGCGCCGCCCGCGCCCGAGCGCCGCGATGATCTCCGCGGCGGCGCGCGCGCCGGTCGTCATCGCGCCGTGCACGGTGCCGGGATCGCCGACGGTGTCGGTCGCCTCGCCCGCGAAGAACAGCCGGCCGTCGATCGGCGCGCCCAGCGCGGCGGGCGCGTCGATCCCGCCCACCGGGATCCAGCTGTAAGCGCCGCGCGCGAACGGATCGTCGGCCCAGGTGAACACGCGCGCGTCCTCGACCGCCGCGGTCAGCGCCGCGGCGCTGGCGCCGATCGCGCGCGCCAGCCCGGCGAGCGCGGCGCGCAGCCGGGCGGCGGCGTCCCGGTACCGCGCCGCGAACGCGTCCGCGCGTCGACCCGCCACCCAACCGACCAGCAGCGTCGGCGGGAACGGCCGCGGCACCCACCAGGTCGGCACCGGCGCGCGCCCGAGATGCACGAACGACATCTCGCGCCCGAGCGGCGCCAGCACGCCCGTCCCGACCGGCTGCCGCAGGCGCAGCACCACCTTGACCACGTTGCCCATCGCCAGCCGATCGATCGCGGCGCGTTTCGCGCGCGGCAGCGCCGGTACGAAGCGGACCGCGCCCGCGGCGGCGCGCGGCGCCTGCAGCACGCCGAGCGGCAGCGTGATCAGCGCGGCGCGCGCCCGCACTCGCCCGGGCGGACCGCCGAGCGCGCCGCGCGCGACGAGCTCGACAGCGCCGCCGCCGCGCCAGCGCACCTCGGTCACGACGGTGGCCAGTCGCAGCGCCCCCGCCCGGCGCGCCAGCGGCGCCGCCAGGTGGTTCACCAGACGGTCGTAGCCGTCGCGCACGCGGTGGGCCGCGTCGCCGCCTTCGGCCTTCGTCGCGTCCGCCTGCTCGGCGAGGCCGCGCGCCGACACGCGCGTCACGTCCGACGCGTTGAAGCCCTCCACGAAGCCGATCACCATCTCGCGCGCCGCGGGCGACAGCCGGCGCGCGAACTCCGGGCGGCGCAGCACGTCGATGACGGCCACGTCTTCGCGCGGGAGGTCGTCGAGCACCGCCTGCGCCTGCATCCACACCTTCCCCGACAGGTCGCCGCCGTCGCGCCGGGGCCGCTGGTGACGCGGCCGCTGCAGGCCGAGGCGCGCGCCCGCCGCCGCCAGCGCACGCATCAGGTTCGGCGGGCGGCCGTGGACGAACTCGGCCCCCGCCTCGACCGGCGCGGGCCACCCGGGCAAGCGCAGCGTGTCGATGCGGCCGCCCAGGCGCGGGCGCGCCTCGAGCACGGTCACGTCGAGGCGCGCCTGCACCAGCCGCCGCGCCGCTTCGAGGCCCGCGACGCCGCCCCCGACGACGACCACATCCGCGTCGGCGGTGGCTCGAGCAGGCACGCGCAAACAATGCGTGACGCGAGGCGCATTGACAATGACAAGCGGTGGCCTTGACCAGCAACGGCTGAATTCGCAGCTTTCGGGGTAAGCCCCACTGGTGCGGTTGACCGGCCGCAACTAAGGCCCAAGTTCATGGAGCGAAGATGGAGGAGACCGCCACGCGCCCGCTGGTACTGGTGATCGACGACGACGAGGGGATCCGCGAAGGCATCGTCGATCTGCTGGAGGAGGAAGGCTTCGCGGCTGTCGGTGCGAGCAACGGCATGGAGGCGTTGAACTTCCTGGCTGAATCGAAGATCAGGCCGTCGCTGATCCTGCTCGACCTGATGATGCCGGTCCTCGACGGGTGGACGTTCTGCAAGGTGCGCCAGGGGGTCGAGATGTTGATGGAGATCCCGGTCGTCGCGATCAGCGCCGCGCCGATGAGCGGCACGCACGCGCCCCTTCGTGTCGATGCGACGCTGCCGAAGCCCTTCGATCCCAGCGCGCTCGCCTGGCTGGCGACGCGCATGGCGGGACGCAAGAGCTTCTACGGCCCGCGCCACTGATCTCAGAACGTCCCGACTCTCAGAACGTCCCGACCACCGACAGGTGGAACGCGAGCTCCAGCTCCTGGTGGATCGGCACGTCGTTCGAGAACGCCCACAGCTCGGCCGACGCCTTGAGGCGCAGGCCGGGCGCGATCGCCACCGTCCCGCCCGCGGTGTAACGGAACACCGCCGCGCGCGTGGCGAGCGGGCTGGACACCGGGTTGTTGCCGGCGCGGTACAGGCCGTCGGCGCGCGCCAGCAGCGTGACTGTCTCGGTCATCGATCGTTCGATCTCCAGGTAAGCGCCGTGCTTCTCGAACTGATCTTGTCCGGAGGCCGGCACCGGCAGCTTGAACGGCACGGCGGGATCGGGCGCGAAGGTCTGGCGCCGCACCAGGTATTCCAGGCGCAGCTGCGTCCGCCCGATGCGCGCCGCCAGATCGCCGCCGCCGATCAGGTACGTGTAGTTGTTGGCGGGATCCCAGGTCCCGTACATGACGCTGCCGCCGACGGTCATGTCGTTGCCTTCGCCGAAGCGGAACGTCGCGGCGATGCGCCCGCCGCCTGCGGGGCGCCCGTTGTTGTCGACCAGGTTGCCGCTGCGGGTCTGCGACAGCGCCCAGGCCAGGTCGCTGGCGCCGGCCGGCGCGCGAAAGCCGGAGACGGCGTAGGCGGCGTAGTCGAGCTGCGCGCGCTCGCCGAACCAGTGCGTGCCGTCGATCTCGACGCCGTTGTCGGGGAACGGGCTGGGGAGGACGCCCAGGTTCCATTCGTTGATGCGGAGCATGCGCCCCATGTCGTAGGGGAGCGGCTTGTCGCTGGTCGCGTGGTTGGCGGGATCGTGGCGGATGTTGAACGCGCCGAAGCTGGGGCTGAAGCGCCCGACCCGGAACGACAGCTCGTCGGCGACGCGGTAATCGAAGTACGCCATCGGCAGCTCGAAGCCGTGGCAGCCGTAGCAGACCTTCACGTTGGCGGAGAGGTGATCGGAGATGTCGGCGGCCACCTTCAGCGCCACCTCGGCCGTGAAGCCGTCGAGCACGTCGCGCCCGGCGGGCGGCGGCGCGCTGGTCGCGTCGGGGACGAAGAAGTAATCGAGCTGCGCGGACCCGGCGAAGTTGCGCTCGACCGCCGCCGCGGGCGCGGCGCCCAGCAGCGCGCCGCCCGCCGTGGCGGCGAGCAGCGCGAGGCCGGCGAGGTGGCGCGGCGCCTTCACGGGCCGCCTCCCGCGCCGCCCCCGCGCCCGCCCGCCAGCGAGACCGGGTAGTCATGCGAGTAAAAATGAAGAAAGCGGAGGATCGGCACGGTGTCGGCGCGCGTGATGCCGCTGCCGGGCTGCCGGCGCATGCGCTCGACGTAGTCGGCCCACCGCGCGTCGTCGTGAATCCCGCTGCCGAGCGGGCGCGCCAGCTGATGGCACTTCGAGCAGCGCCGCGCGAACACCGCGTAGTCGGGGCGGATGTCGGGGGGCAGCTGGGCTGTGTCCAGCCCGTCGCGCCCGGCGGTCGCGCAGCCGGCGGCCAGCACCACCCCGAGGATCGCGGCCCGCCAGCGATGTGCGCGCCGCTGGGTCACGGCGCCGCGACGAAGTTGATCGTCACGTCCGCCGTCCCGTCCCCTGTGTCGACGTCCTTGACCCGGGCCGTCGTCGCTGCTTTCTCGATGCAACCCTGGAGGGCCGGCGTCACCCCGGCGCCCTGCAACTTCGCGCCCGTCACGTAGCCGGTGGCGTCGATGCGCAGGTGAAGCGTCGCCGCGCCCGAGATCAGAGCGCCCGCGCGGAGCGCGTCGCGATAGCAGCGCGCGAGCGGGGCGCGGGACAGCGCGGCGCGCACGTTCGACCCCGGGATCGCGCTGGTGGCGGTGACGGCGGTGATCGACGCCGTCGCGTGCTCGACGTCGACGCGCGGCGCGGGCGGCCGCGCCAGGGACGGGGCCGTCGCCGCGGGCGCGGGCGCGGGCGGCGGCCGGACGGTCACGGCGGGGGCGGGCGGCGGCGCGGGCGCCGCGGCGACCGGCGCGGCGGGCGGCGCGACCGGGGCGGCGGCGGCCGGCGCCGGCTCGGGGGCGCGCCGGGTCTCGAAGGCCGCGGCGCGCACCAGTCCACGCTCGCGAACCTGGCGTGTCCGCGCCGGTCGGTGCGGCCGGCTCGATTTCTCCGGCGCGCTGACCGGCGCGCTCGATCGCGTCGCGGCCGGCGCGGCGCCCCCGGGCGGCGGCGCGGCGGACGCGACCGGCGCGGGCGCTGCCGGCCCGACCAGCGTCGCCGCGGCGGCGGCTGGTGGCGGCGCGGGCGCGCGGGCGCCGGCGCCGAGCATCGATCTCGCCGCGAACGCGCCGGCGACCACGCCGACCACGGCCAACCCGACGCTCGCGCCGAGCAGGCGCCGCCGCCGGCCCGCCGCGCCGATGCCAGCGCCCGCCAGCAGCTCCTGCGTGTCGGGCGCTCGCGGCGGCGGCGCGAGCTGCGGCGGCGGTGTCAGGTCGACCAGCCCGGTGCGCGCGTGAGCCGGCGCCGACGGCGACAGCGCCGCCCGCAGCGCGGCGCGCATCTCGCGCGCGCTCGCGAAGCGATCCTCGGGCGCCTTGTTGAGCGCGCGCAGGCAGATCGCCTCCAGCTCCGGGCTGACCGCCGCGTGCACCGACGGCGGCACCGGCTCCTCCGTGATGTGCTTCATCGCCACGAAGTAGGCGCTGCCGCCCTCGAACGGCGGCCGCCCGGTCAGCATCTGGTAGAGGATGACGCCCGCCGAGTAGATGTCGCTGCGCGCGTCGGCCTGCCCGCCGCGCGCCTGCTCGGGCGACATGTAGCCGGGCGTTCCGACCAGCGTGCCGTCGTTGGTCGCCCACGGGCCGGCGGCGCGCGTGCCGGCGCCGTCGGGCTGCACCACCGCGCCCAGCGTGGCGATGCCGAAGTCGCACACCTTCGCCAGCTCGGCGTCCTCGCCGTCGTCGCCGCGGGTCCGGATGATCATGATGTTGTCCGGCTTGAGGTCGCGGTGGATGACGCCCATCTCGTGCGCCACCGCGATCGCCGACAGCACCTGCGACATGATGTCGACGACCCGCGCGTCGCCGAGGGGCCACTCCTCCGCGATGACGTCGTGAAGCGTTCGCCCCTCGACGTACTCCATCGCCAGGTAGAGCAGCGATTCGTCGACGTGGCCGAAGTCGAACACGCGCACGGAGTGCGGATGGTCGAGGCGCGAAGCCGCCCGCGCCTCGCGCTTGAACCGCTCGACGAAGTGGGCGTCGCGCGCGACGTCCTGGTGCAGGACCTTCAGCGCGACCGTCCGGTCGAGCGCGAGCTGGCGCGCCCGATAGACGGTGCCCGCGCCGCCCGAGGCGACCAGCGCCTCGACCACGAACTTGCCGGCGATGCTGCGACCGACGAGCGCGGCGGGGTTCGCGGTGCTGTCGTCGGCGGGCATGGCGATCACGCGGTCTGGAACACCCTCGGCCCCGCTAGCCATGACATCGACCTCGCGCCGCGTCGGGCGGACAGAGCCGCATGTCGCAATGGTGCCGCGACGGCCCGCCTCGGTTGAAACCGCCCGGAATGTCAGGGAAATGGCGCCCCTCGACGGCGGGCGACGCGGATCCAGGTTCCAAGGTATGGCACGCACGCAGACGCGCCGCTGGTCGCAGCGGGTCACCCGCACCAGCAACGCGCTCGATCTCGAATCGGGGGTGTTCCGCAAGCGCAGCCCGCGCGCCATCGCGCGGTCGCTGGCGCGCTCGGCGGAGGCCAGCCACCGCCGCAAGGTGGCGCCGTTTCGCTCCGCGATGTCGATGCTGACCTTCTACATGAACCGCGCCGGGAAGGCGCTGTCCGCGCGCGATCGGCAGACGCTGACCCGCGCCAAGCAAGAGCTGCGCAAGCTCTACGGTCGGACATGAGCACGAGCGGCGACACGGGCGCGCCGGTCCCCGCGGCGCGGACGCTGCCGGTGCTCGCGGCGGCCGCGCATTCGTGCCAGGCGTGTCCGCTCTGGCGGCGCGCGACGCAGACGGTGTTCGGCGAGGGGCCGGCGCACGCGCCGCTGCTGCTCGTGGGCGAGCAGCCCGGCGATCAGGAAGACAGGCAGGGGCACCCGTTCGTCGGACCGGCGGGCCGGATCCTGTCGGAGGCGCTGACCGCCGCCGGGATCGAGCGCGGTCAGGCGTACGTCACCAACGCGGTCAAGCACTTCAAGTGGACTCCTGACATCGCGCGCGGCAAGCGGCGCATTCACGAGAAGCCGAACGCGCGCGAGATCGCGGCGTGCCGGCCCTGGCTGCTCGCGGAGATCGAGGCCGTGCGTCCCGAGGTGATCGTCTGCCTGGGCGCCACCGCGGCGCAGTCGCTGCTGGGCGCCGGCTTCCGGGTGACCCAGCACCGCGGCCAGCCAGTGCCGTCGCCGTTCGCGGCGCGCGTGGTGCCGACCGTGCACCCGTCGTCGATCCTGCGCGTGCGCGACGACGAGGCGCGGCGGCGCGAGCTGCGGGCGTTCACCGCCGATCTGCGCGCCGCCGCGGCGCTGCTCGCGCGGCACTGAGAGCGAGTCAGCTAGTTACAGATCCAGGAGGGGAGCTCCCCTTCGCCTTCGGTGCGCGAGCAGAAGCAGTGGCGTGTCGTTCCACTGCACGAGGACGAACAGGTCTGACCGATCGTCGGGCACGACCAGAAGCCGAGCACCTGGACCACCGGCGGGCAGATGCCGTTCGGGCCGGCCGCCTGTGGGATCGCCGCGCCGTCCGACGTCTGCGCGGCCCGGATGATCGAATCGATCGAGCCGGTCGCGCACCCACCCGTGCTCGGCGGCGGCGGGGGCGGAGGCCGCCTGCGCCGGAGCGCGCTCTCCTCGGTCTGCGTCCCGTTGTCAGCGCTCGCCGTGCCCGGATCCGGCTCCATGCCGCCGCAGCTCAGCGTCGCGAGCAACGACGCGCTCGCGACCATCCCCAACATCCACTTCGACCTGCTGATCGTTTTCACGGCCCAACTCCCTCTCCCTTTCCGCGCGTTTCAGATTCGCAACGCGCTGCGAGAGAACAAGAGCGGCGCCGGGATATCAGTTAGATCTGCAGCCCGAGGAGCACCCCGGGAAAGATCCGGACGGTCGTGGCCCCGCTGTGAAACACCGACTGCGGCGTACCCCGGCCAAGATCGAGGTCCTTGCCGTCGGTCGCCACCGTGACGTTGACGCCCGCGCCGGCCAGCAGCGTGAGGTGCGGGGCCAGCTGCACCCCGGCCTGCAGGCGCAGCGACGCGATCTGGGGCGCGTTCTGCGTCCAGCTCCAGACCGGCCGCACCTCGAGCCAGTCGGCTTCGATCTCGCCGAAGGCGAGCCGGCCGTACTCGATCGGCTGGCGCCAGCCGACGCCCGCGCCCGTCGCGAAGCGCTTGGTGTCGCCCGTGAAGTGCTCGACGCCGGGCGCCAGCGCGTCGCCCGGCTGGTAGCCGGCGATCAGGTTCGTGTACAGGTGGCGGCCGCCGAACTTGAAGCCGACGTTCGTCACCATCACGTCGGTCGAGAACACCGACACGTCGTGGATGCCGTTGCCGACCACGTTCACCAGCGCGAACGATTCGCCGTCGTCGTGCTTGGCGACGTTGACGACGCCGAAGCTGAAGCCGTGGCTCTCGCCGGCGACGTTGACGACGCCCAGACGGAAGCCGGTCGAGGTATAGCGGGTCACGTTGACCACGCCCAGCTGGTGGCCGGTCATCGTCTCGGCGTAGTTCACGGTGGAGAGCTGCCAGCCCGTGAAGTCCTTGGCCACATTGACGCCGCCGGCGAGCTGCCAGCCGCGCGCCTCGCCCGCGACGTTCACGCCGCCGGCCAGCTGGACGCCGTCCATCTTGCCGGTGACGACGTTGCCGCCGCCCGCCAGCTGCATGCCGTTGAAGCCGCCGTCGACGAAGTTGGCGCCGCCGACCAGCTGCATGCCGCGCCCCTCGCCGCGCAGGATGTTGAGGCCGGCGGTCAGCTGCATGCCGCGGAAATTGCCGCGCACCAGGTTGGCGCCCGCCGACAGCTGCAGCCCGCGCAGCTCCTGATCCGCCTGCGCCCAGCCGATGGCCAGCTGCATCCCGCGCACGCGGGCGGCGCGGTCGGCGATGAAGCCGAACGAGAAGCCGTGCACGTCCGCCCGCGCGTCGGCGCCGCCCGGGAACGGGAACAGGATCGCCTTGAACGGCGTCGGCTCCAGCGGCGGCCCGGCTGGCGCGGCGGTGGCGGTCGCGGTGGCAGCCGGCTCGCCGACCGCGGCCGGCTCGTCGTCGCCGCGCGCGACGGTCGCCTCGCGCGGCGGCGCGGTGTGGAAGGCCGCCGCGGCGAGCGGCGTGTGCTTGCCGGCGACCAGCGCGACCTCGGCCTGGAAGATGGTCGTGCCGCTGTCCATCGCGACGACGTACGAACCCGGGTCCAGCCCGAGCTCGATGGTGTTGCCGGCCGGCTTGCGCAGCTCGGCGACCAGCGCGCCGCTCGCCTCGCGCACGGTGATGCGGCCGCCCAGCTCGGGCGTCAGCACCAGGCCCGACTGCGTGCCGCGCACGTCGGTGACGACCATGTCGCCGGTGCCCGCCAGGTCGAACTCGTAGGCGGCGTGCTGCGGGCCGGCCTGCGAGCGCTCGGTGCGCGCCAGCGTCTCCTGCGACGCGAACTGATACGCCTCCTGCAGCGTGACGCGGCGGTCCTGGTTGACGTCGGCGGCGCCGCGCAGCCCGGACACCAGGTAGTAGGTGAAGTAGGAGGCGGCGATGCGATCGCTCTCCTGCGCGCGCTCGTCGGCGGCGCTGGAGGTCAGGAACGCGTGACCGCGCATGTCGGTGGACGCGTCGAGCAGAAAGGGCGCCCGCTTGACGCCGCCCTTGCGGCGCGTGAACGCGCCCGAGGCGCACGAGTCGAGGATCACGACGCGCAGGTCAGCCGGCGCGCGCTGCACGCGGGCGCGCAGCTCGTCGTAGCCGACGCGATCGCGGCCGATGAGCAGGCCGTCCTCGTCGGAGTGCCCGGAGTAGTAGACCATCAGCTCGCGGCGGACGCCGCGCGCCGCGCCGGCGCGCAGGCGCTGCTCGATGTCGGCGAAGCCGGCGTCGAACGCGGCGCGCGTCGGCGTCGACACGAACACGATGTCCTCGGGCGCGACGCCGCCCATGCTCTGCATGACGTGGCCGAGCGTGCGGGCGTCGCTGGCGGCGTAGCGCAGCTTCGTCCGCGTCGGGCCGCCGTCGTCGACGCCGGCCAGCAGCACGAAGCGGCGCAGGCGCACCTCGGAGGACGGGGCGGCGGCCTTCGGCGCGGGCGCGGCGGCGGCGACGCTGGCCGTGGCGACCAGCAGGACGCCGACCAGGAACAGCAGGAACAACGCCGCGGCGATGGCGGGGAGTGGATTTCGGGTGGTCATGGCTGCTCCTTCTGTCCGGCGTGCGTTCCGTTCTGCGATCCGTGCGTCTTGTCGAGGGCGAGCGAGATCTGTTCGAAACCGGCCGGCAATGCCAGCAACTGTTTGCGCGCCGACGGCTGAGCCGCCAGCGCGCGCGCCGCCTCCATCGCGGTCGCGACCGAGAACGGCGTCGCGGCGCGCACCAGGAAGAAACGTTCGAAGGCCGGCGCGTCGTCGAGCTCGTAGGAGGACGGCAGGCGAATCTCGCCCGACGCGTCCAGCGCCGGCGCGGCGCCGCCTTCCCTCTCGGGCCAATGCACCGTCGCCTTGCCCCGTCCGTCGATCGACAGCACGACGCCGTAGCCGCCTTCGTGGCTGCCGTACGCGAGCTGAACCAGATCGCCGCGGAACGCGCGGGCGCCGTCGGTCAACTGCTGATCGGCGCCCGCGCGGTGACGGTAGACGTAGAGGCGCGGCGGCTTCCGTTCGTGGCTCCCCTTATCGAAGATGATCTCCGGGTTCTCGGTGGACGACACGACGCCTTCGTCGTGATGGGCCGGCCGCAACATCATGTGCGTCAGCGCCAGGCCGCCCGCGAGCGCGACCGGCAGGCCCCAGAGCACGGTTCGCCTGCGCGCGGGGCGTTCGGCCGCGGCCGCCGCGCGGGCCGCCCGCTGCCGGATCCCGGCCGCCGCCTGGCTGGCGGGAAGCTCGGCCAGGATCTCGCGGTTCGAGGTCGCGACCGCGCCCATCATCTCATCCACCGAACGGCCCTCGGCGGCCAGCCGGCGCCGCACGTCGGCGGCGGTCTCGGCGTCCAGCTCGCCGAGCGCGAGCCGCTCGAGCAACCAGTCGGGAACGGGTTTCTTGTCGTGCTGCATGACTAGACTCCTTCGAGCTCCGCGAGACGTCCCTTCAAACCGCGCAGGCGCTTGCGCACGCCAGACACCGACAGGCGCGACTCCCGCGCCACCTCTTCCAGCGTCAGGCCGTCGACCAGGTGCATGAACGCCAGGCTGCGCGTCGATGCCGCCAGCGGATCGTTCGCGCCGAACAGCTTGCTCAGGACGTTGCGCGCCAGCGCCTGCGACTCCGCGTCGCCGCCCGGCTCGTCGGCCTGGGCGATGCGCAGCGCCAGGTCGTCGTCGTCGTGCGCGTCCTCGGGCCGGCGCCGCTCGCCGCGCATACGGTTGAGGCAGACGTTGGTGGCGATCCGCAGCAGCAGCGCGCCGGGCGCCTCGTCGCGCAGCCGATCCTCGTGCCGGATCAGCGACACGAACACGTCCTGCATCGCGTCCTCGGCCTTGGCCGGGTCGCGCAGCAGCGTGCGACACCGCCTCAGGACCATCGGCCCGTACCGCAGATAGTGGCTTTCGACGTCCAGCGCCAAGTCCGGTTTGCCTCCCTCATACACCCCTCAACACCGGCCAATTGTGAAAGTGTCACCGGGGGTCGGTAAAAAGTGTTCGAGGCCGGTTCGCCGAGTTTTTTTCGCGGTTTCGGGCCCCACACACCCCGCTCCGAGAGGGCGTCAAGCGGTGCGAGACCCTTCAGGATCTCGGCCTGCGTTCTACCGCGAGGTTGGCGCTAACTACCGCTTCCGAGGCGCTCGCTTACTCAGTTCCGCGAGCACATCGGAGGCGGGAACGACCTCGTTCTGATCT
>DATBHU010000473.1:0-7595 GCA_036557265.1 Polyangia bacterium
CACGAAGTCGACTTCCCTGCGTGTGAGCTTGTCCGACGGCACGATTAGCGATTATAGCGCGCCGAGGCGCGCATTCACGGCCTGGATCGAATCGGGAACGCGAGCCGCATGAGCCATTCGTACAGGCGGTCGGGGACGAAGGCGCGCAGGCGGCCACCCGTCAGCGACGTCGGCCCGACCGGCCAGCGAAGCCGGGGGCTCTCGCTGGTGGCTGCGCGCTCGATCACGTCGATCAGCGGCCCGAGGTCGTCCTGGCGCGGCAGCTTCTCAGATTGGCGACGGTAGGCGGCGAGCAGCTCCGCGTAGGGGCTGTCGCCGGTGGCGGCCGCCGCCGACAGGCGCTGGTTGTCGTGCAGCGCGGTGTGGTACGGCCCGGGCTCGATCAGCGCCACCCGGACGCCGAAGGGGATCATCTCCAGGCGGAGCGATTCGATCAGCGCCTCCAGCGCCCATTTCGAGGCGTGGTAGGGGCCGCCGATCGGGATGGCGACGCGACCTGCCACGGAGCCGATGGTGACGACGGTGCCGGCGCGCCGGGCCCGCATCGCGGGCAGGACGGCGCGCGTCACGCGCAGGACGCCCACGACGTTGGTCTCGAGCTGGGCGCGCAGCTCGTCGGGCGAGGTCTCCTCGAGCGGCCCGAACGCGTAGTAGCCGGCGTTGTTCACGAGGACGTCGAGCCGTCCGCCCGTCTCGCCCAGAACGGCCGCCGTCGCGGCGGCGACCGAGTCGTCGCGGGTGACGTCGAGCGCGGGCGTCGTCAGACGCCAGCCGGCGGCGGCGGCGCGGGCGCGCAGGGCCACCCCACCCTCGCCGCCCGGATTCCGCATGCTGGCGAACACGCGCCAGCCGCGCGCCCCGAACCTCTCGGCGGTCGCGCGGCCGATGCCGGACGAGCTGCCGGTGATCAGGATCGACCGCGCTTCGTCCGCAGCAGAGGTCGCCGGTTCGTTCATGGCGCGCGGGCCGTAGAGTACCGCGTCCTACCCGCGCAGCAGAACCGCGACGACGATCAGCGACAGCAGCGCCCAGGCGCCGGTGGCAGCCATCCAGACCCAGCCGAGCCGCCGGCGCAGACGGAGGCGCACCAGCGTCCGCAGGCCCACCGCGGCGTCCAGCGCCGACAGCACCAGCAGGCCCGACATCCACGCCAGGTTCACCTGCGCGTGCCGATCCGGCGCACGCGCGTAAGACAGCGCCCCGATCAGGAACACCGTCCCGAGCAGCATCTGGATGATCGCCTGCCGGGTGGCCCGCGTCCGCAGCTGCGCCGCCCGCACGTGCCGCAGCGAGCGCCGCGCCTCCGACGGCAGCGACGCCGAATTCCGAGACGCCATCCCGACATTATATCGGGAACCCTCGAAGGGTCGCGGAGCTAGTACGGCAGGCGGTAGCCGGTCTGCAGGACGTGCGCGTTGCCGAAGCTGGTGTTCTGGAAGTAGTAGCCGTACGAGATCTCGAAGCTGCCCGCGGCGAACCAGCGCAGGAAGGGGACCTCGCGCAGCGCGTCCGCCTCCCACACCAGCTGAACCTCCGGGTACTCGGTGTGCAACGGCCCGAGCTTGGGATCGGCCGTGAAGTAGACCGCCCCGGTTGCGTAGCCGGACGGCGGGCTGGTGTTCATCGCGCAGAACTCCGTGGGCGGGAGGGTGGTCGGCTTGTTGGGCGGCGCGCACCAGAAGTTGGCGTGGTTCTGGCGGTAGTAGCGGAACAAGAGGCGCATCTCCAGGGTCGGCGTCAGCTGCTGGTAGACGCGCGCCTCGATCATGTGGCCCATCAGCAGCCAGGGATCGGAATCCGTCGCGCGCTCCCCCGGATAGAAGTCGAAGTAGTAGCGGTAGTGCAGCTGCAAGCCGGTCGACGTCGCCGGGATGTAATACGCGATGCGCGGCGTGATGGCGTTGCGCAGGCGGTGGGGCGGCAGGAACTCGATCTGGTTGTTCAGCGTCGGGACGGGCCGGTACAGGTTTCCCTGGTAGCCGTCCAGGTAGGCCGCCTCGTAGCTCACCTGGGCGAGCATGACCGGCGACAGCACCTGCGAAAAGCTGACCCCCGCGTACCAGGTGTTCAGCCAGCACGACGTCTGCCCGGGCCCCTGGTGGCAGTCCGGCGGGTTCGGCCCCTTGGCCTGCATGGTATCGAAGCTGCGCCCGACCGACACGCGCAGGGCAGCGGTGTCGTCCCACAAGCGCGAGCCGTACGACGCCCCGATGCTGTGCGACCAGTAGTCCGACTCGGCGCTGTACTTGTAAGCGAGCGACAGGTCGCTGCGCTCCCAGCGCCGGCGCACGCGGAACCCGACCTCGTCGCGGATCTCGGTGAAGATGTTGTCGACCGCGGTCCCCGCCGCCATCGACGCGGACGTGATCGCGTCGACCAGGAAGTGCGCGTCGACGTCGAGCCCGCTGTCCGAATCGCGCCGCACCTCCATCATCGGCTGGATGACGCGGGTCGAAGCTTCGCGGTAGTACACGCCGCGGACGGTGACGCTGTCGTCCGCCCGTCCCCCGGCCGGCGCGACGGCGACGGCGGCAGCGAACAGACCTGCGGCGAGCCGCGGGCTGACCGCGGCGCAGAACGGGCGCCTCAATTGCAGCCGCAGCCTCCGCCGGGCTGTCCGTAACCGAGGTCAGCGCCTTCGCGCGCGCCCAGCCAGTGCTGCCTGAAGCGATCCTCCTGGGGATCGGCGTCGAACTGCATCGCCCGCTTCGACAGGTGCTCGCGCTGCCACGGCTGGACCGGCGGCGGGCGGTGAGCGCAGCCGGCCACGCCGGCCAGCGCCACGGCGGAGATCAGAAGACACCCGAGCCGCTTGGGGACGACACGCATGGCGCCCTTTTATCACGGGCGCGGCCGTCGCCGCGCCTCGAGCCGGATCGACACGCTAGAATGACCGCGCCTTGAACCTCGAGACCACCTACCTCGTCCTGGACATCGAGACCATCCCGGACCGGGAACTCTGGACGCCGCCCGATCCGGCGGCGGGCGTCGAGCGTCCCTTCCCGCCGCTTTATGCCTGCAAGCCGATCGTCATCGGTGTGATGTGGCTGGGCGCCGACCTGGGCGTGCGCCGCATCGGCACCTTCGGCGAGTCGAAGGACGAGGGCGGGATGATGGCCGACTTCGCCGACTTCATGGGCAAGTGGCGCCCGCAGGTCGTCACCTGGAACGGGCGCGGCTTCGACCTCCCGGTGCTGGCGCTGCGGGCGTTGCGGTTCGGGCTCGACTTCCGCTGGTACTACCGCGGCGAGGGCTACCGCTACCGGTTCACCGAGGAAGGGCACCTCGATCTGTGTGACGTCATCTCCGATCACGGCGCCGCGAAGATGACGTCGCTGGACGGCGCGGCGCGGATCATCGGGTTGCCGGGCAAGGACGGCGTCGACGGCAGTCAGGTCGAGGGGCTGTACCACGCCGGGCAGATCGACGCCCTCCGGCGGTACTGCCTCTCCGACGTCACGCAGACCGCGTTCCTGTTCCTCCGCTACCGGCTGGTCTCCGGGGATCTCGACCGCGACGGCTACCGCCACGCCGCCGCCGCGATGCTGGCGTCGCTGGAGACGGACGGGCGCTTCCCGCGGTTGCTCGACGGCCTCGACCGGACCCGCCTGCTCTTGAGTGAGTGATCGAGCGAGTGACTGACGCCACGCCGAACCTTCTCGCCCCACTGCCGCGCGCGTTCTACGCGCGCGAGACGACGACCGTCGCGCGCGCGCTGCTGGGCAAGCTGCTGGTCCGGCGCCAGGGCGGGTGGCCGGCCCAGGTGGCGCGCATCGTCGAGGTCGAGGCCTACCTGGGCGAGCGCGACGCCGCCTCGCACGCGCGCCGCGGGCCGACGCCGCGCGCCGCGATCATGTTCGGCCCGCCCGGCCACCTCTACGTCTACCTGATCTACGGCATGCACCACTGCATGAACGTGGTGACGGAGACCGACGGCGTCGCCGGCGCCGTGCTGCTCCGCGCGGCGGCGCCGCTGGCCGGCTTCGACCCCGCCGGCGCAGGCCGTCGTCACCCGCTGACCGGCCCCGGCAAGCTGTGCGCGGCGCTGGCGATCACGCGCGCCCTGAACGGCCACGACATGACAGGCGGCGACGACTTCTACCTGGCCGACGACGGCGCCCCTGCCCCGCGCCGGGCCCGCTCCGCGCGGATCGGCGTCGAGTACGCGGGCCCGTGGGCGGCGCGCAAGCTGCGCTTCTTCGACGCCCGCAGCCCTTACGTCTGCCGCGTCTGAACGGACGCCGGCGCTTGCGGCTGCGTCTGCCGCTTGCGCACCTCGCGCTCGATCGACGCGAACATGTTGGGCAGCGACGCCGCCACCAGGCCGTCCGTCACGCGGCGCAGGATGAAGCCGGGCAGCGGCGCCTTGACGTCGAGCGCGGCGCGGTAGTCGATCGTCGTCCCGTCGCCCGACGCGGTGAAGCGCCAGCCGCCCGTCGACCCGGTCACGATCTCGCCCTCGACGAACGTCCAGTCCACGGCCAGCGCGCCCGCGTCGCACGCCAGATCCAGCACGTAACGAACCGCGATCACCACCTCGGCGCGGAACTCGACGCGCACGACGTTGCCGGTCGTCGACAGCACCCGCGCCTGCTTGAATTCAGGGAACAGGCGCGGATAGGCGGGGAAGTCGGTGACGACGGCGTAGACCTCGGCCGGCGTCGCGCGCGCGACAAGGTGGGTTCGGTGGACCGGCTCGCGCACGCTCATCGCCGCGCATGATAACGCGATAACGCAACATCCGCCCGCCGCGGCCGATGCTATCCTCGGAGGGCAGTGACGATGGCCGACGCGGACATCACGATCGAGATCCTGAAAGGCATTCGCGGCGAGCTGCGCGATTTCCGGAGCGAAGCGGAGCGACGGTTCCATGGCGTCGAGCAGCGTCTGGGCGGCGTCGAGCAGCGTCTGGGCGGCGTCGAGCAGCGCCTGGAGGTCATCGACGAGCGCGTGGACCTGACGAATCAGCGGCTCGATATCTCGAACCAGCGCCTCGAGGTGATCGAGTCGACGCTGCTGACGCTCGCCCGCCGTCAGCGCACGATGTCGCGGGCGGTCCAGGGCACGGCGCAGGACGTCTCCCGGATCGCCGCGCGTGTCACGGACCTCGAGGCGCGCGTCGGTAAGCTCGAAGCCCGGTAATGGTGAGGCGGCCCGCGCCGCCCGTCCCGCGTGATAACGTCGCGGGCCGGACATGCCTCGCCCCTTCGCCGCTCCCGGGACGCGCACGCACTTCGTCGGTGATCGCCCTGCCCGCCTCGAGCACGTTCGTCTCGACTGGGACCTCGATCTCGCGGGCCGACGCCTGTCCGGAACGGCGACGCTGACGTTGACCGCGCGCCGCGACCGCCTGGCGGCGCTGAGCTTCGACGCCGTCGAGCTGGACGTCGAATCGGTCACCGTCGACGGCCGCGCGGCCGCGTTCGACAACGACGGTGAGAAGCTGCGCGTCGTCTGCTCCGAGCCAGTGCCCGAGGGGACCAAGCTCGATATCGCCGTTCGCTACAGCTGCCGCCCGCGGCGCGGTCTCTACTTCGTCGGCCCTGACGCCGATCACCCCGCGCGGCCGCTGCAATGCTGGACGCAGGGGCAGGACGACGACTCGCGCTACTACTGGCCGTGCATCGATCATCCGATAGAGAAGTTCACGACCGAGGTGCTGTGCGCGGCGCCGGCCGGCAACTTCGTGCTGTCCAACGGCGTGCTGCGCGAGCGCAGCGCGCTCGCCGACGGTCGCGTTCGCTGGCACTACGCGCTGGAGTTTCCCCAGCCGGCCTACCTGGTGACGCTGGTGGCCGGCCCGTTCGTCGAGATCGCCGATCGCGCGCCCCGCACGGGCGTCGACGTCTTCTACTTCGTGCCCGCCGGACGGGAGGCCGACGCGCGCCGGAGCTTCGCGCGCACGCCGGAGATGATCGACTTCTTCTCGGAGCGCATCGGGGTTCCTTACGCGTACCCGCGCTACAGCCAGACCACGGTCGCCGAGTTCATCTTCGGCGGCATGGAGAACACGACCGCGACCACGCTGACCGATCTCGTCCTGCTCGACGAACGCGCCGCGCTGGATCACGACGTGGAGGGTCTGGTGTCGCACGAGCTGGCGCACCAGTGGTGGGGCGATCTGCTGACGTGCCGCGAGTGGTCCGAGGCCTGGCTGAACGAGGGGTTCGCGACCTACTTCGAATACATCTGGCGCGAGCACGCCAAGGGCCGGGACGAAGCCGACCTCGAGCTGCTGGTCGACGCCGACGGCTACCTGACCGAGGCCGGCCGCTATCAGCGTCCGGTCGTCTGCCGGCAGTACGACGAGCCGATTCACCTGTTCGACGCGCACCTGTACGAGAAGGGCGGCCGCGTCCTCCACATGCTGCGGCACGAGCTGGGCGACGCCGGGTTCTGGCGCGCCATCAAGCACTACGCGACCAAGCACGCGCACGGATCGGTCGAGACGCGCGACCTGGCGCGCGCCATCGAGGAGGCGACCGGAAGGAACGTCGACGAGCTGCTCGACCGCTGGATCGCGCGCCCCGGCCACCCCGAGCTGGAAGGGCGCTGGGATTGGGACGAGGACCGGAAGGTCGGGACCTTGCGGCTGGCCCAGAAGCAACCGATCTCGCCGGAGGCGCCGCCGTTCAAGTTCGCGGCCCCCGTCCGCTTCGAGATCGACGGGCACGAGCACGACGAACGGGTCGCCGTCGCCGAGCCGACGCACGCGTTCGAGTTCCGGCTGCCCGCGCGCCCGACCCAGGTGATCTTCGATCCGGGCGACGTCGTGCTGAAGTCGATCCGGCTCGAGAAGAACGCGGGCCTGTGGCGGCGCCAGCTGGCGGCGGCGCGGCTGGCGATCGATCGCGTCGCGGCGGCGCGGGCTCTGGCCCAGATCCCCGATCCCGCCGGCATCGCCGCGTTGACGGCGGCGCTGCGCGGCGACGACTTCTGGGGCGTCCGGGCCGCCGCCGCGCGCGCTCTCGGGGCGACCCGGCGCGACGACGCGCGCGCCGCGCTCGTGGCGGCGATCGCCGACGAGCACCCCCGCGTACGCCGCGCGGTCGCCGCCGCGCTGGGTGACTTTCTGGGCGACGAGCTCGCCGGGCGGACCCTCGCCGACCGACTGCGCCGCGGCGACCCCAGCTACTTCGTCGAGGCCGAGGCGGCGGCGGCGCTGGGCCGCACCCGCACCGCCGAGGCGCTCGTGCTGCTGCCGTCGCTGCTGGATCGGCCGTCGTACCAGGACGTCATCCGCAGCCGCGCCATCGAGGGCCTCGGGCGAAGCGGTGACGAGCGCGCGTTCCCGATCCTGCGCGACGCCTGGCGCGCGGGCGCGCCGTGGGTCACCCGGCGCGCCATCGTGGCGGCGGCGGCCGAGCTGGCGCGCGGGACGGGCATCGCGCGCGCGGCCCGCGAGTTCATCGAGGCGCGCCTGGGCGATCGCGACTTCCGCGTGCGGGGTGAGGCCGCGGTGGCGCTGGCCCGGCTCGGCTCGGTGGAGGCGACGGCGGCGTTGCGCAGCGCGCGCGCCGCCGAGCTCGACGGTCGGGCCCGCCGCCGCATGGAGGACGCCATCCGCGACCTCGAGGCCGGGACGCGCCCGAGCG
>DATBHU010000474.1:0-17696 GCA_036557265.1 Polyangia bacterium
CGAGAAGGACCTGCAGATCTTCGGCGGCATCGCCGGCCAGGCGGCGGTCGCGATCCACAACTCGCAGCTGGCCCGCAAGATCGAGCACGAGGCGAAGACGCGCGCACAGTTCCAGCGCCTGCTGTCGCCCAACCTCGTCGATCAGGTCGTGCAGGGAAAGCTGCAGCTGGAAAAGGGCGGCGCGCTGTCGGAGGTGACGTTGCTGTTCTCCGACATCCGGGGCTTCACCTCGATGAGCGAGTCGCGCGCTCCCGAAGAGATCGTCCGCATGCTCAACGAGTACTTCGAGCTGATGGTGGACGTGATCTTCAAGTACGAGGGGACGCTGGACAAGTTCGTCGGCGACGAGGTGATCGCGCTGTTCGGCGCGCCCGTGCCGATGAAGAACGCCGAGCTGAAGGCGGTGCAGTGCGCGCTGGACATGATGCGCGTGCTGTCGGAGTGGAACCGGACGCGCGCCGCCGAGGGCCAGAACGAGGTCAACGTCGGCATCGGCATCAACACCGGCATGGTCGTCACCGGCGCGATCGGCAGCTCGCGCGCGCTGCAGTACACGGCCATCGGCGACGCGGTCAACACCGCCTCGCGCCTGTGCAGCGCCGCCCAGCCGGGGCAGGTGATCCTGTCCGAGGCGACCTTCCGCAAGGTGCAGGGCGACGTCGCGGCGGTGCCGCTCGCGCCCATCCGCGTGAAGGGCAAGGCCGACGAGCTGCGCGTCTACAACGCCGTCGGGCTCCGCAACCGCACGTTCCCAGCCGAAAACACCCGCCCGAGCTAGCGGACGCCGATGGGCTTCCTGGCGGCGGTCGCGAAGGTGCTGGCGCTGGTGATAGCGGTCGCCGCCGCCCTCGCCGCGGCGCTGATCGTGGTGCCCGCCCTCGGCGCGAAGATGGCGCTGCTCGCCATCGTCGCCTCCGAGCGGAGCGCGCTGATCGCCGCCGGCGCGGTCGTCGCGCTGCCGCTGGCGTTCTTCGGCTTCACGCGCGGGCGCCGCATGCCGTCGGCGCTGGCGGTGGTCCTGGTGGTGGCCGCGATCGGGATGAGCGTCCTGCCGCTCGCGCAGGCGCGCAGCCTGGCCAAGCGGCGCGGCGTCTCGCTCGACCTGCGGCGCTACCTGCAAGCCAGGATCGACAGCGAAGGTCCGGGGCATCCCGACAAGACCTTCGAGTACGCCACGGCCAACGGCACGCCGCTGGCGCTGGACGTCTACCTGCCGCGCCAGCGGCCGGCCCAGCCGGGGCGGCCGGTGCTGGTGATCCACGGCGGCTTCTGGGCGGCCGGGCAGAAGGGCGAGGCGACGCTCGGCAGCCGGCGCCTGGCCGATCTCGGGTTCACCGTGTTCGACGTCCAGTACCGGATCTCGCCGCAGCCGAACTGGAAGACCGCCACCGGCGACGTGAAGTGCGCGATCGGGTGGATCAAGCAGCACGCCGAGACCGCGGACTGGAACGTCGACGGGAAGAAGCTGGCGCTGCTGGGGCGGTCGGCGGGGGGCCACCTGGCGCTGCTGGCGGCCTACGCGCCGTCGGATCCCGAGCTGTCTGCGAGCTGCGACGTCACTGATACAGACGTGGACGCCGTGATCGCGCTCTACGCGCCGACCGATCTCGGGTGGGGATACCAGTACCCCGCCAACCGATGGGTCACGGACAGCCGCGCCAAGATGCGCGCGTTCGTGGGCGGCACGCCGGCGGAGGTGAGCGATCGCTACCGCGCCCTGTCGCCGCTGGAGCGCGTGACCAGCGGCGCGCCCCGCACCCTGCTCGCCCACGGCGGGCGCGATCAGTTCGTGCCGCACGGACACATGGGCCTGCTGGCGGCGCGCCTGCGCGCGATGGGCGTGCCGTGCGAGACGCTGTTCGTCCCCTACGCGCAGCACGCCTTCGACTTCGTGCGCGGCGGCTTCTCGGATCAGATCCTGGAGGCCGAGGTGGTGAGGTTCCTGGCGCCGCAGCAGGGATCGAGGTGAGGGGTGAAGCGGTGGGCGGCCGTTGGAGTGGTGCTGGCGCTCGGCGCGAGCTGCTCGCGTAAGGCCCTGCAGCCAGACGCCGGCGGCGGCGGCACGCTCAACCTCGACGGCGGCGCGACGGACCTGGTGATCGCCGCCGACGCGGCCTGGGAGGCTCCGTTCGTGGGCCGGGAGGCGTTCAACGTCACGGCGAGCGTGCGTCTCGAAGGCGGCACCGTATCTCACACCTTCGCCATGCTCCTGGACGGCGATCGGCAGCTCGCCATCGCGGGCGCCTACGGCGCGGGCACGGTCTCGCCCGTCCAGCAGCTCGGCGGCGGCAGATTTCGCATCACCTCGCCCATGACCTTCGTCTCGCGGTCGTACTCGCTGGCCGGAGACTGCTACGACACGTTCACGTACGACGACATCACCTTCTCGTTCGACCTCGCCGGCCGGCTGGTGGGCACGGGGAACGGCGAGGTCACGCTGCTGGGAAACAACGGCGACGACGGGCTGCCCGCGACCATGTCCCTGATCGGCTACGTCGACGGAAACGCGCCCGGCCTCGACTTTTCCCCCTCGGACTCGCGCATCGATCCCTTCACGCCGTTCTCGGTGCTGGCAGAGGAGCCGCTCCCGCCGAATACGCGACTGACCCTGCAAGCCAGCGGGGGCGACGTCGTCATGCTCACCCCCGCCGCGAGCGCGGGCGACTTCGTGATCTCTTTCGCGAAACCTCCCGTGCTGCTGCGCTACGGGCAGCAATACACCATCGACGTCCGGGGCCTCATCGACTTCGGGGGCAACACCCTCAGCGGGAGCGGGCCCGGCTTCACGACCTACGATTTGCCCCCGCTCGTCGCCGAGGACGGCTTCGAATCCCTGAACGACGCGCTGATAGGCGCGGCGGGCGTTCTCCATGACACGGACGGTCCGACGATCAACGGCGCCCGCAGCCTCTGGTTTCCACCGCGGACCGACCCGCCGGAAGGCGCGCCGCTGGTGCCGACGACGCAATTCGCGCTGCGCCTCGCCCTCAGTCCGGGCGACACCGTGGTGCGGTTCTCTTACAGGACCGTCAATCCCGGGCCCGGACCGGCCCCCAGCTACGCGGTGGCCAGCGCGGGAGGAACGATCGTGACCATGGACCTGCCCGCCGACGACGCCGTCGTGGCGAGAGCGACCGTCGGGACGTCGGAGGTGACGCTCGGCCCGATCGCGACCGCGACGATCGCCCTTCCGTCGGACGCGGCCGGCGAGATCGTGCTGGCCCGCATCGCGCCGCCGTTCGCGACCTGCGGCGCGCCCAAGGCGCCGCCCGTCGCCGGCATCATCATCGACGATCTGCGGGCGGAATGATGTCGTTCCGCCGGCGCTTGCGCTTCGTGGTCGCCGCAGCGGCGGTCGCCGCCGCCGGCTGTTCGGCCAAGCCCCTGCAGCCCGACGCGGGCGGCGGCGGAACCGGATCGATCGACATCGACGCGGGCCAGGGCGAGGTCTCGCCGGAGGTGTCGTCGATCGACGGGCCCTCGGTCGACGTCCCCTCGCCGCCGCCCGACGCGAGCTTCGACATCACGCCGCCGGACGCGCCGATCGACGTCCCCCGTCCGGACGGTGAGCCGGACGGCGCCGGGACGTTCGCGGGCCGGCGTTCGTTCGACGTCACGGCGCGGATCCAGCTGCAGCAGGACGCCGGCGCGCCGTCGACGATCCCGCCCACGCATCTTTTCACGCTGACCCTCGACGGCGACCAGGGGCGGGCGATCGCGGGCGCCTACGGGGCCGGATCCTCCGCCGGGTTCCAGAGCATGGGCGGCGGTACGTTCGCGACCACGGGGACCCTGGCGCTCGGCCTGCCGGTCAACTGCTCCGGATCGGTCATCTACAACCAGCTCACCGTCACCATCGACGCGGCTGGAAACCTGACCGGCAGCGGGCGCGGCCAGGTGTCGATCATCACCGGCGACGTCGCCCTTCCGATCCCGGCGACGATGGTGCTCACCGGCGCCCACGATCAGGCGCAGCCGCGGCTCACCTTCGACCCGTCCGGCGACCTCACCGATCCGCTCAACAGCCTCGCCGTCCTGTCGTCGGAGCCGCTGCCGCCCGACGGCAGCCTGACCCTGCTGTCGACCGGCGGGGAGACGATCCCGCTCTCGGCGGTGGTCAACGCGCCGGCGGTGTTCGTCGCGAAGTTCACCAAGCCGGTGGCGATGCTCCGCTACGCCACCGGGTATCGCCTGCGGACCGAGCAGCTCCAGGACTTCGCTGCCAACGCCGCCGTGGCCGGCGACAGCTTCACGACGGCGGCGCTGCCCCCGCTCGTCCTGGAGGACGGCTTCGAATCGCTGGTCACCACGACCTACGGCGGCGCGCAGGTGCTGTCCGCTCCCGATCCGACCATCAAGGGCACGCACAGCCTCTACATCGCGCCGACCGCGAACCCCGGCGTGGCGTGGCAGCCGCCGGTCACCTTGCGTCTGGCGCGCGTCGCCGGCGACGCCGTCATCCGTTTCTCGTACCGGATCGTCAACCCCGGAGCCTTCGGCCAGACGTTTCTGCTCGCCAGCGAGGGCGGATCGATCACCACCGCGTCGCTGGCGCCCGACAGCACGCAGCCGAGCACGCCGGCGATGATCGGATCGACCGCTGTCACCCTCGGCCCGATCGTGACGGCGACGTTCCCGATCCCCGCGGACGCGACCGACGCCGTCGTGTTGCAGCGGACCGGGTTCAACGTCCGTTGCGGCGGCCGGCCGAACCCGCCCCTGCCCGGCATGATCATCGACGACTTGCGGGCGGAGTAGCCGCGACTTCCAGCCCGGCGCGCCGTCCGTAATGGACAGCATGACCAGGTGGGCGCGAATCCGGATCCGGGACGGACGCCGGAGTCCGCCCGCCCGCGCGGACGCCCCGGCGCTCGGCGTCGATCCCACCGACGTCTTCGGCACGCCGATCCGCGAGCGCGAGCGCATCACCCGCGAGGCCGCGGACGCCGCGGCGCTGGTCGCGAACGCGACGCCGGCGCAGATCCAGCTGCTGCGCCGGCTGGCGGCGTCCGCTACAGCGGCGGCATCGTGTCGCAGAGCGAGTCGCAGCCGGTGGTGACCGGGAACGTGTTCAGGCAGTCGCACTCGTTGTTGATGCAGATCTGGCCGGGGATCGTCCCTTCCATCTGACACTGCGCGCAGATGCGCGGCTGCGTCGCGATCGCCGAGCGACAGGCGGAGAGGCAGTCCGCCGACGCGTCCATCGAGCACGCGAGCGGCGTGCGCTGCTGCATGTAGAACGAGCACTCGAGCTGACAGAGGACGTCGAGATCGGGCGACGGCCCGGCGGCCCCGGCGTCGTCGCAGGCGCTGGCGCAGGTCTCCAGGTCGCCCGGTCCGCCCACCGTGCAGTAGGCGGTGCCGCTGGAGTTGTCGACGAAGCCGGAGATCGGCGTGCCGACCGTGATCAGACAATCGCCGCACGCCTGCGGCAGGTCGCGCGTGCGCGCGCGGCAGTTCGCCATGCAGAACTCGGCGTGCTTCGCCGTGCAGACCTTCTCGTCGGGCAACAGCGTGCAGAGCTGCTGGCAGCCGTCCTCGAACGCGCCGGCCGGCACGTCCGGGATGACGACCGGGCGCGCGCCGCCGCCGCCGCCGCCGCAGGCCGCGAACGCCACGCCGAGACCGACGGCCGCCGCCAGCCCGGCCAGATGCACGATCGGAGCCGCCCGGTTCATGCCCGCAGTTTAAGGCGAAGGGCCGCCGGCGGGCAATTTCAGGCCGCGTCGCGCAGACCGCGCGCCACCGCGTCGGCGAGCGCGCGGCGGCGCTCGGCCAGGCGTTGCGTCGTCCGGTGGTGGAACGCGCGCAGGACCACCAGGCGCCACGCCTCGCCGGCTTCACCGCGGAGCTCCTCGAAGCGCAGCGCGACGTACCCGGTGCCGACGCCGGCCACGAACGTCGCCGCCGCCCACGGCGCGCCCCAGAGGAGGCCCGCCGCCGTCGCCTCCAGCGCCCACGCCACCGTCAGGAACGCCGCGCCCGCCAGCAGCTTCACCGTGCCGAGCAGATCCTCCTCGCGCGTCGCCCGCCGGGCCACCTCGCCCGCCGCCCGGTACGGCAACCAGCCCAGCAGCGCGCCGACGGCGGCCAGCGGCGCCGCCAGCAGCAACCTGAGCAGCGCCCGCGCCAGCGCGCCCGGGCGCAGCGGCGCCAGCTCCAGGGCCCACGGATCGCGCACGCCCAGCTGGCGCAGCACGCGCGCGTAGGCGCGCACCTCGCCGGCGATCGCCTCGACCCGCTCCGGATCGCGCGCGCGCAGCCGCGCGTACGCGTCGGCGAGCTCGCGCGCGCGCTGGTGCTGGGCCGCCAGGTCGCCCTCGGGCGCGTCGCCGTCCGGATCGCGCGTCCAGCGCGCCACGCGGGCGATGCCGGCCAGCAGATCGCGCGACTCCGCCTGCAGCACGACCTCGTCGAGCCCCGCGTCGATCGTCTCGGTCAGCGCCGCCACCGCGGCCCGCTCGTCGCGCCGGTAATCCGCCAGCCGCGGCGCCGCCGCGATCGGCTCGCCGACGACCAGCAGCACCGACGACCGGAACAGCGCCTTGCCCTCGTAGTAGAGCCCGACCGGAACCAGCGTGACGCCCAGCTGCCCGTCGTGCTCCGCCTCGGCCGACAGGGCGATGCGCGCCGCGCCCGTCTTCAGCGGTCGGAGCTGGGGGTCCGAGTGCGAGACCCCTTCGGGGAAGAGCGCCAGGGCGCCCCCCGCCGCCAGCTCCGCCCGGCAGAGCGCGAAGCTGGCGTCGTTGCGGGACGCGTCCGCGCCCCGCCCGCCCGACTCGTGCGCCCGGTGGATCGGGATGCTGCCGAAGGCGTCCATGGCCAGGCGACCCGCCGGGTTCCGGAAAAGCGTGCCCTTGGCGAGGAAGCGCGCGGCGCGCCCGGTGGCCACCCGTAGGACCAGCGGATCGAGCAGCCCGTTCGGGTGATTGAGAACGAAAACCAGGGGCTTTCCGGAGGGGATTCGCTCTCGCCCCTCGACGGCGCGCGCGGGGTAGTAGAGGCGGACCAGCGCTTCAGCCAGCCGCCGAATGAGCGACGCAATCCACCTGCGCACGCCAGGATCATACGCCGCATCGCCGGGGCCCTTCCATCGCGGCTAGGGAACGCCGCCCCGGGCCCGAAGTTCCCGACCTTTGGCGATTCAGCGATTGACTATTCGACCTCGAACGTCACGTGGACGATGGTGATGATGTCCTTGTCCAGCGACGAGGTGTCGTTGTTCCCCTCCCACGACGTCTCGGTGGAGTTGGCGGGGTTCACGTTGATGACGCCCATGTCGGCCGACCGCAGCCGGGCGATGCGGCCGCCCCCGGTCTCGGCCAGGATGCTGGTCGCGCGCACACGCGCGTCGCGCGCCGCCGCCGCCAGCATCTCGATCTTCAGCTCGCCGAGCTTCGAGTAGTAGTACTCGGGATCCGACGACGACACCGGGACGCCCCGCTCGAGCAGCTGGGTGATCTCGCGCGAGATCCGCTCGACGCGCGGCACGTCGTTCGATCGGACGCTGATGTCCTGGCCGGTCTTGTAGCCCTTGAACACCGTCTTCTCGATCCGCTGCGCGCCGGTGCCGATGTACTCCGTCTCCTTGACCTCCTCGACGGACGCCGCCTCGACGCGGATCTCGCCCTTCTTGATCCCCTGCTCGGCCAGATAGTCGAGCGCCGTCTTCACGTGACCGGCCAGCGCCTTGGCGGCGGCGGTGCGGTCCATGTTCCTGGTCTCGATCGAGGCGGTCCACTCGATGCTGTCGGAGACGATCCGCTTCTTGGCCGAGCCGGTCACGTCGATCATCCGGCCCTTGGGCCGCGTCCGCACCCGCTCCCAGCCGCCGATCCCGACCGCCGTCGACGCGACCATCGCCGCGCCGATCGCGATCGCGGCCCACGGGACGCGGCCGATTCCGTTGGAGGTCGTCAAGGTCCTGTCGCTCATCATCTCACCGGACGGGTGCGCCGCGACGAGGTCGCGTCGATGGTTGCCTCAGCGACGCGACACGGCGAGCAGGTTCGGGATCGGCCACTGCGCGTTCTCGTCGTCGTTCTCGTTGAACCCCGTCTCGTAGCTGCCGTTCAGATCCAGATCGACGCCGCCGGTGTGGATCGACAGGCTGGCTTCGGGCCCGCCCTCGACGTGCATCGCCGCGGTGATGCCGAGCGGCAGCGCCAGCAGCTTGTCGTTCCAGTCGTTCATCGCGAAGGGCCGGCGCGAGAACAGGAACAGGATGTGCCCGGTCCTGTCCGCGGCGACGGCCGCCTCGCTCCAGCGACGCTCCTGCTTGCCCCAGACGCTGCGCCCGGGCGCGCGGATCAAGCGCAGGTTCTGCACCACCGATCCATACGCGCTCAGGCCGGCCTCGGCGCCGGGCGCGTCGAGATCCACCAGGGCCGCCGCCGGCAGCTCGGGGCGCTTGGGGCCGAACGCCAGCGCGCTCTTGTACTTGTCGGACCAGTGCGCGTTGTTGACGTGGCCGGGCGCGTGCGCGTGCCCGACGTTGGTCAGCTTGTCGTCGCGGTACATCCCGAGGTTGATCGCCACGGCGAGCTTGCGCTCCCGGCACCAGGCCGCGGCGGTGCGCTGTCTGTGATCGCCGGCCGACGCCATCACCGCCAGCAGCGGCGCCTGCTTCGGATCGATGCGCACGACGTGGATGCGCCCGTCGCCGGCCCCGGGCCCCGCGTCGAGCGTCGTGTACTCGAGCCCCCGCTGCAGCGTCTTCCAGGTGGGAGCCGTCGCGGCGGGAGGGGCGGCGGTCGCCAGCAGCGGCAACAGGATCGCGGTCGCGGTCAGCATGGCGACAAGTGTGTCCAGCGGCGAAACGCTCGTCGAGGGCAATCCGGCGCGCCGGAGGGGCGCGCGACAATTTTCGAGCCGCCCGCCTGCGCTGACGGTACTGATCCACCATGAACGAGCGACGCGTTTTGAAGACGATCGCTATGATTTGTAGCGCCGCGGCTCTGGGTTGCGGCGGGAGCGCGCTGACGCCCGACGCCGGCACCGGGATCGTCATCTCGACGCCGCCGCCGTTCTCGATCCCGCCGGCGCCGACGGCCGGCAATCTGCAGCTCTGCGACGTGAACGCGAGCGGCGCCTGGCCGATCGGCTTCCTGTTCGACGGGCGGGCGATCGTCGGCGTGCCCGTCAGCGACGCGGGAGCGGGCGCCACCTGGGTGCTCGCCTGGGATCCGCGAACCAACGCGGTCGAGCCCCTGTTCACGGCGAAGATCAGCCTGCCGGCCCCGTACGCGGCGACGCCGCCGTTCGTGGTGAGCGCCGACGGCCGGCGAATCTTCGAGATCGCCCAGATGACCTCGTTCCGGGTGCACGACGTCGGTGGCGGCGCCCGGCTTTCGGACGAGCCGATCGCGCTCGACGTCACCGCGGTGTCCGGAGACGGCAACGTCGTCCTGGACGTCGGGCTCCGGGTCTACAGCGCCGCCGGCCAGCAACAGTTCGACTTCAGCCCGCTCCTCCCCGCCGGTCTCCACTCTGCCGGGCTCGGTCTTCAGGCGCTCTCGTTCGACGGCTCCGCCGTCGCGGTCGGGATGATCGACGCGGACCGGACGCCGTCCGCGCTGGTCGCGTACGACGACGGCCGCGTCGTCACCCTCCCCGACCCGGGCCCTTACGTCGACTGTGACGGTGCCGGGTGCGGCTTCTCGTGGTCGACCGACGGTCGCCACGTCCTTCAGTTCGGCCGCGGCGGGTTGCGCGTGTGGGAGGTCGCGACGGCGCAGCTGACCGCGCGGCTCGACCAGAGCGTCGCCCACGCCGCGTTCCTGGCCGACTCCGACGACATCGTCACGATCGACGACCAGGGGAACGTCGCCGAGCGCGCGCCGTCGCTGACGCCGACGTTCACGTCGGGGATCGTCGATCGGGACGCGGTATTCGGCGCGGGCGGGCGCCAGCTCGGCCTCGACGCGACCGGGCTGGCCGTCGTCGATCACGACGGCCCCGAGGGGCGCTGGCCGCAATTCGGGTCCGTCGACTGGCTGGGCGCGGTCGCCGTGCGCGGTACCGATTCGTTCCAGGTCATCTCCGGCGGCGCGGAGACGTCGGCGGCGGGGAGCTTGCTGTTTCCGGTCAGGCTCGAGCGCTTCGAGCACGGCAAGGCGGGACCGACCGCGGTGTTTCATTCGCACGCCGGCCAGTCGGAGTGGCGGGGCGACGTCGCCCTCGCGCCGGACCAGACGCAGATCGCCGCCGTCTTCCCCGACCTGATCGTCGTCCTCGATCCGGCGACGCTGACGCCGCTCGCGCGCATCGACGCCGCGGCCGGCGTGATCGCCTGGTCGCCGGACGGCCGCTACCTGGCCGCGACGCCGGACCTTCACTACCGCGACGGCAGCCGGCCCGCGTACGTTCCCGCGTCCGAGATCACCGTCTGGGAGGCGGCGACCGGCAAGCTGGCGCGGCGGTTCGCGGCGCCCGCCTACGCCGCTCGCATCGCCTATGAACAGGGTGGCGCCCGTCTGGTCGGGTGGGGATATCCGACACTCGACGCCGTACCTCCCACCGGAGGCGGCGCATCGCAAGCACGGTTCCCGGTCACCTTCGAGATCGATCTCGTGACCGGACAGGCGACGACGATCGACATGCCGCCGTTCGTGGCGGCGACGCGAGAGCTGGTCGCCACGCCCGTCGACATCACGTCGATCTCGACGGGCCAGCCGCTGACCACGATCCACTCGCAGGTGATCCGCGCGGGCGCGTTCTCGGGCGACTTCTCGCTCCTCGCCGCGCTGGACGACTACGACGCGACCCAGTCGTCGGATCTCCACCTGCTGAGCGTCGCCGACGGCAGCGTCGTCGCGGGTGTCGCCACCGGCTACTACGGCAGCGCCCTGCCGGCCCTCGCCGCCTCGCGCGACGGGCGCCGCGTCCAGCTCGACAGCCAGATCTACTGCCTCGTCGATCAGCCTTGAAACAGGGGCACGCCCGCTACGGCGAGACGCACTCGAGGCCGATCACCAGCGAGCTGCAACTTCCGGCCGCGAACGCGGCCAGGCCCGACGAGAACGCCGCCGCGTCCAGCGCCGGGCTGACAGAGCAGACGGCGTCGGCGCTCGTCTGATCGTCGTCGGTGACGCGGATCGACCACGGACTCGCCTGCGACGACAGCAGGCCGGCGGAGAAGCGGCTCGTCGGCGTGATCGATTCGTTCCAGGCGGGCGCGACGGTGTTCGAGAGGATGGAGGTCTGCGCGGCGACGGCGTTGCCGAGCCAGAACGAGCACTGCGGATCCGGCGCCGTCGCTGCCCCGAAGCCCGGATCCCACGCATCGCCGGTCGGCTTCGTCGGCGTGATGTCGGCGCTCACGCAGCGAACCTTCCAGAGCGAGGCCGGATCGACGCTGCACGCGCCGTTCATGCAGCGCATGCACGCCGGGCAGCCGCCGCACGCGCCGCCGCCGAAGCCGCCGAAGCCGCCGCGTCCGCCGAGGCCAGCTCCGCCCGCGCCGCCTTCGCCACCGCCGGCTCCCGCCGCGCCGGTTCCACCAGTGCCCGCATCGCCGCTGCCCGCCGATCCCGCCGCGCCGCTCCCCGCACTCCCGCCTGTCCCCGCGTCGCCGCCCGATCCCGCCGCACCCGATCCCGCGTCGCCGCCCGATCCCGCCGCACCACCCGATCCGATGACGCCCCCGCTCCCCGCCTCTCCGGCGCCACCACCGCCGATGCCGCTCGCTTCCCCGCCGCCACCCGCGGCACCGGCCGCGCCAGCCGCCCCGGCGGTCGCGCTGCCAGCGGTTCCCGTGCCGGCACCGCCGCTGTCGGGCGCGCCACCCGATCCAGCCGTCGCGCCGTCTCCACCCGATCCGGTGTTCGGCATCGGCCCTCCGCCCCCACCATCCCCGCCGATGACGCCGGCAGCGCCGCCCGTCCCGGCGCCGCCGGTCCCGGCCGACGCGCCGCCTGCGGCGCCGGCGCCGCCGCCCGCCCCGCCCGTCGCGGGACCACCGCCGTCGCTGACGAGGCCGGCCCTGTCGACCGCGCAGGCGCACGCCAGCAGCAACGCAAGCGGCCACGGCCGCAGCGACACGCGAAGCCCTCCTGAACGGTCACCTGTTGCCATGCGCCAACGTGGCCGGCGTCGAGGGACCCGACGCCCAGCGCACCATTCCCGCGGCGCGACCAAACGATCACGCGCAACGCGCGCGCTTCACGGCATGTAGGTGATGTCGCTGGGGCTGTAGATGCAGTACGTGCCGTCGGCGCCGCTGCCGCTCTTGGTCGGCTCGGCGCCCGTATTGTTGCCCGTGTAGCGATCGCAGATCGAGCCCGAGCTGGCGCGGATGGTGATGCGCGTGAACTTCGCGGTGTCGTTGTAGTTGGTGTTGACGCCCGCGAGCGGGCCGAGCTTCGGCATCGCCATGATGTTGTCCATCTCGACGTGGCGCGTGTACTGCGTCCGGCAGTTGCCGCACGACCGATAGAGCTTGCCGAAGTCCTGCACGCAGAAGTTCTTGATGATCATCGTGCCCGGACCGTCGTGCTGGAACACCTTGTCGGCCGCCGCCTTGGCGCCGCCGGTGTCGATGGTCATCACCTGGCTCGACGACGAGCCCTCCAGCGTCGCCGCGTCCTCGCCGACGTCCTCCCACCAGACGTTCTTCAGCGTGCACGAGCCGCTGCAGTGCACGCCGTCGGCGGCCGGGTTCCCGAGGATCACGTTCTGCAGCGTGCCGCCGTTCGCGATCTGGAACAGCGGATCCTGTCCCTCCTGCTGGCCGCTGCCGCCCAGGTTGCCCGCGCCGACGAAGCGCTTCATGCCGCCGTCGTAGGTGCCGCTGACGGAGATCGTCGAGCTGACCGACTGGCTGCCGCTCGCGGTCGGCCAGTTGCACAGCGTGGACGACGCGCCGCCACCGCTGCCGGTGGTCCCACCGCTGCCGGTGGTCCCGCCGCGCCCGCCCGTGCCGGTCGTCCCGCCGCGCGCGCCGCCCGTGCCGGTCGTGCCGCTGCTGCCGCCGCGCCCGGCGCTGCCCGCGGCGCCGCCGCGCCCTCCGCTCGCGCCGGCCGATCCGCCCGTGCCGCCGGCGCCGGCCGTCCCACCGCTTCCACCCCGCCCGCTCGCGCCACCCGACGCCCCGCCGCGGCCGCCGGCTGTGCCGCCTGCCGCACCGCCGCTGCCCGCGGCGCCGGACGCGCCCGAAGCTCCCGAACCCGCCGAGCCGCCGCTGCCGGCCGTGCCGTTCGACCCGCCGCGGCCGGGCATGGCCGAGCCGCCCGTCGACCCCGCGGCGCCCGGGTTGCCCCCGCCGCCCCCGGCCGCGCCGGCCGTTCCTGCCGCCCCCGCCGACCCCGCCGTGCCGCTGTTCCCACCCGCCCCCGGCGTCGGCTCGACGGCGTCACCCGCCGCGCACGCCCACCCGATCACGCCCGAGATCATTACGGAAATCAGCGCCGGAACAACGGAGCCGCGCGCGCCGCGGCGGGGGCCATGGCTCATGACGAGGTGCCTCCAGATGGCAGTTCGTGATCAATGTCGCGCCAGACATCGATCGATCACGGTTTCCGGCGCGCTCCCGCGCCAGCGCCGGAGCCGGCGCGGCCTAGCGCTCGCGCGCGAGCAGGCGCTGCACCCAGCGGTCGGTCAGCTTCTCTTGCACGGTGTTCTGGCGCAGGCGGTCGGCCAGGTTCTTCCAGTCGACGGCGTCCTGCGGCTGATCCTGGTTCGAGCAAGAGAACACGATCGTCTCCTTGCCCGTGACCGGATCGATGTGGCGCTGCAGACACTGCGCGCAGATCTCTTTCATCATGCACTGCATGGGCGAGTTGATCGACGCGATGGCGACGTGGTTCGGCCTGAACTGCTTGGCGAGCAGGCCGTGGCGCGCGTTCTTCACCGCCTGCATCATGCGGTCGCTGCCGATGGCGATGATGCGCGCGCAGTCGGAGAGCGGCACCTTCACCTCGCCCAGCTCGCCCTGCGCGTAGGCACGCATCGCCTCGACGACGTTGCCGCGGAAGGCGCGGTCCTGGGACCGACGCGCCTCGGGCAGCTCGCCGCCGTCGACGCTCCAGACGATCTGGTCGGCGGCCGCCTCGATCTCGTCGATCTTGTAGACGTCCTCGCGCTTGCGATAGGCGGCGAAGTAGATGACGCGGTTGCCGCGCGCGCGCAGCGCCTTGCCGATCGAGAACAGGACGGCGTTGCCGAGGCCACCGCCCGCCAGCGCGACCGACTCGCCGCCCTCCGGGATCTCGGTCGGCGTCCCGGTCGGGCCCATCACGACGACCGACTCGCCCTTCTCGAGGCCCGCGCACAGGCGCGAGCTGCCGCCCATCTCGAGCACGATCAGCGACAGCAGGCCCTTGTCCTTGTCAACCCACGCGCCGGTCAGCGCCAGGCCCTCCATCATCAGGCGGCTGCCGTTGGCGGAGCGCGCCAGCGCCTCGAAGTTCTGCAGGCGGAAGAACTGCCCCGGCTCGAAGTGGCGCGCCGCCGCGGGCGCGCGCACCACCACCTCGACGATCGTCGGCGTCAGGCGTTCGACCCACGCCACCGTCGGCCGCCATTCGTCGTCCAGCTTGCCGGTGAAGGCGCGCCAGGCGGCGTCGCGGGCCTCTTGCGACTCCAGGTTCAGCCCGGCGATGTCGTGCGCGAACAGCGCCTCGACGTGCGGCGCGCCGTCCTTGGCCGACGCCATCGCGCGCACGACCGACCCGGCGTAGCCTGGGTTGTTGTCGCCGTAGAACGTCACGGTGTGCCCGTTGCGGAGGTAGCTGGTGAAGAAGCCGACCTCCTCGCCGGTGACGGGCTCGAGGCGCAGGGTGCCGATGCTGTCGTCGGCGCGCACCGCCTTGAACGCGCGGAAGCCCTTGGTCTTCGGATCGATCGCGAACGATCCCGGCCGCTCGCGCTCGTAGGTGATGTTGGGCGACGTGCCGGCGGCGACGAACAGCGTGCGCGCGGGCAGCGTCACCTTGTCGCCGGTCGCGGTCTCGAACTCGACGCCGGACAGCGCGCCGCGCGCGTCGGGCACGCAGGCGAGCGGTGACATCTTCTCGACGAAGCGTACGCCCTCCTCGAAGAACTCGATGATCTCCTCGTGGTTCAGCCGGTAGGCCGGGCTGTCCGCCATCCCCTTGCGGTAGACGAGCGAGACGCCGCCCCACGCCGCGACGAGCTTGCTGAGATCGGGCGCCTCGCCGGCCGCCGCCGCGCGCGCCCGCTCGGCCCGGACCGCGCGCCCGTGCGCGAGGAACTCACGCGCGATCTCCGCCTCTTCCTCGTCGTATCCCTTGAACAGGGAGTCTTCGCCCTGCTCGGCGGCCAGGGCCTCCCAGCGCTCCAGGAACTTCTCGACCTGCACCGGGTAGTACGCCGCCGCCTCGGTCGTCGTGTCGATGCCGGTCAGGCCGCCGCCGATGACGATGGCGGGCAAGCGCACCTGCAGGCTGGCGAGCGAGTCGCGCTTGGCCGCGCCGGTCAGCTGCAGCGCCATCAGAAAGTCGGACGCCTTGCGCACGCCGCGGATCAGGTTGTGCTTGACGTCGATGATCGTCGGCTTGCCCGCGCCCGCCGCGATGGCGACGTGGTCGAAGCCCATCGCGAACGCCTCGTCGGCGTCGACGGTGCCGCCGAAGCGGACGCCGCCGTAGACGCGGAAGCCGGTCCGCCGCGCCAGGCCCAGGTGCAGCGCGCCGAGGAAGCTCTTGTCCCAGCGCACGGTGATGCCGTACTCGGCGACGCCGCCGAAGCCGGCCAGGCGCCGCTGGTCGAGCGGCGTGCTCAGCTCGTTCCAGCTCTCGATCGCGCGCGGCGGCCACCTGTCCGCGCCGATCAGATCCGCCGGCAGCGGTTCGACCTTCAGGCCGTCGATGCCGACCACGCCGAACCCGGCGTTGACCAGGTGGTGCGCCAGCGTGAAGCCGGCGGGCCCGAGCCCGACCACCAGCACGTTCTTGCCGATGTACGGCCGCGCCACCGGCCGGACGCGGTTGAGGGGATTCCAGCGCGTCAGCAGGGTGTAGATCTCGAACCCCCAGCGCATGCCGAGCACGTCGGTCAGCACGCCGGTCTCCGCCTGCGGGATGTTGACCGGCTCCTGCTTCTGGAACACGCACCCCTTCATGCAGTCGTTGCAGATGCGGTGACCGGTGCCGGGCAGCATCGGGTTGTCGACGCAGATCATCGCCAGCGCGCCGATCGACTCGCCGTCCTTGCGCAGCACGTGCATCTCGCCGATCTTCTCGTCGAGCGGGCAGCCGGCGATCTTCACGCCCAGCGGGTTGCGCTTCACGGCCCCCGACTTGTCGTGCATGCCGGTCGAGCACGAATCCTTCTCGCGTTCGTGGCAGTAGAGGCAGTAGTCGGATTCGCTGGCGACCTCGCGCCGCGACATGCGCGGGTCGGTCAGCCCGAAGCCGTCGCGGCGGCGGCGGTGCTCGGGCGGACCCTCGGTGATCCCCGGCAGCTTCGGCTCGGGGCGGCGCAGCGGCACCAGGTCCTCGTGGTCGACGAAGTGCGGGAAGTGGAACGACACCCAGCCCGCCACGCCCGCGCGCGCGGCGGGGACGAAGCGGTGGACCGACGCCCAGCGCTCGAAGATGTCGATGTCGGCGGCCGCGGCCGGGTTGGCCTTCTCGCGCGCGATCAGCGCGTCCAGCACGGTGGCGAACGTCAACTCGTCGTCGCCCGGCGTGACCAGCTCGGGGAACGACGCCGCGGCCAGCTTGCGGATCCCGTCGCGCAGCGCGGCCGGCGAATTCATCGGATCATCGGCGGGCACCTTTTCTTCCGGATACTTCTTGCTCGCGCGCCGGACGACGAAGTGCTTCATCCGGAAGATCGCCGCCTCGCGCGCCGCGACGTCGAGCAGCGCCTGCCGCTGCGGCTCGACGCCGAAGAGGCGGGCGACGAACGCGCCCAGCGGCCGCGCCACGTCGATCAGCAGCGTCGACTCCTCGGGCGGCGTCAGCGTGGCGCCGTCGCGATACGCGGTGAAGCGCGCGGCCAGCGCCGCGTCGCCGGCGGCCAGCTCGGCGCGAAAGCGCGCGTCCAGCTCCGCCAGCCGCTCGGGCTCGTACAGATCACCGTACCGGAAGCCGTCGACACCGAGCGCGAAGTTTCGCGCCTCGTCGCGCGGCGCGCTCCCGGCGCCGTTCGCGAAGGCAAATTTCGTGTTGGACAGCTTCTTAGTTCCTGACTTGGCAGAACTGATTGTAGTCGATGAGCTCGATGTCCTCGGCCTTCTTGCCGTCGCCGCAGACCGGACACATCGGATCGCGCGGCCGCTTGAACTCGCGGAACTTCATGGCGAGCGCGTCGAAGTTCAGCTCGCGCCCGGCGAGCGGCTTGCCCTTGCCGAGCAGCACCTTGATCGCCTCGGTCGCCTCGAGCGCGCCGATCACACCGCACAGCACCCCGAGCACGCCGGCCTCCTGGCACGAGGGCGCCATGTCGGGCGGGGGCGGCTCCGGGTAGAAGCAGCGGTAGCAGGGACCTTCGAACGGCAAGAACGTCGTCACCGTCCCCTCGAACCGATAGATGCTGCCGTCGATGAGCGGCTTACCGAGCTTCAGGGCCGCGTCGTTGATCAGATAGCGCGTCGGGAAGTTGTCGGCGCCGTCGACGATCACGTCGTAGCCGTCGATCATCTCCATGATGTTCGAGGCGTCGAGGCGCGTCTTGTACTTGACGACCTTCACGTCCGGGTTGATGCCCTTGATGGCGATCTCCGCGGAGTC
>DATBHU010000475.1:0-5866 GCA_036557265.1 Polyangia bacterium
CGTTGTTCGTGCAATGGTCGCCGTGGACGATCGTCGCGTCCGGCGTTGACGCGGATCCGGCCATCATCCTCGCCGACCGCGACACACTTCACCTCGCCGTCCGCGCGAGCGCCGACGGCACGATCCGGCTTCGTACGCGGACGAAGGGAGCTTGGGGCGACTGGGCGTCGCTCGGCGCCCCGTCGGTCGGCGCCGCGTCGGCGCCCGTCATCGCCGCGCAGGACGGTCAACTGCTGACGGTGGTCGTGCGAGGAAACGACGGCCTGATCTATGCGCTTGCCTGCAGCGATCCTGCCGCGATGTGCGCCGCGAGCGCCGGCCGGCCCGACGCCTGGTTCGCCCTTCCCGGATCGCCTGGAACCTTCATCGGCAAGCCGAGCGCCGCGTTCGTCGCCTCAGGCACCCTCTACGTCACGGCGGTTGCTTTCGACCACACGGCATTCTTGATTGGCAGCGACGAGTCCGGCATCGGCTTCGACAGCAGCGACTGGTCGAGGCTCCCTGGAACCAGCTTCGCGTCCAACGACCCGGATCCGCAGGCCGTCGTGCAGGTCTACGGAGACGCCGTCGGCTTCTATGCGCGTGGGCCTCGCGGCACCCTGATCGATACGTCGCCGTGGTCCTTCATCGTCGCCCTCGGCGGATTGATCGAATCCGCTCCCGGCGTGACGCCGGCTCTGAACGGCGAGCCGTGGGTGCACATCGCGGCCGTGATCGAGGACCACGGACAGCCCGGCGTCTGGGTGAAGTTCTTCGGGTCCGGCGCCATTCCCGCGCCGTGCAATTACAACGCGCCCGGAACGTGCGCGCAATGCGGCTGCGATCTCCCCAACAAGCCCGCGTGCGCGCGATGACCGCGCGACGCCGTCCACCGGGTCAGAACGGGTCCACGAGATCGTCCACCTGGCGAGAGCGGGGCCCCGCCGGCCGTGAGAACGGAGTGATGTCGGGGGGCGGGACCACGGTCGGCGCTGGGGATGGCGCCGCCGCCGGCGAAGCCAGCGTCGCGGTGGGCAGCGGAGCGGTCGAGGACACGGCATGCCGCTTCACGGAAGCCGGGGCCCGTTCGCGCTTGCTTCTCGCCGATCGCGAGAGCCCGCCCACCTCCGTCGACGGTATGGACAGGACCGCCGGGGTGGGCGCCAAACTGGGCGCGGCAGGGTTCGACCGCGATGCGGGTCCCCTCTCCTCGTCCCCGGCGGTGAGCTCGACGGGCCTCGCGGGGCCCGACCGTGACGGCCTGACGGCGCTCCACGCCGCGGCGACCGTGATCGCGGCGGCGAGCGTCAACGTCGTCACGCGACGCCACGGCCGCCGCCGCGTACCCGCACGCAGGCGCTCGAGCGCGCCGGCCAGCTCCGTCATGCTGGAGTAGCGCTGCGCGGCGGCGCGCCTGAGGCAGCGCTGGATGATGGCGTCCCACGCCTTGTCGAGACCACCCACCATCGACGACGGCGGGGCCGGGCCCCGCTGGAGCCGCGCCAGCGCCACGGCCGCCGCGGACTCCGCCACGAACGGAACCCGCCCGGTCAGCAACTCGAACGCGACGACGCCGAAGGCGTAGACGTCGACGGCCTTCGTGATCGCCTTACCCTCGACCTGCTCGGGCGCCATGTAGGCCGGCGTCCCGATCAACACCCGGCCCGTCGACCGATTCTGGTCGGCCCGCCGCTCCAGAGCGCGCGCCAGACCGAAGTCCATCACCACGGCACGCTCACTGCCATCGTCGCCCCGCACCAGGAAGACGTTGTCGCTCTTGAAATCCCGATGCACGACGCCGACCGCATGAACCGCCGCGAGCCCGGTGGCGAGCTCGCTCAAGATGCGCAGCGCCTCGTGCGGCGGCAGCCGCCCGCTCCGTTCGACTCGCTTTGCCAGCGTCTCGCCCGCCAGCAGCGGCATCGTCAAGAAGGGAACCGGTTCCTCCGTCGATCCCGCCCGCTGGTGCGTCCCGAACTCGAGGATCCGGCAGACATTCGGATGCGTCACCTTGCGCGCGATCCGAACCTCCGCCAGCAACCGCTTCACGGCGTCCGCCTGATCGACAGCGGTCACCACGATGGTCTTGAGCGCGATCGTTTCGCCCAGCGCCGCGTCGAACGCCTCGTAGACCTCGCCCATTCCGCCGCGCGCAATGAAGCGCCGAATCTGGTACCGCCCCGCCACCGTCTCGCCGTCCGCCAGCGTCCGGGGCGTCCGGGACGCCGGCGTGGCGGTCGCGATGCGCGCGGCCTCGGCCATCACGACCCGACAGGCGCTGCAGCCGTCGAGGTGGTCGCGGACACCTTGCAGGCGCTCGCCCTCCAGGCGCCGACCCAGGTGCGCTAGCACGTCATCCGTCGAAAGGCAGCCCCGCCCGTCCTGCGAATCGAACCCCGGATTGGACGCCGTCACGCAGCCATCGTCGCGTTGTTCCGCCCGGATGCCTAGTCTAAATTGGCCTCCTGACATGTCGCGAACGCCCGGCAACGTGATCGCGGCCTTCGAGGCCGGGCGCGCCCGCTGGCCCGGCGTGGAGGTGCCTCTCGACAGGTTCGCCGCACACGTCGAGGGCCTGCAGGTCGACGACGACGACCTCCGCCTGCGGGGGACTGATCTGTTCCTTGCGGCCGCGTGCGCGGCGGGCGACGTGGCGGCCCTCCGGCATTTCGACACGGCGTTCGTATCCAGCGTCGACGGCCGCGTGGCACGCTTCCAGCTGAGCGCCGACAAGGTAGACGAGCTCCGCCAGAAGCTCCGGACCAAGCTGTTCGTAGGCCTGTCACCGGGGATCCGCCGTTACCAGGGGCGTGCGCCGTTGGCCGCCTGGCTGCACGTCACGGCCGTGCGCGTGGCGATCGACATCGCCGCGTTGGCCCCGCGGGCGGCGACCGACGTCGATCTGTTCGAGCTGGTCGGAGACGATCAGACCCCGGAGATCGAGACCGCACGGCGGCAACACGAGGAGCGCTTTCGCCTGGCGCTGGAGGAGAGCTTCCGCCAGCTGTCGGCACGCGACAAGACCATCCTGCGCCTGCACGTCGTCGACGGGCTGAACATCGACGCCATCGGGGCCATCTACGGCGTACATCGCGCGACGGCGGCGCGCTGGCTGGTCGCCATTCGCGCGCGCGTCTACGATGGATTGAAGCAGCAGTTCGTCATGCAATGGAACGCGTCGTCGTCCGAACTGCGCAGCCTGGTCTGGCTTCTGCGCGACCACATACACCTGACCGCGAAGCGGGTGCTGGAGTCGTGATCGTCAGCGATCGAAGATGACCAACGTCACCGCCGAGGCGAGGACGGCCGCCAGCGACAGGCCGGCCAGCGCGAGATCGATCTTGTCCACCCGTTGTACCGACTGCAGGAGGCTGTCATTGCGCTGCTGGGCGGCAAGCCAGACGTTGGTCGGCGTGCCAGCCATCGCCGCCGCCAGGCGCTGATCCTCCGTGCGCCAATCGTCGAAGCGGCCGTTGTTCCACCAGTAGACGATGCCGGCCGCCAGACCGACGCCGACACCACCGGCGAGCAGCGTTGCCGAAGTCCTGCGGCGGGTGGTCCAGCGCGGCGCAGGCGTCACGGCGATCTCCGCCTCCGGTGACCGGAGCAGCACAGGCACCTGGTCCGCAGATTTCGCCTCCTCGACGCCGGCGCGGAGCGCGACCGGCGCGAGCCCACAACGCGGCATGAGCGCCGCGATCTGCGCATCCGCCTCGCCGCGGTACGGCGATTCCGGCGCCAGCCGGACGAAGTGTCGGTACACCTCGAGCGCTTGCTTGCAATCGCCGTCGAGCCGGTGGGCCTGCGCGATGTTGAACAGCAAGCCGGGCGCCGAGGTGAGCTCGTAGGCGCGCCGGAACTGGGCGATCGCCTGCCGGTACTCGCCCAGCGAGTAGTGAATCTGACCCTGCGCGAACAGGCCGCGGGCCTCCTTCTCTGCGTCCGCCGTTTTCGTTTCGCGCGGGGCCGGCGCCGCGTCCGCGCCGCGGGCCACGGCGGGCACCAAGCCGCCGCCGAGGACCCACCCCAGCAGCACGATCCACCGACGCGCGAACCGACCCAATGTCATGACCGGACGAAGCGCGATCCTTCGCGATTCGTCCGGTCTGTCAAGCAGTGCCTGTCTCTAGTCGACCGTGATGGGCGGAATCGAAAAGTCGTCCCACGACGGCGTGTGGTTGCCGTCGGAGGCGGGCTGATTCCACAGGTACAGGGCCGGGTGGGTGGTCAGCTTGCCGGCGCCGTCGACGACGATCGCCGTGACGTAGAGCTGCGCGTTGGCGGTCCCGGCGCGCTTCGACGAGAAGGTCAGCCAGTAGTAGGTCTTGCCGTTGGCGGTCGCGGTGCGCGGCGACCACTTCGGCCAATCGTTGGTCAGCCCGGGGCTCACCACGCCGGTCTGGCAGGCGGCCGCGTCGTTGGCAGCGAGCCGCACCGCCGTGCCGCCGGCGCCGCCGCCGAACGGGACGACGAACACCTCCGCGGCCGGATTGCTGTAGGCGTTGCCGTTGCTGGGGACGCGCGTGTACGCGACGAAGGCGTCGTCGGGCGAGAACGACGGATACGCTTCGGTCGCCGTCGCGTCGGACCCGCCCGGCAGCGCCTTGGCGGCGCCGCCCGCGCGGTTGCCGTAGGGGATCCAGTAGAGGTCCGACGGACCGTCGTCCAAACGGCCGTCGATCAGCGACGTCCCCGAAACGTAGACAACGGAGGTGCCGTCGTGGCTCCACGTCGGCTCGGTCGCCAGGTTGGCGTCACCGGTGCGCGCCAGCGTGCCGCTGGCGGTGCCGTCGACCTGCACCCAGTGAAGGATGCCGGTGTCGCTCAGCAGCACGACGCGATCGCCGTCGCTCCAGTGCCCCTTCGAGTAGGCCGGGATGCCGTGCAGCGTCCGGATCGTCGACATGGCGCCCGCGTTGGCGTAGGTCGGGAGCGCGCCGGTGCTGCCGGCGCGGATGTCGGCCAGGTTGCCGACGTAGTTATTGGGGCCCATCGTGAACCCGACGCCGAAGCCGTCCGGCGTGGCGGCGTGGCAGCCGACGCAGGTCTCGGCCGACGTGCGCGTCGCGACCTGGCTCGGGACCAGCACGTCGCGCACGCCCTCCTCGCCGATGCCGAAGCCCTTCAGCGAGCCGACCTTCGCGCCCATGTCGTCGGCCAGCGCCCAGTAGACGATCTTGCCGGGCGCCTCGACCGGGGCGACGGTGAACGACGACTGCGCGAGCGCCGACGGTGCGAGCTGGACCGCGCCGCTGGCGTCGGTCTTGAGAGCGCGCGCCGTCACCGTGATCGTCTGGTCGACGACCGACGCGCGCAGCCGGTTCCACAGGTCCGCCGTCAGCGCCGTGCTCGGGCTGCCGGTGAAGATGCGCAGCGGGTGCGCGAAGCCCGCCACGGTCAGATCGATCTCGAACAGGTTCTCGCCCGCCGTCGGCGTCAGATCGAAGCGCGGCCGCAGCCAGTTCTTCGGCATCAGCGTCCCCGCGATCGGCGCCGTGATGCACGGCGCGCCGCCCGCGCGCGGGGTGGCGCCGTCGAACAGCGCGGGCGCGTTCGCGGGCGCCGAGGGATCGACGATCGGATCGACGGGGAAGTCGGTCAGCGGCGGCACAACCGAGATCGCGTCCGTGCCCGCATCGCTCGCGCCGAAGCCGCCGATCGGGGGACGCGGCTGACCCGCCGCGCCGCCCAGGCCGCCGGCGCCGCCGCCCGCGCCCACGCTGCCGCTCGCGCCGCCGCCGCCCGAACCCGAGCCGACGGTCCCCGACGGGCCGGCCTTCTTGAACATGCAACCGGTCGCCAGAGCGCCGATCACCAGGGCGAGGCTCTGCCACTTCATCAACGGTCGAGACGTGCGCATGCTGAACCAACTACGAATCCCGGCCGA
>DATBHU010000476.1:0-4667 GCA_036557265.1 Polyangia bacterium
GACCCGATCGCCGACCGCGACGTCGGCGACGTCCGGGCCGACCGCCTCGACCACCCCCGCCCCCTCCTGTCCCGGAACGAACGGCAGGTGCGCCGCCGTGTACAGACCGGTCCGGAAGTAGACGTCGATGAAGTTCACGCCGATCGCCGTGTGGCGGAGGCGAACCTCGCCGGTGCCGGGCACGGGCTCGGGCACGTCCTCGAAGCGGAGCTGCTCGGGCCCCCCCAGCTGATGAACGACGATCGCCTTCGGCATGGCGTGACTATAGTGCCTCGTGGCCGCGGGGGAAGCGACACGGTCGCGGTGCTATCATTGATAGCATGGCGCAACTGATCGTCCGGAACGTCGATAAGGCCGTCGTGAAAGCGTTGCGCTCACGGGCAGCCCGAAATGGCCGCTCAGCTGAAGCCGAACATCGGGAAATCCTACGTGCTGCTCTCGCCGGCGGCTCACCCACCGACCTCAAACAGCACCTGCTGAGAATGCCCCACGTCGGCGTCGATCGAGATTTCCGGCCTGCCCGTGGCCGGGCCAGGCGGGTGGACTGGTGAGCTTCCTGCTGGACACGAATATCGTCTCGGAACTGCGGAAGGGTGCCCGCGCGAACCCGAACGTCTCGAAGTGGATCGCCTCGGTCGACCAACAGGACCTCCGGTTGTCGGTGCTGGTCGTCGGCGAGTTGCGCCAGGGTGTCGAACGGATACGGCGACGTGACGTCGCCTCCGCGGAACGCCTCGATCGCTGGCTGACCAAGCTGGTCGAGGCTTTCGGCGATCGAATCCTGCCCGTGGATGCCCATATCGCGGAGACCTGGGGACGCCTGAACGTGCCCGATCCGCTGCCGGCTGTCGACGGCCTCTTGGCCGCCACCGCCCTCGCCCACGATCTCACAATGGTGACGCGAAATGTCCGGCACGTATCCCGGACGGGTGTCCGTTTCGTGGATCCGTTCCGGCGCTGAGCCGTCAGCCGAGCCCGAACAGGGTCCGCAGGCGGCGGGCCACGCGGTCGCCCTCGCGAGCGCGGCGGGGCGCCACGAAGATGGTGTCGTCGCCCGCGATCGTCCCCAGCACCTCGTCGAGGCGCGCCTCGTCCAGCGCGCGCGCCACCGTCGACGCCGCGCTGGCCTTGGTGCGGACCACCACCAGCGTGTCGCTGTGCTCGACGCCGTCGACCAGCCGCCGCACCGGTTCCAGCGGCAGCGCGCCGCCGTCGCCGTCGACCAGATAGCGCGGCCCGTCCGTCCCGGCGGCGCGCTGGGCGCCGAGCACCGCCATGTCGCGCGACAGCGTCGCCTGCGACGCATTGAAGCCGCGGGCGCGCAGCCGGCGGCGCAGCTCCGCCTGGCTGTTGACCGGATCGCCGCCGTTGCCGCCGGACGACGCCGACGAGAGGATCTCGCGGATCGCGTCGCGGCGCGCCTCGCGACCGGGCTGATGTACCTTGCCCGCCATGTCAGGTCACCAGCGTGCCGACCCCGCGATCCGTGAACAGCTCGGCGACCACGCTGTGGGGCTGCCGCCCGTCGACCACGTGCACGGCGCGCACGCCGCTCGCCAGCGCGTGCAGCACGGCCTGCACCTTCACGTGCATGCCGCCCTTGATGCTGCCGCCCAGGCGCGCCTCCAGATCGGCGGCGCGGATCTCGGAGATCAGCTTGCCGTCCTCCTCGAGGATGCCGGCCACGTCGGTCAGGAAGATCAGCCGCTCCGCGCCGCACGCGGCCGCGATCTCGCCCGCCGCCACGTCGGCGTTGATGTTGTAGCTGGAGCCGTCCTTGCCGAAGCCGACCGGCGATATGACGGGCATGTAGCCGCGCTCCAGGAACATGTCCAGCAGGTCGGCGTTGACCGCCTCGATCTCGCCGACGAACCCCAGGTCCGGCTTGCCGGGCGGCGTCGCCAGTTTGTGCGCCGTCAGCAGGCGGCCGTCCTTGCCCGACAGGCCGATGGCGTTGCCGCCCAGGCTGTTGATGAGGCCGACGATCTCGGTGTTGATCCGGCCGGTCAGCACCATCTCCACCACCTGCACCTCGTCCTTGCCGGTGATGCGCTGGCCGTCGGCGAACTCCGACTTGCGTCCGAGCTTCTCCAGCGTCTTGGTGATCTCCGGGCCGCCGCCGTGGACGATGACCGGCTTCAGGCCCGCCGACTGCAGCAGGACGACCTCCTCGGCGAAGCTGCGCTTCAGCGCCGGATCGACCATCGCCGCGCCGCCGTACTTGATGACGGCCCGCTTGCCGCCGAACTTGCGGATGTAGCTGAGCGCCTCCACGACCAGCGCCCGGTTGGAGCCGACCGCCGCGCGCTTCGCCGCCTGCGGCGTGCCCGCGCTTCCGGTGTAGTACTCGGCGTTGATCTTCACGTAGTCGAAGGTCAGGTCGCACCCGAGCGCGCGCGCCGACTCCCTGCCGAGACCGAGGTCGAGCCGCACCGCGATCTCCGGCTTCTGCATCAGCGCCGAGAGCGACTTCGCGTCGAACGCGATCGGCTCGCCGCCGCCGTAGACGCGGACGCCCTGGATGTCGAGCGTCACGCGCGCCAGATCGAGCGCCAGGTTGCGCGCGCCGACGCGGGCGCCGAGCTGCGCCAGGATCCGTCCCCAGGAGGGGTCCCCCCCGAAGATCCCGGACTTGACCAGGCTGCCGCCCGCGACGGCGCGGGCCAGATCGCGGGCCACCGCCCGCTCGGGCGCGCCCGCGACGTCGACGATCAAGAGCTTGGTCGCGCCCTCGCCGTCGGCGGCGATGGCGCGGGCCAGGTCCGCGCAGAGCCCGACCAGCGTCGCCTGCAGCTTGACGAAGTCGGCGCTGTCGCGCTCGATCGCCCGCGCGCCGGCGCGGCCGTTGGCGAGCGCGATCACCGTGTCGTTGGTCGACATGTCGCCGTCGACGGTGATGGTGTTGAAGGTCTCCTCGACCGCCTCCGCCAGCGCCACCTGCAGCACCGCCGGCGCCACCGTCGCGTCGGTCGTGATGAAGCAGAGCATGGTCGCCATCTGCGGGTGAATCATCCCGGAGCCCTTGGCGATGGCCGCGAACTTCACGGCCTTGCCGCCCACGTCGATCTCGCGGAACGCGACCTTGGTGCGCAGATCGGTGGTCCGGATCGCCTCCGCCGCCGGGATGGCGTCGTCGCCCAGCGCCGCGATCAGCGCCGGCACCGCCGCCGCCATCCGGTCGACCGGCAGCGGGGCGCCGATCGCGCCCGTCGACGCCGTCAGCACCGCGTCCGCGTCCGTGCCCAGCGCGGCCGCCACCGCCGCCGCCACCGCCCGCTCGTCCTTCGCGCCGCGCGGCCCGACGATGGCGTTGGCGTTGCCGCTGTTGGCCACGATGGCGCGGATGCCGCCCGCCGGCAGGCGCCCCGCGCCGTGGTCGACGGGCGCGGCGCGCATCCGGTTGACGGTGAACACGCCGGCCGCGCTGCACGGCACCTCCGAGGCGATCAGCGCCATGTCGCGCCGGCTGGCCCCCGCCTGCTTGACGCCGGCGGCGACGGCGCCGAAGCGAAATCCGGATGGAACGGTGAAGCTCTTCGCGTTGCTCAAGGTGCGCTCCCAGACAGGTTCAAGAGGCCCGTCGTCTCTTCGATGCCGAGCATCAGGTTGGCGTTCTGCACCGCCTGGCCGGCGGCGCCCTTCACGAGGTTGTCGATGGCGGCGAACGCGAGCGCGACGCCGCGCTCCGGATCGGCGTCCGCCCCCAGCAGCACGCGGTTGGTGCCGACCACGGGGTGCAAGCGGACCGCGTCCGGCTTGGCGGCGCGCAGGAACGGCCTGCCGGCCACGAAGCGCTCGATCGCCGCCGCTGCGTCGGCGGCGGTCTTGCCGCGGTTCAGCCGGCCGTAGACCGTCGCCAGGATGCCCCGGCGCGTCGGCAGCAGATGGGGCGTGAACGTCACCTTCAGCGGCGGCTGGCCCGCCAGCGCCAGCGCGCGCTCGATCTCCGGCGTGTGCTGGTGACGCAGCACCCGGTAGGCGCGGAAGTCGCCGTCGACCTCGGAGAACGCGAAGTCCTCCGACGCCTTGCGCCCGGCGCCGGTCGTCCCGCTGGCGGCGTCGACGATGATGCCCTCGCTCCCGATGATCTCCCCGCGCAGCAGGGCCAGCACCGCCAGCGTCGCCGCCGTCGCGTAGCAGCCCGGATTGGAGACCAGCCGCGCCGCCCGGATGTCGCCCGAGGCGCCGGCCTCCGGCATCGAGTAGCAGGCGCTCGCCAGCAGGTCGGGGCGGGCGTGCGTGAAGCCGTACCAGCGTGGATATTCATTCGCCGCGAGCCGGAACGCGCCGGACAGGTCGACGACCCGCGCCCCCGCCTCGAGCGCGACGGGCGCGAGCGCCAGCGACGCCTCCGCGGGCGTGCACAGAAAGACGACGTCCAGCCCGGCGAACGCCGCGGCCGTCGCCTCCTTCTGCGGGCGGACCACCAGCGCGCCCCCGGCGGGGGCGACGGGCAGATGGTCGCCCAGGGTCGTCCCGGCCCACTTGTCGCTCACCGCGAGCGCCGCCACCATCCGCGGGTGGCCGGCCACGATGCGCGCCACCTCCATGCCCGAGTACCCGGAGACGCCGACGATGCCGACGGGGGAGACGGGGGTCTTATCCATGGCGTGAATAGTTATTCATATGGAAAGCGGGCGCAAGCGGAATGTCGGCTCCCTCACCCT
>DATBHU010000477.1:0-6428 GCA_036557265.1 Polyangia bacterium
GTCTGCATGGGCTCGGCGACGTTCGACGTCACCGACGCCAGCCCGAAGACGGTCCCCGTGCACCTGACCTGCGACCTGCAGCCGAACACCGGCAGCATCATCGTCAACGGCACCCTGAACGCCTGCCCGCGCATCGACGGCGTCGGCGCCAACCCCGCCGAGGTCGCGTTCGGCGGCACCCTCGCCCTCACCAGCTCGGTGGTCGACGTCGACCACGGCCCGTCGCCCGTCACCACCAGCTGGTCGGCGACGTCCGGCACGCTGGCCGGCGCCGACACCGCGACCCCGACGCTCACCTGTAACAAGGTCGGCGTGGTGACGGTGACCGTCGCCGCCTCCGACGGCGATCCGGCCTGCGCCTCGCACCAGTCGATCGACGTCATCTGCTCCGAACCGTCGCCCGTGTCACCGATCAAGCACGTCATCGTCCTGATCGGCGAGAACCGCACGTTCGACCACACCTTCGGCACCTACGTCCCGCGCACGGGACAGACGGTGTCGAACCTGCTGTCGAAGGGGATCGTCAACGCCGACGGCAGCCCGGGCCCGAACTTCGCGCAGTCGGCGCAGTCGCAGGCCGCCGCTCAGGCCGCCTTCTGGATCGCGCCCGACAGCAAGACGCCCTACACGACGCTGCCGGCGCCCAGCACCTCGGGCGCGCCGAGCGCGCAGCGGACGACGTCGCCGCCCTTCGTGACGGGCCTGGACCTGTCGTCGGAGACCGACATGGATCCGTCGCAGCTGACCCTGCTGACGACCGGCGCCACCGGCCTGGCCGCGCGCGTGGTCGACACCCGCGTCACCAACGCCGCCAACCTCCCGAACGGCGCGTTCCAGATGACGGGCCCGACGATGCCCTATGACGCGTACACGGGCGACACCATCCACCGCTTCTATCAGATGTGGCAGCAGGCCGACTGCTCGATCCTGAACGCGACGGCCGCCAACCCGTCGGGCTGCATCAACGACCTGTTCCCGTTCGTCGCCATCTCGTTCTCGACGTCCGACAACGGCGTGGGCAGCTCGATGGCGTTCACCAACGTGCAGCAGGGTGACATGCCGTTCTTCAAGATGCTCGCCGACAACTACGTCATGAGCGACAACATGCACCAGTCGGTCATGGGCGGCACCGGCGCGAACCACTCGCTGGCTGGCTTCGGCGACGCCGTGTTCTGGAGCGACGGCCTGGGCAACCCGGTCACGCCGCCCGCCAGCCTGATCTCGAACCCGAACCCGCGCGCCGGCACCAACAACCGCTACACGGTCGACGGCAACTTCAGCAACTGCTCGGACGCGACGCAGCCGGGCGTCGGCCCGATCGTCGGCTACCTGGCGTCGCTGCCCGGCCACCCGAGCCCGAACTGCGCGCCCAACGCGTACTACTACCTGAACAACACCAACCCGGGCTACCAGCCGAACGGCACGCTGGCGACCGGCAACGTGGTGCCGCCGACGACCCAGCGCTCGATCGGCGACGTGCTGAGCGAGCACGGGCTGTCGTGGAAGTTCTACGGCGGCGGCTACAACCGTGGCACCGGCTACTGCCAGATCTGCAACCCGTTCCAGTACCAGACGCAGGTCATGGCCGACCCGGCCACGCGCGCCGCGCACATCCAGGACACCACCGACATGTACACGGACATCGCCAACGGCACGCTGCCGGCGGTCTCGTACGCGCATCCCGACGGCGCGCTGGACGGCCACCCGTCGTCGTCGAAGCTGGACCTGTTCGAGGCGTACGTGCAGTTCATCCTGGTCAAGCTGCACGCCAACCCGGCGCTCGAGGCGAGCACGGTGGTGGTGGTGACGTTCGACGAGGGCGGCGGCTACTACGACTCGGGCTACATCCAGCCGGTCGACTTCTTCGGCGACGGCACGCGTATCCCGCTGATCCTCGTGTCGCCGTACACGACGGGCGGCAAGGTGAACCACGGCTACGCGGACCACGTCTCGATCCTGAAGTTCATCGAGCGCAACTGGACGCTCCCGACCATCACCAACCGCAGCCGCGACAACATGCCGAACCCGGCGGTCGCCGCGGACAACGCCTACGTGCCGACGAACTCGCCCGCGCTGACGGACCTGTGGGACGCGTTCGACTTCAGCAAGTGAGTGCGTGACGCAGCGACGGACAGACCGCACGGGAGCGGGCGCGATCCTGATCGCGCTCGCCGTCTCGTCCACGGCCTTGGCCTGTTCGAAAGCGGACGGCTCGGTCGATGGGCGCCGTTCGCCGGCGCCTGCCGCGCCGCCGCCGGCTGGTCCGGCGGCGGCGCCGGCGCGGGCGCTGACCACGGCCGCCGAGGCCGGCAAGTCGCTGTTCTTCGACGAGAGCCTGTCGGCGTCGGGCGAGATGGCATGCGCCACCTGCCACGACCCCGCCCACGCCTACGGCCCGCCCAACGATCTGGCGGTGCAGCTCGGTGGTCCGAAGCGCAGGTCGCCCGGCCTGCGCGCGACGCCGTCGATCCGATACAAGGAGTTCACGCCCGGCTACATGGACCTGCTCGACAACCCGGACGGCGTCAGCCAGCCGGCTCCGGGCGGCGGCTTCGCCTGGGACGGGCGCGCCGACTCGCTGTCCGAGCAGGCGGAGGCGCCGCTGCTGTCGCCGTTCGAGATGGCCAACGCCGATCACGCCGCGGTGATCGCCCGGCTGCGCGCCTCGCCGTCGGCGGCGGCGTTCAAGCAGGCGTTCGGCGCCGCCGCGCTGGACGACGTCGAGGGGGCGTTCGCCAAGGTGCAGCTGGCGCTGCAGTCGTTCCAGATCGAGGACCCGAGCTTTCACCCCTACAACAGCAAGTACGACCTTCACCTTTACAAGAAGCCGGGCGCCGACTTCACGGCCGCCGAGCAGCGCGGCCTGGAAGTCTTCAAGGACACGAAGGTGGGCAACTGCGCCGGCTGCCACCTGCCCGACGCCAGCCTGGACGACGGCGCGCCGCCGCAGCTGACCGACTATTCGTTCGAGGCGATCGGCGTCCCGCGCAACCCGGAGATCCCCGCCAACCGCGACCGCGCCCACCACGATCTCGGCATCTGCGGCCCGATCCGCGACGACCACCGGCGCTTCCCGGAGTACTGCGGCCTGTTCAAGACGCCGACGCTGCGCAACGTCGCCACCCGCCGCGCATTCTTCCACAACGGCGTCATGCATTCGCTGGAGCAGGCGATCCGCTTCTACGCCACGCGCGACACACGGCCGGAGCTCTGGTACCCGACCGTCGGCGGCCGGCCCAAGGCCAGGCCCGACGCCGACTTCCCGCGCTACGGCCTGGTCACGACCCAGTACGTCGCCGGCACGGGCAGGGTGCAGAAGTACGACGATCTGCCGGCGGCTTACCGCAAGAACCTCGACACGCAGCTGCCACTCGACGGGCGCGCCGCCGGCGCGAAGCCGCCGCTGACGGAGCAGCAGGTGCAGGACCTGCTCTGCTTCCTGCAGACGCTGACCGACGACTACCAGCCGGGCACGCCGGCGTCCGACGGATGTGTGAAGTGAGCCGATCGGTTTCGATTGGGGGACATGCGCGTGATCTCGTGGAGGATCCGCTCCCAGCTCGTACGCATGGTTCACCATGGCCTCCTCTCCGAGGACATCCTCGACGCGATCGAGGAGGACGACGCCGAGCGACTTTCGCGGCTCGTCTCAGCAGCGATTGGAGAGCTACAACGAGGCTAGTGCGGCCTAGCCAGGAACCGGAATCTCCGGCCGGATCGGAGGCGCAACTAACAGGTAACGCGGTCGTCCCGCTCCAACACGCGTCACCAATACGGTTATGCGAACGGGTTGGTGCAGTTCACGGTTCAGAGAGTCGGGATCCGAAATAGAAGGAGAGATCTTGCCGCGAATCACCTGAGACGAATCGGCGAGCTTGAATTCGAAGGCTCGTCCCTTAGGAAGGACACCCTGTAGCTCCCCCACCAACTCTTGCTCCTCCTCGCGCAGGTTCTCCTTGCTAAGGCGACCAATGCTAGTGCGCACCTGACCGACATCGCTGAAACTCACGACGGACGCCCCGTACTGGACGGTGCATACGGCTTCGTTGTCCGCGAGCGTTTCGAGGAAGGCGCGCACCTTGTCGAGCGCGCGGCGGTCCGCTTCAGTGATTGAATCGGCGAGTTCCTCGTCGGTACCGAGGGTGCCACGGAGCAGCGATTGCGTGCGATCGACCGCCTGCGCGACGGGCCCGCCACCCTCGCTCAGGACGAGTTGGCCGTTCCGATGTTCCTCAAGTTCGAACCCGAAGGATCCAAGTGCGGTGCGGGTAATCAGAAGTTGGTGCTGATCTCGATTCGGTATTGGGCCCATCGCAGCGAGAGGCGCCGACAGCGACGCAGCCATGGCGACCACAGACTCGGAGAAACTGTTCACGGCTTTCATCCCGAATTCAGCGAAGATGCCGTGGCTCCCGATCACAGGGCGCCCTTTGAAAGTGAGGCGAACGCGTGCAGGCTCTCGTTCGTCTGGCTTACCCACCGAGAGGGCTTCGTCGACAACCCTGAGGCGAGTATCAAGGCTGGCGCGATCGATGACTTCTGTCGCGGGCGTTTCAGCGATCAGGCGTTCGAGCGCAATCTTCTCGCTCAACAGGTGGAGATATTCGTCGCGGTTCACGGGGTAGTCCCAGCCTTTGGGAAGCTCGCCAGCGTTGCTACGGCTGCGCCGTCCTCGCCCGGGTTGAGGTCTATCTGCACGAAACCCTTCCAGAGCTGATTTCTACGATGGGACCAGACGCTGTACCAATACGCGGCTTGTCTAGCGAGGAGCTCGGGCGCCATACCCAAATGCTGAAGGTAAGCATCGACGCGATAAGTCGCCTTCGCAGAAGGGCCAAGCAACCCTCCGATCTTAGAAAGGAGCTGAAGCTGAGAAGCCGCCGGAGGGAGATGGAAGAAGGTGACAAGATCGAGATCGTTAGGCGAGCGGCCTTCGATGCGCTCAATATGCTCGAGGAAGCTTCCATCGAGCCAATGGAAGCCTCGCACCAAGCCAAGACTGTGAAGCGCTGCCCGGTAGCGCAGCAGTCCGTCGAGGATCGCGCGCCGATCAGCTGTGTCGCCGAATCGAAGAACATAGTCGACGAGCGAAACAAGATAGGGCGAACGCTCGGGTGCTACCGGCTGAGAAGCGTCGAGGGGCGGAAGCACGCCATCCGCCGTCCAAGCGGGTATCGGTACGACACTCATCGGAGTGCCTCTCGCGACGGCATACGTCGATCACGAATGTAGGGGACGGAGCGGCCGTCGCGGAGCGACGAACTGCCGGCGCCTATCCGAATTACTCTCGTCATTCTCGTCGAGCCCTAGCTTCGCCTCGCCGGAAGGATCCTTCGGAGCGTGCAGCCATCGTAGATAATTCTGCTCCTGAACCGGAACAACCGCACCTTCTGAGCGGGCTTCGTAGCCCGCGATGACGCGCTCGCCCGCTTGTTGATCCACTGCAGGCCGGCGAGCCTCGGCGATAGCTATCCGGGCCTCATCGACCGTCTCGTTACATTCGTTACAGTTCATCGTAAGTGGCGGCCGTATCGGAACGGCTCCCGTCCGTCGGCGCGCCTGTCACCGGGCGGTGTTTGGTGACGTTTGGACCCCCTTCGATTCCCGGTCGGGTCACAGGAGTTTCCAGCACACGCTGATTACAGCCGAGCGATCGCGCTCGGGCTGACGTACGAGCAAGCTCGCTACGGCGCGAGCTCGATGATCGCCAGTTGGGCGCCCGCGTTCGGCGTCACGAACGTCGAGATGCCGGGCCCCGGGTCGACGTCCAGCGTGGCGCCGGCCGGCGCATGGATCGTGACCGCAACGACGACGTGGCCGTTTGCATCGACGGCGAGACCTCCGACGGCCTGATTGGTCCCGGCGCCCGTCACGTCCAGCGGGAACTGGAAGCCACCCTCGAGCGCGCCGGCGGGGCTCCACCAGTCGAGCCCCCAAAAGTTCTGCAGCACGCCGTTGACGTCGTACCGCAAGATCTGTTCACCCACGACGCGCGCAGGTCCGGCCGCGAGCGCGTCGTATGAGCCTTCGAAGTCATGCGAAGCCAGGTCTTTCCCGTGGTCCCGTCGAGCAAGCGAATCCATCCGTGCGCGTACGGCGCGTTGGGCGGCGGCGTCGCCGCGAGGATGTTCTGGTCCGGAAGGAGAACCCACGTGACGAAAGATCCCGAGATGAAACGCAGCCAGGACGCTGCATCGGAGGTGCCGTCCGCGGCGAGGAGCAGCAGCCCACCCGATTGCTTGTCGGACGCCGAGACGACGTCGACAACGATTCGACCGTCCGCCCTGACCATCACCTGGTTGGGATCGATCCACATCGAATCGACGGGCGCCTGGACCCACTGCAACGCGCCCGTCGCCCCCGACAATTTCATCACGAACGGCCCTTGCTTCGCCCTGACCACCGTCCCGGGCCCCGGATCGAGATCG
>DATBHU010000478.1:0-2223 GCA_036557265.1 Polyangia bacterium
GACGCCGCCCGGCGCCTGGGCGACCCGCTGGCGGGGACGCTGTCGATCGGTGTGATCCCGACGGTGTCGCCCTACCTGTTGCCCGACGCCGCGCCGGCGATCCGCCGCGCGCACCCGCGCCTGACCGTCCGGTGGCGCGAGGACAAGACCGAGGTGCTCGCGCGCGAGCTGCACGCCGGCCGCCTCGACGCCGCGCTGCTCGCGCTGGAAGCGGACCTGGGCGGCCCGCTCCAGCGCGAGGTGATCGGCCGCGATCGCTTCCTGCTCGCGACGCCGCGCTCGCATCCGCTGGCCAGGCGCGCCCGCCCGGCGCGGCTCGACGATCTGCGGGGCGCGCGCCTGCTGCTGCTCGACGACGGCCACTGCCTGCGCGACCAGGCGCTGTCCGTCTGCGCGGGCGCCCGCACCGAGGAGCTGGCGTTCCGCGCCACCAGCCTGCCGACGCTGGCGCAGATGGTGTCGGCCGGCGCCGGCGTGACGCTGCTGCCCCACCTGGCGGTGGCGACGGAGAGCCGCCGCGCCGATCTGGCCGTACGGCCGCTCGCCGACGAGCGCGCGTTCCGGACGCTGGCGCTGGTCTGGCGGCCGAGCTCGCCGCTGGGGCCGGCGCTGCGCAAGCTGGCGGGGACGATCCGGGCGAGCTACGAGAAGGGCGCGCGGGGTGCCTCGGGCTGACGCCCCTCACCCCGTCAGGGGACGGCGTCGATGACTTTTTGGAGGAGGGCTTCGGCCTGGGTAGGGGTACATAGCTGCTTCGAGACGTGGAGGCCGACGATGCGGCGGCCGCGGCCGGCCCACAGCACGGTCTGCTTCTCGAGCAGGCCCGGCTCGTCGGAGGCGCCCACCGCCTCGTAGCCGAGGGCGTCGCGTAGCGCCAGCTTCTTCCACTTCCACGGCAGCAGCGGATCGGGCGCCACCGGCGCGGGCGCGCCCGTCGGGATGATGGGCCGGCTGACCATCACGTAGGTCTGCTTGTCGTGGCTCCCCTGGCCGCCCGCCGCCTGGAAGTGCAGCCGGCAGTCTTCAGCAGGCCCGCCGTCGGCTGCACGCAGCAGTGCCCGCCGCCGCGCGCCTTCGGATCCTTGAACACCTTGCCGCACGACGGCCCTTCGTCGTGCTTCGGCTCGTCCGCGGGCGGCGGCGGCAGCTCCCGGTTCGGGCACCCGGCGCCCGCCGCCGCCAACAACAGAACGACCGCACCCGCCCGCGCCGTCATCACAGCATCAATACGTCAGCCCGTAGCCGTAGGCGTAGAGCGGATCGTACGTGGCGTCGCCCTGGTTGATCGGAATCTGCTGCATCGTCTTCGGCCAGCTCATGGGCAGCTTGCCGCTCGGCTTCACGTCGCCGTAGAGGACGTCGGTGACGCCCGCGCCCTCGCTGCCCGGCAGCCACGCCATCACGATCGCGTCCGCGTACTGCAGGATCGGGTCGAGGATCATCGGCCGCCCCGCGATCAGCACCACGACCACCGGCAGCCCCGCCGCCTTGAGCGCCATCGCCGGCGCGACCCACGACGACGCGACGGTCAGGTCTGTCCTGTCGCCCATCCCCTCCGCGTACGGCGTCTCGCCCACGACCACCACGCCGACCGTCGCGCCGGTCCTCATCGATCCGTCCGCGGAGTAGACGACCTTCGACGTGCCGACCTCCGCCTCCATCGCGGTGCGGATGCTGGTGACGCCCGGGATCACGTCGCCCGTCGTACCCTGCCAGGTGATGGTCCAGCCGCCGCACTGGTTGCCGCTGTTCTGGGCGCTGTTCCCGGCCAGCGCCACCGTCGCGCTCTTCGACAGCGGCAGCACGTGGTTGTCGTTCTTCAGCACCACCAGCGACTTCTGCACCGCCTGTCGCGCCAGCATCCGGTGCTCCGCCGAGCCGACCCGGCCGGTCGCCGCCGTGTCGATCACGCCGGTGGTGTCGAACAGCCCCATCTCGCACTTCACGGCGAGGATGCGGCGGACGGCGTCGTCGAGGCGCGACTGCGGCACGGTGCCGGCCTTCACCAGGCCGGTGATGGTGGTCTGCACGGTGGTGCCGGACGTCCCGAGCGCGGTCGGCACCTGCCCGTTCGAGAAGATCATGAACATGTCCGCGCCCGCGTTCAGGCACGCCGCCATGCCGTCGTTGAAGCTGAGGCCGACCTGCGCGCAGCCGTTGTAGTCGGTGACGGTGAAGCCGCCGAAGCCGAGCTGCCCCTTCAGCACGTCGGTGATCATCGTC
>DATBHU010000479.1:0-6081 GCA_036557265.1 Polyangia bacterium
ACCTCGCCCATGCCGCCGGCACCCAGGAATGCAACAACTTCGTAACGGCGCGCGATCACCTGGCCGGGCTGGAAGATCCGGGGCCGCGCGCGCTCCGGTTGATCGCTCCCCGTGATCTGCGTTCCAGCCGCTTCGATCACCACGCGAGCGCACGCGCTGCACGCGTCGAGATGAGTCTCCAATGCGTCGAGACCGCCTTCCAGCGGCCGGCCCCCAACGTACGACGCAATCACCTCGACGCTTGGACACGACGACTCCGAAGCCATCCCGGCGAGATGCTACTCTTCGCCGTCGATGGAGGGCAACGGCAGGAACGGCGAAATTGAGTCGATTGCGAACACCGGCAACGCGCGGTGGCCGCAATTTGGTATCGGGGGCAACGATCTGATGGATTATTCGGCGCGCGCCCCGCTCGCCGAATCAGCGCACCAACATGCCGCGGACCTGGTGCTGGCGTGCGCGTGCGTGAAGAACGTCCAGTCCGCCGTCAGCGAGCTGGATCGCATGATCCGCGACAACGTCCCGATGTTCGTCCGGCGCATCGACCGGAATCCGGAATTTTCGGCAGATCTCTGCCAGCGATTGCACGAGAGGCTGTTGCTTGGCGATCCGCCCCGGTTGGCGACGTACACCGGGTCAGGACCCTTACTGCACTGGCTGCGCGTGATGACGGTGCGCCTGGCGATCGACACGAAGCGCGAGGAGTCGCCGCTGATGAACGTCTTCGCCGCGACCTTCGCCGACAACATGGCCGCCGACGGCGTCGGCCCGGAGATGGACGTCCTCAAGGCCCGCTACGGTCCCAGCCTGCTCGAGGCCGTGTCACGCGGCCTGCGCGCGCTGCCGCGCCGCCAGCGCGCGGTGCTGCGCCTCTACGTGCTGGCGCGCCTCAGCTCCGACGAGATCGGGCACATGTACCGGGTGCATCGCGCCACCGTCGCGCGCTGGGTCTCGGCGGCCGAACGATCCGTCTTCGACACGGTCAAGGCCGAGTTCCGAGAGAAATGGGGCCTCGCCACCAGTGACGTGGCCAGCCTGGCGCGCCTCATTCGCAGCCAGCTTCCGATCTCGCTGGAAGAGACCCTGTAGATCTTCGCACCGCCCGCATTCACGGCGCGGGCGACGCCTGGTCGACCCGGCGCGGAAGGCGGAGCACGAACGTCGTCCCGCGCTCCGCCGACGACGTCACCTCGACCGCGCCGGCGTGCGCCTTGGCGATCTCGCGGACGATGTAGAGCCCGAGCCCCAGCCCGGCGCCCTCCTGCTGCCCGCGCTCGAACGCACCGAAGATGATGGGGAGACGCTCGGGCGGGATGGGAGGGCCGTCGTTGTGGACCGTGATCTCGACCCGGTCCCCGGCGTCCCGCGCGCGAACGACGACGTCGCCGGTGCCGTACTTGAGGGCGTTCCGGACCAGGTTCGACAGCGCCTGGTGAAGCCGGGTCTGGTCCCACTCGCCGACCAGGTTCCCCTCGCAGCCGAGGTCGATACGGCGCGCCGGATCCAGCTGACCGAGCTCGCCCGTGAGATCGCGGCAGACGTCGCCCAGGTCGATGACGGCGCGGGTGATCGGGATCGGTCCCTGGCCGGCGCGCGCATAGTCGGTGAGGTTGTGGACCATGTCGCTCATGCGCGCGACGCCGCGCACGATTCTGTCGGCCGTCTTGCGCGCGGACGGGTCCAGGTCCTGGCGGACCAGCCTGCCCGCGGACATCGCGACGACGGCGAGCGGGCTCTGGAGGTCGTGCGCCAGCATGGCGATGCCGCGGTCCTTGGCCGCCAGCGCCTCGTCGCGGCGCCGGATCTGTTCGCCGCGGCGGTAGAGCGCGACGAGCGCGATCACCTTGCTGCGCAGGAGCGCGGGCGCGATCGGCTTCAGGATGTAGTCGACCAGGCCCAGCTCCTGCACGTGATCCATGGCGTCGGCGCTGAGATCGTACGCGGTGAGCAGGATGACGGGCGTCTGTCGATTGCGCGGCAGGCCGCGCAGTCGCGCCAGCGTCTCGAAGCCGTCCATGTCGGGCAGCCTCACGTCGAGCAGGATCACGGCGAACGCCTCGCGGGCCGCGGCCGCCAGGGCCTCGCGGCCGGACGTCGCCGTCACCACGCGTTCGCGCAACGGCTCGAGGATCGCGGACAGGGCGAGCAGGTTGGCGGGGACGTCATCCACCGCCAGGATCGCCGCTGTCGAAGGCGCACCTTCGATGTCGCTGGAGGACATCGCAAGGAAAGGCTACCGCCCCGACGTCGAGGAGCAACCCGCATTGCGGTCGCGCCGGCCGCCGCGCTCTAGCTCGGCGGGCCGATGGTCGACGACGGCCGTGCGGATGTGCTGCCGCGCCGGCCGCGCCGCCGTCATCTCATGGTCATCGCCACGGCAGCGCCCAGGCGATCACCGCGACGGCGGCCAGCACCGCCGCGGCGGCGCCGATCCACAAGGCGACCGCGCGCCGCCGCCGCGGCGGCAGCGCCGGGATCACGGCCGACACCTCGCCGTCGTCGAACGAACGCGCCAGGGTGAGCGCCGCCTTCGGCGTCGCGAACGGCAGCAGCGCCTTCCCCAGCGCGCGCACCGACGGGAACCGCGCCGCCGGATCGCGGCTCGTGGCACGCTCGATGATGCGCTGGAGGTCGTCCGGCAGGCCGGAGCGAAGCTCACCCGCCGGCGTCCGCTTGCCGCTCAGGATATCGCCGAAGATCTTCGCGACGTCGTCGTCGACGCCGAAGGGCGCGCGGCCCGTCACGCACTGATAGAGGATCAGCCCGAGCTGGTACTGGTCGCTGGCGGCGCTGGCGGTTTGCGGCTTCTCGATCTGCTCCGGCGCCAGATAACCCGGCGAGCCCATCAGCCCCACCGTCGTCTTGACCACCGGCGCCATGACCGGCGCCGGCGCCGGGGCCACGGCGGGATGGGGATCCAGCGCGCTTTTCGAACCTTTCGAGATGCCGAAGTCGACCACCTTGGGGACGATCACGCCGTCGCGCGTCTGCGACAGGAAGACGTTGTGCGGCTTCAGATCGCGGTGGATGATCCCTTCGTCGTGCGCCGCCGCCACGGCGGCCGCGACGGCCAGCATGATGTCCGCCGCCTGCTCGAGCGGCAGCGCCCCGCGCCACTGGATGAAGCTGGCCAGGTCCTCGCCCTCGAGCAGCTCCATCACCAGGAAGGTCTGGCCGGCCTCGCTGCCGACGTCCGTCACGTCGACCGCGTGCGGGTGGCGGACGCGCGACGTCAGCTGCGCCTCGCGCAGGAAGCGCGCGCGCGCGTCGGGATCGGCCACCAGCTCGGGGCTCATGACCTTGATCGCCACCTTCTTGCCGATCGCCAGGTGGACGCCCTCGTAGACGGCGCCCATCCCCCCTTCGCCGAGCAGGCGCACCACCTGGTACTTGCCCAGGCACGTCCCCGCGGCGAGCGTGGCGCTGGGCGTCTCTTGCGAGTGTGCGTGCATGCCGGCCTGACAAACTAAGGATGAAACCTGAGCGGTCAAACCCCGCCCAGATTCCGGAAGTCAGCCGCGGCCTCGCGCCGCGAGCCGGGCCATCATGCCATCATCGCGGCCATGCGGCGCGCCATCGCCGGTTACCACAAGGATGACCAGGGCGACTGGGTTGCCGAGTTCGACTGCGGCCACAACCAGCACGTCCGTCACCGGCCGCCCTGGACGCTGCGCCCCTGGGTGGTGACGCCCGAGGGGCGGCAGGCTCACATCGGCCAGCCGCTCGACTGCAAGCTGTGCGACGAGGGCGCGCCGGCGCCGCGTTGAGCGGGCGGCGGTCTACGGAAACGCGCCCGTCGCCAGCAGCAGGTCCAGGCGGGCCTGGCGGGCCGCGTCCTCGGCGAGCGCCACCTGCGAGTCGGCGTCGCGGGCCTGGCGTTCGGCGTCGATCACCTCGATGTTGGTGCTGGCGCCGGCGCGATACGACCTGTCGGCGAGCTTGGCGGCGGTCGCGGCGGCCGCGGCCGCGGCCCGGGCCGAGCCGAGGCTCTCGTCGGCGTTGTGGACGACGGCGAACGCGGTCCGCACCTCGACGCTCACCTGGCGCAACAGGCCGTCGAGCTGCGCCTGCGCCTCGGCCAGTCCGGCCGCGCGCTCCTTGCGGACGCCGTACCTGAAGCCGCCCTCGAACAGCGGGATCGACAGCACCAGCTGCGCCTGCCAGCCCGAGCCGGGCGCGACCAGCGTCGCCGTCTCGCGAAACGCCTGCGCCTGGGCCAGCAGCGACGGCGCGTAGGTGGCCCACTCGTCGCGGCGCAGGTGGTCGGCCGCGGTCTGGCGCGCCGCCAGCGCCTGCACGTCGCTGCGGTGGGCGCGCGCGTCGGCCACCGCCGCGTCGGCGTTCGGCGCGGCGCCCAGCGCCACGTCGTCCTCGACGTCGACCAGATCCTCGGTGGAGAGCAGGATGGCGAGCGCGCTCTGGGCCCGCACCAGCGCCGTCTGCGCGTTCGTCAGCTGCGCCTCGTTGGTGCGCAGCTCCTGCTCGGCGCGGGCGTCGTCGACGCCGTTGCCGAGGCCGACCTTCTCGCGGGTGTGCGCGTAATCGTAATGGGCCAGTGACGTCTCGCGCGCCCGCGCGACGACGTCGACCTGCTTGTGCTGCAGCAGCACCGTCAGGTAGGCGCGCCCGACGGCCGTGGCGAGCTGGCGCCGGACGTCCGCCGCCGACACCTTCGCGATGTCGCGGTTGTCCTGAGCGTGCGCGTCGTTCGTCCAGGCGAGCGGCGCGATGAGCGGCACCGTCACGGCCAGGTTCCCGTTCCAGGTGTTCACCGGCGTCGTCACGGCGCCGGCCGTCGTGCGCGCCGAATCGAGGCGCAGATAGCTGCCGTTCGCGGACAGCGACGGCAGCCAGCCGGCGCGCGCCTCGCGCACCAGGCCGGAGGCGCGCTCGATCTCCTGCGCCGCGACGATCGCAGACGGGTTCTGCGCGAGCGCCCGGGCGAGCGCCTGCCGCCAGTTGACCTTGACGGGCGCGGCGGGCGGCGCGGCCGTCTGCGCGTGGGCCGCCGCGGCGGCGAGGACGATCGAAAGGGCTGTGACGCGAGCGGTGGGTCTCATTTACTCCACGGATGAAAGGCGCGGCGGCGGCTCGTCGTCGGCGTCGGGCGGCGGCGCGAGATGCAGCGGTGTCCCTTTGCCGGCGACGCTGCCGGCGGGTTCGCCGGCGTCACGCCGCCCCGCCAGGCGCTCCATGAACACGAACAGCGCGGGGACGAAGAAGATCCCGAGCAGCGTCGCCGCCAGCATGCCGGTGACCACGGTGGTGCCGAGCATCCGGCGCGCCGCCGCGCCCGCGCCCGCCGCGCCCCACAGCGGCAGGCAGCCGAAGATGAACGCGAACGACGTCATCAGGATCGGCCGCAGGCGCAGCCGCGCCCCCTCCAGCGCCGCCTCGACCAGCGGCCGCCCGCGCTCGAGCTCGGCCTTCGCGAACTCGACGATCAGGATGGCGTTCTTCGCGGTCAAGCCCACCAGCATGACCAGGCCGATCTGCGCGTAGACGTTGCTGTCGAACTTGCGCGCCAGCAGGCCGAGGAACGCGCCCAGCACCGCCACCGGCGTCGACAGCAGGACGGAGAACGGCAGCGACCAGCTCTCGTAGAGCGCCGCCAGGATGAGAAAAACGAAGATCAGCGACAGCCCTAGCACCTTCACCGTCCCGCCCTGCGCCACCTTCTCCTGGTACGACAGCGCGTTCCAGGCGGTGCCGACGCCGGGCGACAGCGTCTGCGACGCGACGTCTTCGAGCGCCGCCAGCGCCTCGCCCGAGCTGTAGCCGGGCGCCGCCGCGCCGATCACCTCGGCCGACCGGAACAGGTTGAAGCGGACCGTGTACTCCGGCCCGGTCGTGGTCGTCACCTTCACGAACGACGACAGCGGCACCATGTCGCCCCGGGCGTTGCGCACGTAGAACTGCTTCAGGTCGTCGGGGCTGCGCCGGTAGCTCGGGTCGGCCTGCACGAACACCTTCCACTGCCGCGAGAAGCGCGTGAAGTCGTTGACGTAGGCGCCGCCCATGAACGCCTGCAGCGCCTGGTAGACGTCGCCGATCGGCACGCCCTGCTTCATCACCTTCTCC
>DATBHU010000480.1:0-3554 GCA_036557265.1 Polyangia bacterium
GGCTCGCCGTCGGTGCCCGTGATCTTGATGTGCTTGCCGTTCTTCTTCGGCCCGGGCCGCTGCCCCCGCCACCGCTTCGTGGCCTCCGCGAGGCTGACGAACTCGCCGTCCAGCGCGTAGACGTCGGCCGTGAGCAGCTCAGGCGGGGCCGCGTCGAGCTGCTCTGCCGTCACCCACGCCTTGCCGCCGCAGGCGTGGCAGGCGTCGACGTAGCCGTCACCGATCTCCTGCCCGTCCTTGCACCAGGGGCACAGCGCCACCGGCCGCGCCGCGCGGATGTTCGCCGCCAGCCGGTGCGCGTCGTCCTTGAACCGCGATGACAGCGCGGACGACAGCGTGGTCGCGCCCAATTCGGTGAGTGCCGCCTGTGCCGCGCGCAGGTGCTTGTCAGCCGCGTCGACGGCCCGCTGCACGGCGATCACCTGCGACGACGTCACGTCGTCGAGCGCGATGCCCCACGTCTCGATCGGCGGAGGGGCCGACGGGGCCGGAGGTCGAGCCTCCGGGGTTGCCGGCGCCGCCGCCTCCGCCTTTCGAGCCTTGTCGCGGTGCTCGGCCTGCTTCACCGCCTTGGGCGTGATGCCGAGCTGCCGCGCCACCTGCTTCCGGGCGCCTGCCTTCGCCGCCTGCTTCGACGGCGCCTTCCAGGGCGGCCCATCCTGGGACGCCTCCGCCTGGCCCACCAGCTCGGCGATCATGGCGTCGCGGTCGTCGGCGCGGCGGCGCAGGTTCTCGATGATGGTGGCCCGGCGCAGCTCGCCCGGCGTCGACCAATCGCCGATCCGCGCGGGCGCCTCCGTGGCGCCCTTCAGCAGCAGCGCCGCGCATCGGTCGCGCCCGGCGACCACCTCGTACTTGTCGCCCTTGCGCTGCAGCCACAGCGCATTCCCGGGCTCGCCGCCGGTCGCCTCGTCAAAGGAGGCCGCCAGCTCGGCGACGTGCGGCTGCCCCATGCGCGCGCGGATATCGTCGGTGATCTCGATCAATGACATCGACACCCGCCCGCCCGCGCCCAGCCACTTCATGGCTGCACCGCCTTCGGGCGCCCCTTGCCTGCGATCTTGCCGCCCTTGCGCCCGGCCTCGCGCGCCTCCTCGCTGGTCCACCGGTGAGCCGTGCCGGCGTCACGCGACGCCTGGCCGCCGCGCGATGAGACCTCACGCAGGCGTTCCGGGTCGAACGATGCGAAGCCTCGCTTGGACTTCATGGCCGCACCGCCGGCACGGGGAAGGCGTCGAGGGTCTCACTCAGGGCCTGCGCTGCGCGCATCGATCGCACGAAGCGATCGAGCGTCAGGCGTTTCCGGAGCGCCGCTGCTTTCGCGCCCCTCCGACGGTGGACGGACTTACCGGTTCGGAAATTCCTCGGTCTCCGCGTCATGGATTGACTCCTTGCTACGAGAATCCCAGCCGACGGGCCCCCCCGGGACTGACGCGCGATGAATCTCCCAATGCACCGTGCGCGGTCACGCGGAGGCCTGCGGGCTGGAGGTTCGGGTGCATTGGGATACAGGATCTAAGACACGGCCCAGCTTCGAGCGCAAGCACTTTGTTGTACCCGCCGCCACAAAATCGGGGCGCCACTGTATGTTCAGGTGTTCTTGGACCTGTGTTCAGGCGTTTGCGGGTTGACTTCGCCGTCCACCACACGCTTTGGACCGCGCCTGATTGCGGCGTCGATCACACGCTTGGCGTCGTCAAGATCGTCCTCGACGATGTGCGTGTAGCGCTGGGTGGTCGCCGCGCTAGAGTGACCAGCGAGCCGCATCACCACCGGCAGCGGCACGCCCCGCCGCAGGGATTGCGTCACGAACGTGTGCCGAGCGTCGTGCAGGTGGACGCGCTCGTCGGCGGGATCGTCGGGCTCGAGCCGCGCCTCGACGCAGATGTCCCGCCATCGCGACCACACCCAGGACTTGCCGTAGGGCTTCTTCGTGTCGGGATTGGCGAACACGTAGTCACTGCCGAGGGCCCGCGGCATGTCGCAGAGGGCCTTGATCGCGCGCTCGGTGAGCCGTGGCGTGCGCGCCTTGCGGGTCTTCGACTTCGACCAGTAGCCGGTTACCCGGCCGGTGGCGAGATTGATCTGGCGCCACGCGAGCGTCCGGACTTCGGCGGCGCGCATGCCGGTGTCGACGGCGATCAGGATGATCGCGCGCATGAGCGGCGACGCGATGGCCAGCGCCCGCTCGAGCCCGTCGTCATGGATCTCCGTCTGCCGTCCCGGCCGATCCCGGAGCGGCTTCGCGCGGTGGAGCTCGGACGGCGCGATCCGCTTCCGCTCCTCGAGCCAGCGCAGGAACGTCTTGAGCCGCTTCAGCTCGGTGTTGACGCTTCCGCGCGCCGGCGGCTTGCCGAGACGGGTGGTCACCGCCATGCGCGCGTCTACATACCGCTCCCACTCCTCGATGGTGACGCCGCTCATCGGAAGCGTCCCAAAGTGGGCCACCACGTGAGTCATCAGGCTGCGCACGTTCGCGGCCCACGGCTCGCGCGCGAAGCTGTCGGCGTAGCGCTTCCACTCGTCGGCGAAGATCAGATCGGCGCCGGAGGTCCGCGACCCAGCGCGCAGCGCCGTGATCTCTTCGCGCACCTCCCGCAGGGCGCGCAGCAGTGTCTCGTCGTCCACCGGCCGTGCGTCCCCCTTCCGCGAGCGGCGGTTACTTTCGCGCAAACAGTGCGCGTCTGACTAGCTGCGCTGGCGCGCAGTGTTACTTGTGATGGTTTCGAAACCTGCGGGCACTAACACCGGATCGAGTTGCGTGGCGTCGCTCACGTGACAGGCGTCACCGGCGGCGTTTCTTCGGGCGCAGGATTTTCGTGATCGGAATCTCCGCCCACTCGCCTTCGGGCATGTCCGAGAACCGCTCCACCAGCACGTCACCGCGCTTCTCCTGCAGGACCGCCACGAGACGGTGACGTTGGCCGCCGTCGTACATGCGCGGGGTAAACTTGATCTTCATCGCCCCTGCTTTCCGTCGTGGCATTGCTGTTGAGTAGGATCGGGTTGCAGCGCGGCGCGGAGGTCGGAGCGGCTCATGGGGTCACCAACGACAGCATCGTCGGCGACTGGAAGCCAGCCGCGTTCTTATGCCCGCCACCGCCATATCGCTTCGCTACCTCCGAGACGTCGAAGCCGCCGATGGAGCGCAGCGAATACTGGAACATGCCGTCTGCCTGCTGCCACCACGCCACCGCGAAGAGTTCGCCCTGCGCAAGTGCGTGCCCGAGTTCGGAGACATCGACCTGGGGCGCGTTCACGCACAGAACCGAGTGACCGTCGAAGACAACGCGCCGAGCATTCTTCTTCACCTCGCGCACGTACTGGTCCGTCTTCGCCAGCGCGACCTTACCATTGCGGACCATCCATTCGAAGTCGGTCGATGCGGCCTCGTCCCAGACGGCGAAGTCGAACTCCAGCGTCGAAATCCAGGCGTTAACCTCTTTGCTATAGAGCAATCTGTGCCGCCAGAGGTCGCGGTCCTCGACGTAGTCAACGATTCGCAGGCGCGGGCCTTGCTCGAAGTGGTCCCATGCCATCCCGGCCCCGCTGCG
>DATBHU010000481.1:0-17547 GCA_036557265.1 Polyangia bacterium
CCGTGGTGTCGGCCGGCGCGCTGGCGGAGGAGATCCCCGCCCAGCGCCCCGCCGACCTCTCCTACGGCGTCGCGGCCCGTCTGCGCTGGATCACCGTCCCGTCGTGGCTGCTGAACCTGTTCACGAAGAAGAACGTGCCGCTGTCGACCTGGGGAACGGGCGTCGAGCTGTTCCGGCGCAAGGCCAACTTCGACATCGTGCTGTCGTTCAACTACCAGAACATGTCGCCGCCCGAGGGCAACTGGCTGGGCAAGGGACACAACGCGATGACCGACACCGACTACGTCCAGTTCAGCGGTCTCGCGCTGTGGGGCGCCGACGTGTCATTCATCTGGCACACGCTGTTCAACGAGTGGTTCGGGATGCACTACGGCGCCGGCATCGGCGTCGCCTACATCCCGGGCAAGATCTACCGAACCAGCAACGGCCCGCAGTGCACCGAGGAAAACGCCGGCGACATCAACCGGTGTTACCCGGTCGGGGTGACGCCCACCGGAGGCAGCACGCTCCGGCTGACGCCGTCGATCCTGACGCCCGGACCGGACGACCAGAACGATCCGCACCGGTTCGCCGATCCGAACAAGCCGTCCGTGCTGCCGATCGTCAACGTGGTGATCGGCGTCGATTTCCGACTGCCGCAGGTTCGCGGCTGGGAAGCGCGTCTGGAGGGCGGCTTCTACGACGCGTTCTTCCTGGGCGGCGCGGTCGGCTACACGTTCTAGCCGCCGCGGCGGCGAGCGGCCCCCGCGCGCGACGCGGGCGCGCCGCTAGTGGCCGTCGTCGTGGCTTTCGGCGACATCCTGGATGGCGCGCGCGAATTCCCGTTCGAGGCGCGGCAAGAGCAGGATCAGCTTTGCCTGCTGAACCGGGGTCAGCACCTTGCGGACATCCTTGATGCGCTCGTCCTTCGAGGCGATGCGCTTGCGGCGGTTCGCGAGCATCCGGTCGATGGCCGCGTTCAGCTTGACCTCGTCTGGCCTGGGGGCCGAGAGCAGCGTCCGGATCTCGTGCGCGATGTCGCGCCGTTCGTCCGCCAGCGCCAGCTCCTGCTCGTCGTACTTGGCGAGGATCGGGAACAGCCGCGCGGACGTGCTTTCGTCGAGCTTCAGCTCCTCGACGATCCGCCAGGCGCGCAGGGCGCGCATCCGTTCCAGCACCTCCTTGCGCAGCTGGTCCGGCGTCCGTCGATCGGGCGTGCCTGCCGCGGTGGCCGGGGGCGCGTGCCGCGGTGACTGCGCGGCAGCCGGGCCCGGCGCGGCGCCGAGGAGAGCCGCCGCGAGCATCCCGGCGACGGCTGATCTCAAAGGGGCGCCCCCGCCAGCGAGCGCTCCACGCGCAGCAGCGCGGGTCCGTCAAGCTCCGCCAGCTGGTCGCTCACCCCGTCGTCCTCGAGCGCCGAATCCGTCGCGTCCTGCCCATCGCTGACCGCGGCGAGCGCCGCGACGTTCGCCGGCGCGTGCGCGCGCAGCCGATCGAGCAGCCGGCGCAGCGCCGATTCATCCAGATCGGCGACGTCGACCCCCTCGCCGGCCGTCTCGTCGTCGACGGCTCCGACCCCCGTCGCGATCGCGGCCGTGCGCGCCGCCGGCCCGGGGCCTGCGCTCGGGGGCACGAAGCGCCCGTGGCCCGCGACCAGCACGAAGGCGGCCGCCGCCGCGGCCAGCGTCGTCGCGAATCCCGTCACCCGCAGCAGGCGCCGCTTGCGGGTGCCGGCCGTCAAAGCCGCCGCGGCCGCGCCGGTCGTGCGCGCCGCCAGATCGTCCCAGAAGCGATCGGAGACGGCCGCCGCGGGCGCGTCCGCGCGCAGCGCCGCCGCCAGGCGCGGTGCATCGCGCAGCTCGGAGACGGAGCGGAAGCAGGTGACGCACGAACCAACGTGCGCGGCCAGCGTCGCGTCCGCCATCAGATCCTCCGCGCCCAGCGTGGAGCCGACCGCGCGCTCCCACACCTGGCGACAGATCGGCGATTCCCCGTCGTTCTTCATTTGAACTTTCCGCCGCGCTGGGCGCCCCCGCCGTCGGCCGGCGACAACGTACCGCGCAGCTTGCGCACGGCGTAGTGGAAGTTGACCTTGGCGGCGCCCTCGCTGATCCCGAGCGCCTCGCCGATGTCGCGGAAGGGTAGGTCCTCGTAGATGCGCAGCTCCAGCGTCATCCGCTGCTTGGTCGGCAGGCCGTTCACCGCCGCGCGCAGCGCGGACGCCTGCTCGGCCGCCTCCAACCGGTCCAGCGCCGCCGAGGCCGACGGCGCGCGATCGTCGCCGAGCCCGGCCTCGAGCTCGCCGTCGTCCGCGACGAAGCGGGCGTGATCGCGGATGTGATTCAGCGCGAGGTGCGCGCCGATGCGCAGCAGCCACGATCGAAACACGCTCGCGTCGCGCAGGTCGGCGAGCTTGCCCATAGCGCGCACGAACGACCGCTGCACGAGGTCGGCGGCCTCGTCGGTGTCGCGCACGTAGCGCAAGCAGAGCGCGAACAGCGCGCGCTGGTGGCGGCGCACCAGCCGGTCGAGGGCGGCCCGATCGCCCCCCTGGGCGCGCTTGACCAGCACCTCGTCGGGCGTCGTGTCGTCGGCCTCTGCCATGCGAACGAGAACGAGCCGTGGGGCGGTCAGAGTCGAGGTCGGCATTTTTGCGGCGAACCCGCCGTGGATGACCCGCCCGAGACGCGCCGGGTTAGGCGGAGGACCCGCCGGGTTTGGACTCCCGGGCGGACAGGTTGTCCTCCAGGGTCTGTACCGTCGAGCGGAGCGCCGACACCTCCTCCTGTGTAGCGAGGCCGAACAGCCCGGCGGCGAAGCGGCTGGCGCGATCGAGCTCGGCCTTGATGCTTCCCCCGAGGCCGACCGCCTTCATCGCGACGTTCATGACGCGCGGATCGCCCATGACGCGCGACAGCCGCGGGTCGCTCATCAACCTCATCGCGCGCCCGAGCACCGCGTCTTTCACCGAGTCGAGCATCGACATCGTCAGTTTGTGCCATGCACGCGCTCTTGCGTCAACGCGGCACGCGCGCCATGCTCTGCCGGTGTTCGGCACGAATGAATCGGACGCGGCAGGTCTCCGCAGCTCGCCGTTCTCGATCGTCGTCGCCGGCACCTTCCTGTTCGGGTGGCTGCTGGGCGTCGCGATCGTGTTCAAGCTGTGGCACCTCGCCCACGCGCCGCGTTGGCTGGTGGTCAGCGGCGTCGGGTACGTGACGCTGATGTTGCCGCCGACCATCACCGGGTTCGCGCTGGCCTGGGGCACCGGTCGGCTGGCCGCGCGCGGCTGGGGGCCGGCGTCGCTGCTGCTGGCGGGCGCCGGCGTCGCCGGGCTGGTCGCCGGCGTGATCGCACTCTAGGAAAGCCGAGGCGCGCGCCGCGATGGTTCCCGACGGGCCGGTCGCCGATCACAAGGCGCGCGCGCCGTCCGCCGGGTCGGTGCGCGTCGCGCTGGTCACGGCGTCCGACAGCCGCACACCCGACACCAACGAGGGCGGGCGCGTGCTGCGCCGCCTGATCGAGGAGGCGGGTTTCCAGGTCACGGCGGACGACCTGCTGGCCGAGGAGCCGGCGGCGCTGCGCGAGGCGGTGGCCCGGCTGGCGGGCGAAAGCGACGCCGTGATCGTCACCGGCGGCACCGGGGTCGCCCCGCGCGACCGCACCCCGGACGCGATCGGCCCGCTGTTCGAACACCGCCTGCCCGGGTTCGGCGAGCTGTTCCGGATGCTGTCGTTCCAGGAGGTCGGCCCGGCCGCCATGCTGTCGCGCGCGGACGCCGGCGTCGTGGGCGGCGCCCTGGTGTTCCTGCTGCCGGGCTCGCCCGCGGCCGTCGAGCTGGCGGTGCGGCGGTTGATCGCGCCCGAGCTCGCCCACGCGGTCGGCCAGCTCCGCCGGACGGGCTCTGGTCATCATCATCCCCATCACCATCATCACCAGCATGAGCGCTGAGGGCGCCATCGGGATTGGTGCGTCGATCGAGCGGCAGTCGCGCCCTTTGATCGATCCGCAGGGCCGGGTCATCGACTACCTGCGCATCTCGGTGACGGATCGTTGCAACTACGGCTGCACCTACTGCATGCCCGATGACGGCGTCGAGCACGCCGACCGGGCCGACGTGCTGTCGTTCGAGGAGATCGCGGCGCTGGTGCGCGTGTTCGCGGCGCTGGGCGTGCGGCGCGTGCGCCTGACCGGCGGCGAGCCGACGGTGCGCCGCGATCTGGTGTCGCTGGTGCGGCTGCTGCGCGACATCCCGGGCATCGACGACATCGCACTGTCGACCAACGGTCATCGCCTGCCCGAGCTGGCGGCGCCGCTGCGGGCGGCGGGCGTCGACCGCCTCAACGTCAGCCTCGACTCGCTGGACGCCGAGCGCTTCCGCCGCATCACCCGGCGGGGCGAGCTCTCGCGCGTGATCGCAGGCATCGAGGCGGCGCGCGCCGCCGGCTTCACGTCGATCAAGCTGAACACGGTCGCCCTGGGCGGCGTGAACGACGACGAATTCGATCGCCTCGCCGGCTGGGCGTGGGCGCGAGGCCTCATCCCGCGCTTCATCGAGGAGATGCCGATGGCGGGCGGCCGCGCGTACGACGCGGGCGCGCAGGTGTCGGCCGCCGAGATCCGCCGCCGCGTCGCCGCCGGCTGGTCGGGCGCGCGCGTCGTCGCCGACGACGAGGGCGGCGGCCCGAATCCGGCGCGGGGAGGCGGGCCTGCCCGTTACTTTCGCCTCGAACAGGAGGGCGGCGGCGGGGGCGCGGCCGGCGAGCCGGCCCGCCGCTTCGGGATCATCTCGGCGATGACCGAGCACTTCTGCACGACCTGCAATCGCCTTCGCCTGTCGACGGCGGGCGCGCTGCACGCCTGCCTGGCGCACGACGACGCCGTCGACCTGCGCGGCCCCCTCCATGCCGGCGGCACCGCGGCGGTGACCGGTGCGATCCAGGCCGCCCTGGCGGCCAAGCGCCCGGGGCACACCTTTCAGCTGATCGGGCTCGGCGGACCGCGCAAGGCGATGGTACAAATCGGCGGATGATCGACGGCGGGAGGCTGAAGCAACGAATCGCCGAGCTGGCGCCGGCGTTCGAGGAACACCTGACGGCTCTGTGCGGGATCCCGAGCGTCAGCATGGATCCCGGGCGCCGCGCCGAGATGGGCGCCTGCGCGAGGATGGGCGCCGACCTGCTGCGCGACGCGGGCGCGCGCGTGGACGTCGTCGACACGGGCGGCTTCCCGCTGGTGATCGGCCGCTTCATCCAGGACCCCAGCTTTCCGACGGTGACGGTCTACAACCACCTGGACGTGCAGCCTGGCGACGGCGAGGGCTGGCGAACGCCGCCGTTCAAGCTGACGCGCGACGCGAGCGTCCCCGCCGACAAGCCGGCGCGCTGGTTCGCGCGCGGCGCCACCGACGACAAGGGACCGGCGCTGACCGCCCTCTACGGCGCGCGCCTGGCGATCGAGAACGGCGTGCGCGCCAACATCCAGTTCCTGTGGGAGCTGGAAGAAGAGATCGGCAGCCCCCACTTCGCGGCCGGCCTGGCCGCCGCCGTGGCGGGCGACGCCGCGAGCGGCCGCGCGCCGTTCGCGACCGACTCGGTCGTCGTCTCGGACACGATCTGGATCGCGGCGGGTCAGCCGTCGATCTCGTACGGGCTGCGCGGGCTGATGGGCTTCACGGTGGCGCTGGAGACCGGCGCCAAGGACGTCCACTCCGGCACCACCGGCGGGCTGGCGCGCAACCCGATCGGCGAGCTCGCCGCGCTGGTCGCGGACTGCTACGACGCGCGCACCGGCAAGGTGAAGATCCCCGGCTTCTACGCCGACGTGCGCAAGCTGTCGGCGACGGAGAAGAAGGCCTTCGCGCGGGCCCGCTTCTCGCGCAAGCGCTTCGCCGCCGCGCACGAGCTGGGATCGCTGCGGCCCATCCGCGACGACCTCGCTGGCCTGGTCGCGCTGACCGCCGCGCCGACCTTCGAGGTGCACGGCCTGGTCGGCGGCTACGCCGGGCCGGGCATCAAGACCATCGTCCCGCACCGCGCCGAGCTCAAGCTGTCGACGCGCCTGGTCCCCGATCAGAAGCCGGACAAGGTGTTCAAGGCGATCAAGCGCTTCATCAAGTCGCGCCTGCCCGACGCCGAGGTGACGCACGAGGCGTCGCTCGACCCGTACCTGGCGCCGATGGAGGGCGCCACCAACGACGCGGCCGCGGCCGCCGCCCGCGCGACGTTCGGGAAGCAGCCGGCCTTCGTGCGCGAAGGGGGGTCGATCGGCGCCGTGCTGACCATGCGCAAGACCCTGAACGCGCCGGTGACGTTCCTGGGGCTGTCGCTGCCCGAGCACGGCTACCACGCCATCAACGAGAACTACGACTGGGGCCAGGCGTCGGGCGGCATGGAGCTTTTCTGCCGCTATTTCAGCGAGATCGCCCACCGCGCCCAGCAAGGTTGAATCCCTCACGGATGGCGCTACGCTCCCAGGCATGAGCGAGCCTGCCGCCCCTCCTCCGCCCTCGCGCGCCGCAGCCCTGAAGATCCTGGCGACCGTGGTCGTGATAGGCGGCGCGGTCGCGATCCTGCTGACCGCGTCGATCAGCAAGGGCGCCGAGTACTACAAGTTCGTCGACGAGGTCATGTCGAACACCGACTCGTTCCGCGGCAAGAAGCTTCAGGTGCACGGGGTGGTGGCGGACGGATCGATCGAACAGATGCGCGGCACGCTGATGTACCGGTTCAAGATCAAGAGCCGTCCGGATCGCCCGGCCGCGAACATCGTCGCGAACTACGAGGGCCTGGTCCCCGACACGTTCAAGAGCGGCGCCGAGGTGATCGTGCGCGGGACGCTGACCGCGGACAATCAGATCTCCGTCATCCCCGACGGCATCATGGCCAAGTGCCCCTCCAAGTACAACGCCGACGAGCAGGCCGCGCAGAAGCAGCAGGCCCAGCAGCCCTCTCCGGGCGGCGACATGGCCCAGAAGCTCAAGCTCTAGTTACGTGTAGCGGAGGCCTTCGACGGCGCCCATCCGGCTGGCGCGCAGGGCCGGGTAGAGCGTGGCCACCCAGGCGATCGCCATCGTCGCCAGCGCAACGCCGACCAGCTCCTCGGGCCGGATCTGCACCGGCAGCTCGCCGATCAGATAGACCTTCGGGTCGAGCGGATAGCCGTAGAGGCGGGCCAGCAGGCAGACCAGCAGGCCGTAGCCGATGCCGAGGCTGGTGCCGAGCATGCCGACCGCCGTCCCGCCGATCAGGAAGATGCGCGCCACCATCGACGACGGCGCGCCCATCGACTTCAGGATCGCCACCTCGCGCACCTTCGACAGCACGATCATCGTCAACGACGACACGATGTTGAAGGCGGCGACCACCACGATGATCACCAAGATCAGGACGATCACCACCTTCTGCATCTGCAGCGCCTTGAACAGGTTGCCGTTCAGCTCTTTCCAGTCGACCAGGTGGTGCGGGCTGCCGAGCCGCCGCTGGACCTCCGGCCCCACCACCAGCGCCTGCATCGGGTCAGCGAAACGCAGCTCGACCCCCGACACCAGGCGGCGCACGTTCGCCAACCGCTGCGCGTCGGCGATGCTCGCGTAGGCGATGCGCGTGTCGTACTCGTTGAAGCCCATGCGGAAGATGCCGGTCACCTTGAACAGCGACGAGACCGGCGCGTCCGTCGCGCCCGAGCTGAACGGCACCATGATCGGGACGCAATCGCCGACGCTGACGTGAAGCTTGTGCGCCAGCTCGGCGCCGATGGCGATGCGCCCGACGTCGTTCGTGGTCCTGGGCGGCGTCGTCCCGGGCAGCGGACAGCTGGCCGGACGGGTCAGGTCCTCGACCGTCCCCTGTTGCAGCGCGTGGCGTAGCTCGTCGGCGCCGCGCTGGAGATCGATCCCTTTGAGGTTCGCGCCGACGCGCCCGATCATCACCTCGCCCGCCGAGAACAGGAACGGCGCCATGCGCACCACGCCGGGCAGGCCGGCCAGGCGCTTCTGGATGTCCTCCAGCTCCTCGAAGTCGGCGTCGCCGTACGCCTGAACGATCAGGTGCGCGTTCAGCGCCAGCACCTTGTCCTGGAACTCGCGCTCGAAGCCGCTGGTCACGCCGAAGACGACGATCAGCGACGCGACGCCCAGCACCACGCCCATCGTCGACACCGTGGTGTAGACCGAGAAGACCCGGAGCAGCAGCGACACCACCGCGAACAGCCCTCCCACCAGGATCCAGACGACCGCGACGGTCTCGATCGCGCGGTGGTTGTGTTCCGGGCGGACCAGCGCGAAGACCACGAATCCCACCACCATGGACGCGACGCCGACGGCGAGCCCGATCAGCGCCCACCGAGAGCGCCGGCCCCGGTGCAGGTAGCGGAAGCCGACCAGCCGCTCCAGCCCCAGCTTCAGGAGCTCGACGAGCACCCAGCCCATGCCGAGCGCGACGGCGATCGCCAGCAACGTCCAACGGGTCTCGTCGCTCAGCCACGCCGCGGGCGCGAACTGAAACGCCGTCGCCAGCCCGACCATCGCCAGCGCCGCGACGAAGCGGAGCAGGCTGCGCAAGATGACGCGGCGATCGGCCGGGGGCATGAGTGACGGGCACGTTAGCAGGTCTGCCCCCGTCGCGCCGTGGGTGCCGGCGCCCGTGACGGCGGCCCGCCGCGCACGAGCTTCCTTGACACCCTTCGACGCCAAACCGTACCGTACACGGCAATGGCCTTCCCCAGGGCGCGGCGCCTACCCCTTTTGCTTTGCGCCGTCGGGGTCGCCGGGCTGGCGGGACAGGGGCGCGCGCACGCAGGGAAGAACGATCTCCGCCTGCTCAACCTCTGCCCGCCGCAATACAACGCCGACGCGCAGGTGAACGAATGCGGCTGGGTGATGCGCGACGCCGCCGGGCGCGTCGTCAACACCGTCCCCGACGCCGACGGCCAGACGCGCTTCCGCAGCCTGATGTCCGAGCTCGGCGTCGCGATCGCGCCGCGGCTGATGACGCCCGCCGATACGCTCGGCTTCGCCGGCTTCCAGTTCTCGGCGGAGCTCGGCGTCACCAAGATCAACCCCGACCGGCAGGTCAGCGGGCGGTCCTACTGGGACGGCATCTCCAAGGTCGATCCCAACAACACGGCCGCCAGCCGGCCCGACTCCTACCTGACGACGGTCGGCGGCTACGTGCGCAAGGGCCTGTGGCTACCGCTGCCCGCGTTCGAGTTCGGGGCCGGCGCGCTCAGCATCCTGGGATCGCGGATGTACGTGCTGCAGGGCTACGCGAAGCTGGCGCTCCAGGAAGGCTTTCACGGCTGGTGGCTGCCGTCGTTCGCGGTGCGCGGCGGCGCCTCGCAGCTGCTCGGCACCTCCGAGGTCGACCTGAACGTCTACAGCCTGGACCTGCTGGCCTCGAAGGCGTTCGACATCGGCGGCACCGCCCGCATCGAACCGTTCGTCGGCTGGAGCGTGCTGTTCATCAGCGCGCACAGCGGCGTCATCGACGCCACGCCGAAGTGCGATGCGTACGCGCAGCCGGGGGGGTTGCCGTCGACCAACCCGCAGTGCGCTGCCTCCCAAGCGGGCGCGGGCGACGACCTGAACGCGAACTTCACGTTCCCGTCGCAGGACATCATCACGCGGCAGCGGTTCTTCGGCGGCTTCAAGTTGAAGCTCTACGTCCTGTTCGTGGCCGCCCAGGCGGAGTTCGCGCTCGCCGGTTCAAGCACCGACAGCTCGCAGCCCAACGGCGCGAAGGACCGCGCCGGCACGCAGCAGACGTACTCTCTGTCCGCCGGCTTCGACTTTTGATTTGGGGGAACCGCCCGGCGCCGCCCGCGATTCGACCAGGTCGCGCGCAGAGCCGACGGCCCCCAGGCCGCTAACGCAGTCGGGCGTTAGGCGGCGGCGCCGCCGATGCCGCCCGAGCCTGCCGTCCCGGCGGGCGGGACCGGGGTCCCGGCGGCGGGGGCGGATGACGCCGGCGCGGCGGCCGGCATGCCGCCCTGGATGATCTTGCGCAGTCCGGCAACGGACAGGCGCGGCGCCTTCTTCTCTTCCTCGAAGATGATCTGGGCCAGCGTCGCCGTCGTCAGGTCGGCGCGCGTCGTGTTCTCCACGACCCTCACGTCGTCCCCTGCCCGCACCATCGCGGCGATGTGATCCAGGGTCACGTATCGGCTGTCGCGTGTGTCGTAGAGCTTTCTGTTTGCGTACCGCTTGATGGTGCGTGCTGTGGTCATTGTCCTAGGGTGTCATAAATAAAAAAACAGGTCAATCGTGTAATACAAACAACCATTTCGCTAAGATGTGAAATGCGCTGTCAATACAACCCCTTAGCGGAATTGCACAGGAAAAACGCCGATTGCTACCACGGTCCGCCAGCGCGATCGGCTAGCGAATGGCGTTAGCAGGGTGCGGCTTGGCCGCCGCAGTTTGCGCCCGGGCCGCTGCGTCGCCGCGCGGATTCGGTCTGCTTACTTGGCGGGCTTGGAGGGCGCTTCGGCCTCGTCGCCGAGCTCGCCCTTCTTGTCTTTCGCGCCGGGCGACACGTCGATCTCGTTCTGGGAATTCACGGCGCGCTTGAAGTTCTTGATCGCCTTGCCGAGACCATCGCCAAGCTGAGGTAGCTTGGTCGCACCGAAGACGACGACGACGATGATCAGGATGAGGACGAGCTCGCCAAATCCCATTCCGAAGGGCATGTCTGCTCCTTGAAAGCTGCGGGCATCTATAGCACCCCGGGCGAGACAACGCTCGCGGAATTTTGGATTGCTCCCGGCGATCCGATACGATCGCCCGGCTTGTCCGTAGTAGTCGAGAAAGAAGCCCACCGCCGGATGAAGGTCGAGTCGCCCAGAACGAAGACCCACGGGGCCGCCGCGCTCGCGGTCGCCGCCGCCTTCGCCCTCGGGACGGGCGCGGGCCGCGCCGCCGCCGCCGGGACCCCGGCCAAGCAGAAGCCGCCGGCCGCGACGCGCGATCCAGGCGAGGAGAGCCTGTCCGAGCGGCGCGCCGTGCGCGGCGTCGCCGTCGACGACGCCGCCGCGCCGGAGACGCCCGAGCTGCGCGAGCTGCGCCGCTTCGAGGAGCAGGCCTTCCCGCGCGCGGGCGCGCCGCAAGCGAGCGGAGGCGACGGCGCCCTGCCCGCGCCGTCGCTGCCCGGCAGCTGGGGCGGCAGCGGCGACGTGCCTCCCGAGCTGCGCTCGCCCACGCCCGCGGCGGAGAGCGCGACCGCGGTCCCCGATTCGGACTGGCTGCGCGGGCTGAAGCTGCCCGACTTCCCGGTGCGCTGGGACCCGCAGGTGCTGCGCTACCTCGACTACTTCAAGAACGATCCCAAGGGCCGCGCCGTGATGTCGAGCTGGCTGCGGCGCGCGGGCCGCTACCGCGAGCTGTTCGACAAGGTGCTGGCCCGCTACGGGCTGCCGCGCGACCTCTTCTACCTCGCGATGATCGAGAGCGGCTTCGAGAGCGCGGCCCGCTCGCGCGTCGGCGCGGGCGGCGTCTGGCAGTTCATGCCCAGCGCGGCGCGCGCCTACGGCCTCGAGGTCAGCTACTGGATCGACGGGCGCCGCGATCCGGAGCGCGCGGCGGACGCGGCGGCCCGCTACCTCAAGGATCTCTACGTCCGCTTCGGATCCTGGTACCTGGTGTTCGCCGCCTACAACGCCGGCTACGGCGCGGTGCTGCGCTCGATCACCAGCTACAACACCAACGACTACTGGGAGCTGATCAAGCACGAGTCGGGGCTGCCCTGGGAATCGAGCCTCTACGTGCCGAAGATCCTCGCGGCCGCGATCGTCGGGCGGAACCAGGCGGCGTTCGGTTTCGCCGACGTCACGCCCGACGCGCCGTTCGCCTTCGAGGAGGTGGAGGTTCCGGCGGGGACGACGCTGGCGGCGGTGGCGCGGGCGGCCGGCGCGAAGAGCGACGTCGTGGAGACGCTGAACCCGCAGTTCTTGCGGGCGCGCACCCCGCCCGAGCGCGCCGCCGCGCGCGTGCGCGTGCCCGTCGGCTGCGCCGCCGCCTACGCGGCCAACATCGACAAGGCGCGCGCGGCGGACAAGACGACCGACACCGTGGTGCTGCGCTTCGGCGAGACGCTGGACGACGTCGCGCGGACGCGCGGCGTGGCGGTGCGCGAGCTGCGCCGCCTGAACGGCGTCAAGGACAGCGCGGAGCTGCGCGCCGGGACGGCCATCGTCGTGCCGCGCAGGGGGACGGCGGTCGCCGCCAAGGACCCAGGCAAGGACAAGGGCGACAAGAGCGACCGCGGCAAGGACGACGACGACGGGCGCGTCGTGGCGGGCCGGGCGGCGCCCGCCGACGACGACATGGTGCTGGTCGCGGTGCCCGAGCGATCGTTCAGCTACGAGGGGCGCGAGCGGGTGTTCTATCGCGCGCGCGACGGCGACACGCTGGACGAGATCGCCGACGCGTTCGGCGTGCGCAGCGACGAGCTGGTCGAATGGAACAACGTCGATCCGAGCGCGAAGCTGCACGCGCGCATGGTGTTCCAGATCTTCGTGCGCAAGGACTTCGACCCGGCCGGGGTGGTGTTGCTGGAGCCGGCCAAGGTGCGGGTGGTGACGCTGGGGTCGGAGGAGTTCCTGGAGCTGGAGGCGGCCCGGCGCGGGAAGAAGCGCCTCTACTACACGGCCAAGGGCGGCGACACGCTGGTGAAGCTCGGGCGGCGCTACGGGCTGACGCCGGGCGATCTGGCCCGCATCAACCGGTTCTCGTACAACACCGAGCTGCGCGAGGGCGACCGCGTCGTCGTCTATTCGCCGACCGGCGAGGCGATGCACGAGCGCCCCGTGAGCGCGATGGGGATGACGCCCGGCTCGAAGCGCCCGGAGCGCGGCGCGCCGGCGGCCACGCACGCGCCGGACGCGAGCGCGAAGCGGAAGCCCGCGGCCGCCATCATCGCCAAGATCGACGGGAAGCCGGTGAGCAAGCCGGGCGCGAAGGCGGCGGCCAAGCCGGCGGGGAAACCGGAGAAGTCCGATCGGTCGGACAAGTCGGACAGGTCGGAAAAGTCGGACCGGGCCGGCAAGCCGAGCAAGGCGCCCGAAAAGATCGCCGACAAGGCCGGCCCGAAGAAGAAGTAGCGGTCATGGCGCGCGCGCGCATCCCGCCCGACGCCGCCGGGCAGCGCATCGATCACGCCGTCGCGGCGGCCGTGCCGGGGCTGAGCGTCGCGGCCGCGCGACGCCTCGTGCAGGCGGGCGCGGTCCGGATCGACGGGCACCGCCCGCGCAAGGGCGCCAAGGTCGGCGCGCGCGAGGCGGGCGCGACGATCGAGATCGACGACGCGGCGCTGGCGGGGGCCGACCGCGCCGCGCGCCGCGCGATCGAGCCCGACCCGGGGGTCCCGCTGGCGGTGCTGCACGAGGACGCCGCGCTGGTCGCGATCGCGAAGCCGGCCGGGATCCCGTCGCACCCGCTCGCCGCCGGGCAGCGCGGCACGGCCGCCAACGCCATCGTGGCGCGCTGGCCGGACTGCGCGGGCGCGTCGCCCGACGCGCGCGAGGGCGGCGTGGCGCACCGGCTCGACACGGGCACCAGCGGCGTGCTCGTCGCCGCGCGCAGCGCCGCGGTCTGGCCGGCGCTGCGGGCGGCGCTGACCGCCGCCGATTGCGAGAAGACCTACCTCGCCGAGGTGGCCGGCGCGCCGCCCGACGGCGGCGTGGAGAGCGCGCCCATCGGCCGGGTCGGCCGCCGCGGCGCGCGCGTGCGCGTCGGCGGCGGCCGGCAGCCGCTGCCCGCCGAGACGGCGTGGCAGGTGGTCGAGCGGCGCCCCGCGACCGCGCTGGTGCGCGTGCGGCTCTCCGCGGGCCGCCCCCACCAGGTGCGCGCCCACCTCGCCGCCGCCGGGTTCCCGATCGTGGGCGACACGAAGTACGGCCCCGCCGACGCGGACGCGCCGGCGCGCGAGGTCCTCCACCTGCACGCCGCCTCCGTCCGCTTCCGCCATCCGGTTTCCGGTGAGACGATTTTGATTGAAGCGCCGCCGCCGGATTGGGCAAAGATGCGCGCGTGACCAGCGCGCTCATCCTGCAACACGTGCCGACCGAGGGACCGGAGCGCATCGCCACGCTGCTCGCCGCGCGCGGCGTCCGCTGCGAGACGCTGGCCCTGCACGACGGCGTGCCGGTGCCCGACGTCATCGGCCGCGACCAGCTGCTGATCGTGATGGGCGGCCCGATGGGCGTCGCCGACGCGGGCAGCCCGAAGTACCCGTTCCTGGCCGGCGAGATCGCGCTGCTGCGCCGCCTGATCGCGCGCGGCGCGCCCGTGCTCGGCGTCTGCCTGGGGTCGCAGCTGCTGGCCGCCGCCGCGGGCGCGCGCGTCTATCCCAACATGCGCAAGGGCGCGGACGGCAAGCCGGTGCCCGCGCGCGAGGTCGGCTGGGGGCCGATCGACCTGCACAACGTCGCCGAGCCGGCGCTGGCGGGCTTGCCCGCGCAACCGCTGGTCGTGCACTGGCACGGCGACACCTACGATCTGCCGGCGGGCGCGGTGCAGCTGGCGTCGACACCGATCTGCCGTCACCAGGCGTTCCGCATCGGCCGCGCGTTCGGCCTCCAGTTCCACCCGGAGCTCGAGCGCGAGACGATCGCGACCTGGGTGCGCGAGGACGCCGACTACGTGCGCGGCGCGCTCGGGCCCGAGGGCGGCGCGCGCGTCCTCGCCGACACCGATCGTCACTACGTCGCCGCGCGCCCGATCTGGGATCGCTTGCTCGGCAACATCCTCACCCTCATGCAATAGTAGGCGCACCGTGGCGGCACCCAGCACCTTCAAGATCGGGCTCGTGCAGATGCGCTGCTCGGCCGATCCCGACGACAATCTCCGGCGCGCGCGCGCGCACATCGACGAGGCGGCCGGACGCGGCGCCCAGCTGATCTGCCTGCCCGAGCTGTTCCGCAGCCAGTACTTCTGCCAGAGCGAGGACCACGCCAACTTCGATCTCGCCGAGCCGATCCCCGGCCCGTCGACGGCGGCGCTGGCCGAGACCGCCCGCGCCAGGAAGGTGGTGATCATCGCGTCGCTGTTCGAACGGCGCGCCGCCGGCGTCTACCACAACACCGCCGTCATCATCGACGCGGACGGCAAGCTGCTGGGCAGCTACCGGAAGATGCACATCCCGGACGATCCGCTCTACTACGAGAAGTTCTACTTCACGCCCGGCGATCTCGGCTTCCGCGCCTTCGACACCGCCTGCGGCCGCATCGGCACGCTGGTCTGCTGGGACCAGTGGTATCCGGAGGGCGCTCGGCTGACCGCGCTGGCCGGCGCCGACGTGCTGTTCTACCCGACGGCGATCGGCTGGCACCCGGCGGAGAAGGCCGAGTTCGGAGCCGGTCAGGCGGCGGCCTGGCAGACGGTCCAGCGATCGCACGCCATCGCCAACGGCGTCTACGTCGCGGCGGTCAACCGCATCGGGTTCGAGAAGCCGGCCGGCGTCACCGAGGGCGACGGCATCGAATTCTGGGGCGGCAGCTTCGTCGCCGATCCGTTCGGCCAGGTGGTGGCCGAGGCCTCGCGCGACAAGGAAGAGACGCTGATCGTCACCGTCGACCGCCGCCACCAGGAGACGGTGCGCCGCAACTGGCCGTTCCTGCGCGACCGCCGCATCGACGCCTACGGCCCGATCACGCGCCGTCTCCTCGACGAATGAAGCGAGCAACGAAGCGCGCCAAGCCGGCCGCGCGCGCCGGCAAGGCACGCGGGGCGCCGCCCGCGCCGCCGCCCGTCGCGCTCGGCTTCCGCATGCCGCCGGAGTGGGAGCCGCACGCGGCCACCTGGATCGCCTGGCCGCACGAGGAGCGCGACTGGCCCGGCAAGCTCGCCCCCATCGACTGGGTCTACGGCGAGTTCGTTCGCCACGTGGCGGTGGGCGAACGCGTCCGCATCCTGGTGCACGACGCGGCGGTCGAGAAGCGGGCGCGCGCGCTGCTCAAGCGCGTCGGCGTCGACAAGAAGCAGGTCGAGTTCTTCCGCGCGCCGACCGACCGCAGCTGGACCCGCGACTACTGCCCGATCTTCGTGACCAGCGACGACGGCGAGGTCGCCATCACCAACTGGCGCTTCACCGGCTGGGCGAAGTACGCGAACCACAAGCGCGACGACGCCGTCAACGACCGCATCATCCGCCACGACCGCCGGCGGCACTGGGAGCCGACCGCGGCGATCGGCAAGCGGGTCGCGCGCGTCGTCCTCGAGGGCGGCGCCATCGACGTCAACGGCACGGGCACGCTGCTTGCGACGGAGGAGTGCCTGCTCGACCAGAAGAAGCAGGTGCGCAACCCCGGCCTCGGCCGCGAGGCGCTGGAGGCGGTGCTCGGCACGTACCTGGGCGTCCGCAAGGTGCTGTGGCTCGGGCGCGGCATCGCGGGCGACGATACCCACGGCCACGTCGACGACCTGGCGCGCTTCGTCGACGAGACCACCGTCGTCATCGCGCAGGCCAGCGACCCCGACGACGTCAACTACGAGCCGCTGCGCGAGAACCGCGCCCGCCTCGAGCGCATGACCATCGCCGACGGACGCCCGCTGCGCGTGCTGTCGCTGCCGATGCCGGAGCCGCTGTTCCTCGACGGTGTCCGCCTGCCCGCCAGCTACGCGAACTTCTACATCGCCAACGAGGCGGTGCTGGTGCCGACGTTCAACGACCCCAACGACCGCCTGGCGCTGAACCTGCTGGCCCAGCTGTTCCCCACCCGGCGCGTGGTCGGCATCCACGCTGTCGATCTGGTGTGGGGCTTCGGCACGCTCCACTGCATGACGCAGCAGGAGCCGGCGGGCAGCGCCGCCTAGCCGCCCGCGCGCGAAGCGCGCGATCGCGGCTACCTGAAAAAAAATAGTCGCACACCGCGCCTGCGGCGCGGAGCGACTAGAACATCGCGGCCGCGGTCAGCGCGAGCACCTTCTGCGACGGCACGCTGTCCTTCTGGCACACGTCCTGGCCCATGAACGTCGTGCACGCCTTGAGCGGGTTGCGCAGCATGAAGTTGAGCAGGCCGCCGACCCTCACCTTCGTCCCGACCGGGACCACGACCCCGGCGTTCGCGCCGACCGTCCAGCCGTAGGTCCACGACGAGGATTCGAACGTGCCCGAGCCTACGCTCGCGTGACCGACGAAGCTGCCCAGGATCGGGCCCGCCACGATCTCGAACTTCTCCTGCGGGAAGTGGATCAGCGGCGCCAGGCCGAGGTCGAAGACCAGGCTGCTGGCGTCCGGTCCGTCCACGTTCACCTTGTCGAACGCCAGCCCGAGGTTCAGCGAGAAGCGCTCGGCCAGGCGCGAGCCCGCCAGCAGGCCGACCCGCAGCCCCGGCCCGGTCCCCCGGCCGCTGTCGCCCAGAAACGAATTGATCCCGATCGACGGGATGACCATGAAGCCTTCCTCCCCGCGCGGGGGTTGCGGGGGAGCCGGGCGGGCCCTGGGCGCCGGGAGGGCCTGGACCTTCGGAGCCGCCTCCGCCGCCGGAGCCGCCTCCGCCGCGGGCGGCGCCGGCGGCTCAGCCTCCGCCCGAGCCCCGGCCAGCGCCGCCGCCAGGGCCACTCCGAGCATCAAC
>DATBHU010000482.1:0-1857 GCA_036557265.1 Polyangia bacterium
CGGCCCGCGCGCGATGCCGCCCGAAGCCCCGCCGCCGGACGCGGGCGCTTCGCGGCCGCCGCCGGGAGCGGACGCGGCCTCGACGCCGAGCGCGGACGCGGCCTCGACGCCGAGCGCGGACGCCGGGCCGATCGCGGATGCCGGCGCTGCGGGCCCGGACGACGGGGGCGCGCGTCGCGACAAGCCGTCGGCGCCGGAGGCGGGCGTCGACGCCGTCACCGGTGACGCGGGTTCCGACGCCGCGGCGATCGACGCGGCCGTCGACGGCGCGCGCGACGCGGTTCGCGACGTCGTCGCTGACGCGGCCGTCGACGCCGTCATCGACACGGCGGTCGACGTGGCCGTCGACGCTGATCTCGATGCCGGCGGCGCCGACTCAGGCGCCGTCGACGGGACGTCCGCGCGTCCGCCCGGCGCGGGTGAGGTCGTCGTCACTGAGGCGCTGGTCAATCCCGCCGGCACGGACACCGGGCGCGAGTGGATCGAGATCGCCAGTCGGTCGAGCGCGCCCCTCGATCTCTCCGGCCTGCACCTCGCGGACGCCAACGCCGTCGACGTCGCGGCGCCGGCCGGCGTCATCGCGCCGGGCGCGAGGTTGGTGCTCGGCCAGTCGGCGGACGCGAGCAAGAACGGCGGCGCGCCGATCGCGATCGCGTACGGCACGCGCCTGGGGCTGAACAACGACGGTGAGCAGCTCTCGCTCTGCATCGGCGCGTGCGCGGGCGGCCTCGTCATCGATCACGTCGGCTGGGATGCGCTCGCCGCCGCTTACGACGGGCACGCGATGGTGTTCGATCGTGACAGCGGCGCGACCTGCCCGGCGACCCGGCCGTTCGGGACGGGCGGCGACTTCGGGACGCCCGGCGCCGCGGACGACGCATGCCCCGCGCCCGACGCCGGATTCTGAGGCAAACTGCGGCGGCGCACAGGCGCGCCGCCCATGTCGATCGCGTCACCCACCAGCACTGGCACGAGCACATCCACCCCGGATCCCGGAAACGGGGGCCAGCCGCCGGCGCTCGCCGCGTTGCTGCCGGCGGCCGGCGCCGGGCCGGACGAGCTGCTGTCCCGCTTCATGTCGTACGTCGCGGCGTCGGGCCTCGAGCTCTACCCGGCGCAGGAGGAGGCGCTGCTCGAGTTGATGGCCGACCGGCACGTCGTGCTCAACACGCCGACCGGATCGGGCAAGTCGCTGGTCGCGACGGCGCTGCACTTCAAGGCGCTGGCCGAGGGGCGCACGTCCTTCTACACCTGCCCGGTCAAGGCGCTGGTGAGCGAGAAGTTCTTCGACCTCTGCCGCCTGTTCGGCGCCGAACGGGTCGGCATGCTGACCGGCGACGCGACCATCAACCGCGACGCGCCGATCATCTGCTGCACGGCCGAGATCCTCGCCAACATGGCGCTGCGCGACAGCGCCGGGCGCGCCGCCTACGTCATCATGGACGAGTTCCACTACTACGCCGACCGCGAGCGCGGGATGGCCTGGCAGGTGCCGCTGCTGGCGCTGGATCGGACGCTGTTCCTGTTGATGTCGGCGACGCTGGGCGATCTGCGCGTCATCACCGACGGCCTGCGCGCGACCACCGGGCGCGAGGTGGCCGTGGTGCGCGGGCGGCAGCGCCCGGTCCCGCTCGAGTTCGAGTACCGCGAGACGCCGCTGCACGAGACGATCGACGAGCTGGTGAAGAGCGGGCGGGCACCCATCTACCTGGTCAACTTCACCCAGCGGGGCGCCGCCGATCAGGCGCAGAACCTGATGAGCGTCGACGTCTCGTCGAAGGCGGACAAGGAGGCGATCCGCGCGGCGCTGGAGGGCGCGGCGTTCGACACGCCCTACGGCAAGGACTTCCAGCGGTT
>DATBHU010000483.1:0-32185 GCA_036557265.1 Polyangia bacterium
GCCGGCACCCGCGATGCCGGCGCCCCCGCCGCCTCCGCCCGCCGAGCCGCCGACGGCGATCCCACCAGCGCCGCCCATCGAACCGCCGGTTCCGCTCGCGGGCGATCCGCCGGTCCCCGCGCCGGCCCCACCTCCGCCCGAGCCGCCAATCGATCCGCCGTTGCCGCCGTTCCCTCCGGAGGCAGCTCCACCCCGACCGCCCCCGGCGCCGGTGGTCGGCGCGCAAGATGCGGCGAGGCATAGACAGGACGCGGCGACGACGGCGGCGAGTGACCTCATCTCCTCGCAAAGGGGGCTGCGCGCGAAAACTGGTGCAGCGCCGCGCGGTCGAGCCGCGCCGCTACAACGATCCGGCGGGCGTCACGCGCGCGAGGCTGACCGCCGCGTCGTCGATGTAGATCGTGCCTTCGGCGGGCGAGAAGCCGTAGCTGCTGCTGCAGAGACTCCAGTAGACCGTGTTGTTGATGCCGAACGGGCGGGCGATGTCGTAGTCGACCTGCCCGTCCAGCCAGATGACGAGGCGGCCGCGGTCGTCGGAATAGTTGCGATACAGCACCTCCACCTGGAACCAGCGCCCGATGGGAAGCACCATCGCCGTGGGCGGCGTCGGCGATCGCAGATAGTCCGCGCGGTGGTCGTAGACCGAGAGGATCAGCTCGCCCCCGGGCAAGCTGCGAACGTCGACGTCGATGATGTATCGACTGGCGGACGGATCGTTCGCGTCCGGCCCCTTGAACTGCATGATCGTCCAGACCGCCGTCAGCGCATACGGCTGCGGGATGTAGTACCAGGCGCTGTAGTACGCGTCCGCGGGATAGGGCGACTCCCGCCAGACGCGCGCGGCGGCGACGTCGGCGACGGCCGTGTTGGTCATCTTCACCGAATACGCGCCGCCGTGCGCGAGCTCGGTCGTGGCGGCGATCGCGGCCATGGGCGCATCCGCGGCCGATCCGCCCTGGCCGTCGCCGATCCACTCGCTGAGGTCCCCGCCTTCGTGGCGCGCCTCCCAGAGAATTTCGCTGCCGAAGTCGATGCGCCGGCCGCAGCCGCCGACCGCGACGGCACCCGCGACGACGCCGGCGATCGTCAGGAAGCGAACCCGCGTCTCCCGCACGCGGCATAGAATATCGCGATGCGCGCGTGGGCCGCACCGATCCTGTGCCTCGCGGTGACCGCGTGCGGAGGCCCGGTGGCCGCTCCGACCGACGCAGGCATCCAGGATGCGGCACCGACCGGCGAGCCGCTTCCGCCCGTCGACGGCGGCGCCGGCTACGCCCTCAGCTTCGACGGTGTCGACGACTACGCCACGGCCGGAAACGGCGGCTTCACGACGGCGGAAGGCACGATGACGATCGAGCTGTGGGTGCGCTTCGAGTCGGGCGGCACCGACCAGGACTTCATCGTCCTGCGCCTGAACCTCGAGAGCGGCCTCCGCATCGGTATTCACGCGGGCACCGTCGCCGCGCGCCGCATCTTCGGCGACCGCGTGCTGACCGCCGCGCCCGCGCTGCCGTCGGCGAACGAATGGCACCACGTCGCCTACACGTTCGACTACACCACCAACGTCCTGTACGTCGACGGCGCGCAGGTCGACGCCCAGACGACGGCTCCCGACGACCGGACGCCGAACCAGGTCTGGCTCGGCAGCATCGACGGCGTGAACGCCCTCTTTCGGGGAGAGATGGACGAAGTGCGGGTCTGGGCCATCACCCGATCCGCCGCCGAGATCCGCGCCGACATGAAGCACGGTCCGGTCGTGGGCCAGAACGGGACAGACGCGCTGGACGGTTCGATCAACGGCCTCGTCGCCTACTGGACCTTCGACGACGATCGCAGCGGCGGGCGCTCCGTGGACCGATCGGGAAACGGCAACGACGTGACGCTGGGCGACGGCGTCGCGCAACGCATGCCGGCCCGGGTCCCGTCGGACGCACCCGTGTCCGACTGAGCGGCTGCGGCGCATCTGGCGGTGCACCAGTTCTTCGCGCTGGTGCCCTTTCGCTAGATGAGGTGCCGATGTCCGCAAGGATCCGTTCGTTCCTGGTCGTGTGGCCTCTCATCGCGGGCGTGCTCGCGAGTTGCACGCCGGAGGCGGCGCCCGACGGCATGGACAGCGGTACGGCCGGCGGCACGGCCGGGACGGGGGGAGCCGGTGCGGGCGGCAGCGCCGGCGCGATCGGCGGCGCCGGCAGGGGCGGCTCGATCGCGGGCGGCGCCGGTGGCAACGCGCCCGGCGGGACCGGCGGTGCCGCGGCCGGCGCGGGAGGTTCCGGCATCGCGGGCGGCAGCGGCGGCGCGGGCGGTGGCGGTGGCGGCGCCGTCGGTGGCTCGTCCGGCAGCGGCGGCCCCGGCGGCGTCGGCGGCTCGTCCGGCAGCGGCGGCCGCGGAGGAGGCGGCGGCTCGGCGCGCGGCGGCGGCAGTGGCACCGGCGGCAGCGGCGGCATGGGCGGTGGAGGCGGCGGCGTCGGTGGCTCGTCCGGCAGCGGCGGCGGCCCGACGGGCGCGGCCGGCGCCGTTCAAGGAGGCGCGGTGATCATCAACGACCGCTTCTGGAAGGACACGTCCGGCACGCCGATCTACTCGCAGGGCGGCGGCGTGCTGCAGGTCGGCGACACCTACTACTGGTACGGCGTGAAGTACGGCGGCGCGGTCACCTACGCCGCGAGCCCGACGGGCAAGAACGACGACACCTCGTTCGCGGGCATCACGATCTACTCGTCGAAGAACCTCGCCGACTGGAAGCTCGAGAACACCGTCAAGCCCGCCAACACGGGCGGCTGGTTCGGGCGTCTCGGCGTCGTCTACCACGCGGCCACGCAGAAGTACGTGCTGGTCGCGCAGGGCGGAGGCGGGCTCTACTTCGCGACCAGCAGCACGCCCACGGGCAACTTCGTCTACAACAACGTCCAGACCAACCTGCCCGGGATCGTGAACGGCTCGACCGGCGATCAGACGATGTTCCAGGACGACGACGGCCAGGCGTACCTGATCAGCTCCAGCAGCAGCGGCCGCTCCAACCGTTACGTCTCGCCGCTGCGCGCCTCCGACTTCCTCGCCGTCGAGAACGCCGTGCTCGTCTACAAGGGGGGCGGCCGCGAGGGGAACTGCCTGTTCAAGTACGACGGGTACTACTACTTCTGCTCGTCCGACCTGCACGGCTGGAACGCCTCCCCGAGCTACTGCGTCTCCGCGCCCAACATCCGCGGCCCGTACGGCGCCGAGCTCGTGATGGGCGGGACCGATCGCGACTTCAGCCACGTGACCCAGACCGGCTTCTTCATCGCGGTGAAGGGCAGCGCCCAGACCACCATCATCTTCGCGGGCGATCGCTGGAGCGACTTCGCCGGCAACGGCGCCGGCTACAACCAGTGGATGCCGCTGTCGTTCAGCGGACGAATGCCGCGCATGGAGTCACTGACCCACTGGTCGCTCGACGCGGCCACCGGCGCCTGGAGCGTCGACCCGCGCAACAACTACGTCCTCAACCCGTCGTTCGAGGCGGATCGCGTCGCCATGACCACGCCGGCGGGTTGGACGACCAGCAACGGCTCCAACGTTCAGACGCCGCACGGCCCGGGGCGATGGTCCTGGCAGCTCACCGGAACCTCCAGCCTGAGCCAGACGATCGCCAACCTGCCCAACGGAACGTACACGCTCTCGGCCTGGGTCAGGCCGGGCAGCGCCGGCGCGCAGCTCGCCGCGCGCGGATTCGGCGGCACCGACAAGACCACGCCGCTCGCCGCCTCGACGTCGTGGACTAATGTCAGCATCACCGACATCGCCGTCAGCAACGGCCAGTGTCAGGTCAGCGTGACCACGTCCGGGCAGACCGTGCTGGTCGACGACTTCGTTCTGTCACGCGTGGCGCCTTGATCGACCGTCGGTCAGAACGACAGCGACGCGCCGAGCTGGCCCCCGACCCACAGGGACGGCGTGTGGCCCACGACGCCCGCCGGCGTGGTCGCCAGCTCGTACGATCGCGGGAAGTAGATCGCGTGCGCGCCGATGAACGCGGCCAGGCGGCGAGATGGCGTGACGATGCGGACCTCGACGGCCGCCCGCGCGCCGAGCTCGACGCGCGTGCCTTCGCCGCGCACGGGCGGGTTCACGCCCTCGATCTCGAACACCGCGCCGGCGACGCCGGCCGCCGCCCCGAGCTCGACGGCGCCCCGCACGGGCTGACGGAACGCGAGGCTGGCGTCCATCGGTATTCGTCGCTGCCGCACGCTCACACCCGCGAGCGAGAACCCCGCGCCGGGCTGGACGCCGAATCCGAGCTCGCCGGCGAGCCGCCCCTTGTGCAGCGCCAGACGCAGCTCGGCGCCCGGGCTGACGATCGACGGCGCGTCCAGCATCGCGGGCGCAACATCCAGCACGCCGGCGAGCGCGAGCGACGGCCGCCACGCCGGCGCCAGGAAGAGCCGAGGCGGAGGCGGCGGCGCGGCCACGACGAGTGGCGGCGGCAGAGCGGGAGGAGGTGGCGGCGGCGCGGGCGGTGACTCCATCAGCAGCTCGGGCGGCACCAGCGTGAGCACCACGAACACGGCCGCGACCCGGACCCGGTACGCGCAATCTCGACCGACGTCGCGATAGAGGCGCGTGTGAGTCGTCCCCTCGACCACGACCTGCACCTTGTAACTGTCACCCTGATCCGCGACGTTCACCTCCGCGCCCCGCCGCGGGGCCGGAATGGCGCGTCGCGGAATCAGCACCTCGATCGTCTGGGCGACCGCGTCAGCTCCGGGGCAGTCGCCAATCGCCGCGATCCGCGGCGCCGATGAAGCTGCCAGATCCGTGTCGTCCACGCGTTGCTGCGCCCACACCGCCGAATGCATGCACACCACCAAGAGCCACAGCGAGACCGATCCGACGACCAGCGCGACGCGCGTTCGCGGTACACTGGGCGTCGCGCCTCGTCGCCCGATCGGATCTGTCGTCCAGTCAGTCATGGCGGTCAGCGAACATCCAGCTCGGCCGGTTTCGTCCGTCCCTGGGCGTGATCGCGCGGCGGTCAACGTGGACGTCCGCGACTTCAAGGCGGTCTACGACCGCTGGGTGCTCGAGGTGGCCCGCTGGATCCGGGCGATGGGCGGCCCGGCCGCCGATCGCGACGACCTCCTTCAAGAGGTGTTCGTCGTCGTGCACCGGCGCCTGCCGGACTTCGACGGCGAGAACCTGCCCGGCTGGCTGTATCGAATCACCGCCCATCAGGTGCGCGACTTTCGACGAAAACTCTGGGTGAAGCACATTTTCAACCGCAGCGTCCCCTTGACTGAGAGCATGCCCGCGCCCGGTCCCACGCCCGTGATGAGCGTCGAGGCGCGCCAGAAACGCGATCTCCTCGAGGGCCTGCTCTCCAGGATCAGCGTACCGCTGCGCACGGCGTTCATGCTGTTCGAGATCGAAGGGTACACCGCGGAAGAGATCGCGCAGATGCAGGGAGCGCCGCTCAACACCGTGCGGGCGCGTATCCTGCGCGCGCGCAAGAAGCTCTCCGCTCTGATCGAGGCGTCGCGATGACCGGAGGCGGCAAAGACATGGAACGTTTGATCGAAATGGGCGAGGCGGCGACACCGGAAGAGGCGCGGCTGCGCGATCTCGTGCAGTCGCGCAGTGGCGTCGAGATCTCCGACGGGACGACGCAGCAGATCTACATGGCGGTGCTCGCGCGGCGCGAGGGGCGACATCGAAAGCGATTCGCGATGCTGCGGCCCGCGGTCGTGTTCGGAGTCGTCCTGATCGCAGCCGGCGCCACGGCAGCGGCGGCACTCGGGCATCGTTGGCAGCGTTGGCAGCGACGGGGACCGGCGCCGGCGACCGCGGCCCGCGCCCCGGCGGAACCGCGCGCTCGTGTCGAGGCGCCGCGGGCAGAGATCGCGCCTGCCCCCGTCGAGCTTCCGGCGACGGCGCCGGAGACGCACCGCCCGCACATGCCGCGAACCCGCCCGCGCAGCGAGGATCCGTCTGCGGTCGTGGACGCGGTGGAAGCCCTTCGCAAGCAGCACGACCCCGATCGCGCCGCGAAGCTGCTGGCCGGCTACCTCGCCGCGCATCCGAACGGCGCGCTCGCGGAAGAGGCGCTGGCGCTGTCGATCGAAGCGGCCACGGCCCGGCACGATCCCGCCGCGTCGGCGTTCGCGCGGCGATACCTGCGCGACTACCCGACCGGCCGCTTTCGGCTGACGGCACACGCGGTGCTGGATCGGCAATAGCCGGCGACGCTGCTGGCCTTGCCGTTGTCGTGCAGGCGACGGAGTTCACGCGCGCACCGGGAGGAGATCGGCGCGGAATCTCCGGCGGATGCGGGTCTCCCCTGAACCGGGCCTGCCTACATAGCGCAACACGCTGCGGACGCTTACGTAGTCCATTGGATGACGAGAAACGTAGTCCACTGGATGAAAATAGATATTCGAACCAGCCGCCGCCCCGCGGTGGCCGCGGCCACCGCCCTGGGATTGCTTTTCCTCGCCTCGTGCCAGGACCTCAGCGGGACGACCTCGAGCAGGCAATACGCGCTGGTCGCACCGAGCAACGTTCAGAGCGCCTCAGCCGTGCCTCAGACCGCGCAGACGAGCGTGAGCGTGACGCTCGGGATGCCGCAGACGGCGGGAAACCTCCTCGTCGTATTTGCGGGCTGGAATGACGGCAGCGCCGTGGTGACGTCGGTGACCGACACGCGCAGCGACACATTCGCCCTGGCGATTGGTCCCACGCGCCAGAGCACCGCGCTCTCGCAGAGCATCTACTATGCGAAGAACATCGCCGGCGGCCCGAACACGGTCACCGTACAGTTCTCGCCGGCGGCCGTGAACGCCGACATCCGCGTGCTCGAATACGCCGGCCTCGACCGGGCTGCCCCGTTCGATTCGGCGATTGGCGCCAGCGGCAATGGCGGGCTCGCAGACACGGGAAACCTCCTGACCCACGCGACGGGCGACCTGCTCGTCGCCGGCGACATGGTCCTGACGGGCACGCCGACCGCGGGCACCGGGTACACCGCCCGCATCATCACCTCTCCCGACGGCGACATCGCCGAGGACAAGGTCGCGGGCGCGGCGGGCTCCTACAACGCGACCGCGCCCGTGAGCGCGCCGAACGGATGGGTGATCCAGCTCGCCGCCTTCAAGGTCGCGGGCAGCGGCGGTACGGGCGGCACGACGGGAACGGCCGGCACCACCGGTTCCGCGGGCAGCGGCGGCACGACGGGAACGGCCGGCACCACCGGCTCCGCGGGCGCGGGCGGCTCGGGAGGCTGCGCGACCTTTCCCCTCGGCGGCAACGATCGCACCCTGACCACCTCGTGCGGAACGCCGTTCCTGGTCGCTGGAGACTCGCCCCAGTGCTTCACCGCGAATCTGTCGACGGCAAACATGAACGCGTATGCAGCCGCGCGCGCCGCGCAAGGATTCAACGCGATCTGGGTGAACCTCCTGTGCGACACATACACGGGCGGTCGCGCGGACGCGTCCACCTACGACGGTATCCGGCCGTTCACCGGAACGCTCGGGAACGGCGCCTACGATCTGTCCAAGCCGAATCCGGCGTACTTCGCGCGTGTCGACGCGGCCGTGGCGGCCGCCGCCGCGCACGGGATCGCGGTCTTCCTCGACCCCATCGAGACCGGGGGCTTCATCGACACGATTCGAACCAACGGCGCCTCGGCGCTGCGCGCCTACGGCCAGTTCCTCGGCACACGTTACCGGTCGTCGCCCAATGTCTCGTGGATGAGCGGCAACGACTTCCACGTCAACGGCACGGACGATCCGCTCGTCAAGGCAGTGGCGCTCGGGATCCGCGACGTCTCCACGCAGCTGCAATCGATCGAGCTCGACTGGCCGGCGTACTCGAGCACGCTCGACGATTCCCTGTGGCAGCCCTCCTTCGCGAACATGAACCTCTCGTACTCCTACAACCCGGCCTACGTGCTGATGCTCCACGACTACGATCGGTCCCCCCACCTCCCGAACATCTTCATCGAGGGGAACTACGAGGAGGAGAACGCGGAGGGAGGCACGCATCTCACGAACGCGCACGACATCAGGACGCAGGCTTACTGGTCGAACCTGAGCGGCGCCACCGGACAGTTCTACGGCAACCACTGGGAGGTCTTCATTCTCGACAACGCCACCTGGCAATCACGGCTCGCCGGCGACAAGGGCGCCCCGCAAATGGCGTTCGTCAAGTCGCTGTTCGAGGCGCGCCGCTGGTGGCAGCTGGTGCCGGACGAGGCCCACACCGTCGTGACGGCCGGGCTCGGAAACTGCTTGCCAGCCAACACCACGCAGGGGACCGGGTCTCCCAACGCGCAGGACAACACCTGCGCGACGACCGCCCGAACGCCGGACGGCGCCCTGGTCATGACCTACATGCCGACCGCGCGAACCCTGACTGTCGTCATGTCCAAGCTGGCCGGCCCGACGACCGCCCGCTGGTACGACCCCACCAGCGGGACCTTCACCGCCATCTCGGGCTCTCCCTTCGCGAATTCAGGCTCGCGTACCTTCGCGCCCCCGGCCGGTAGCCACGCCGACGGGTTCAGCGACTGGGTGCTCGTCCTCGAAGCGCAGTGAGGCGCTGAGCCGCCGGGCGCCGCAATAGTCGCAGATGTGATGGAATGGCGGCATGTCGCTCGCCGGGGTCGCGAAGGAGACGCTCGCCATCGTCGAGCGCGGCGAATACCGCGCCCCGTCGGGAAAGACCGTCGCGATTCCGGCGAAGGCTGCGATCGAGGCGACGCGCCTCTACGAACCGGAGGCTCTCGCGCGGCTCGTCGCGGCGCGAACGCCCGGCACCCTGCCGACGGAGATCGAGGTGACGGACGAGACCACCGCGCGGGCTGCGCGCCGAGTTCCGCGCTCGGTGCTGCTGAACTTCGCCTCAGCCAAGAACCCCGGCGGCGGATTTCTCGGCGGCGCCAAGGCGCAGGAGGAAGATCTGGCGCGCTGCTCGGCCCTGTATCACTGCCAGCTGACGCAGCGGGCGTACTACGACGCGAACCGCGGCCTGGCCTCGATGCTTTATACGGATCACCTGATCTATTCGCCGGACGTTCCCTTCTTCCGGGACGAGAAGCTGAATCTCCTCGAGGAGCCGTTCCTCGCGTCGGTGATCACCTCGCCAGCGCCCAACGCGGGCGAGGCGCTGAAGCGCGATCCCGACGCGCGCCCGGCGATCAAGGCGGCGCTCGAGCGGCGCGCCGCTCACGTGCTCGCCGTCGCCGCGCAACATCAGAACATCATTCTGGGCGCCTGGGGCTGCGGGGTCTTCAGGAACGATCCGGTCGAGGTCGCGGCGGTGTTTCGCGCCCTCCTCGAGCGACAATTCCGCGGCGTGTTTTCACGCGTCGTCTTCGCCATCCACGACCGATCGGGCGAGAGGTTGCAGGCGTTCGAGCGCACCTTCGGTCCTCGTATCCTTCCCTGAGCGAGTCGAGTAGGGTTGATCGGAGCGAATGACAACGGGAGCCAGCCAGGTCTTGTGTCTCGCGGCGGTGGCGCTGCTGGCCGGAGCTTCCGGCAGCGCGAGGGCCGAACCGACAGCGACGGGACCCCTGACGCCCGCGCAGATCTCGGCGCGCGCCAGCGCATCGGTCGTGCTCATCAAGACCGGCAGCGGTCTCGGCAGCGGCTTCGTCGCGGGAAAGGACGGGCGGGTCGCGACCAGCCTGCATGTCCTCGCGTCGGGCGGGCCGATCACCGTGGTGCTTCCGGACTCCCGCGAGCTCTCGGACCTCGAGGTGATGGCGATCGACGAGGTTCACGATCTGGCGGTGCTTCGCGTGCATGGCATCAAGACCGCGGCGCTGCCGCTCGGCGACAGTGCGTCCGTGCGCGCCGGGGAGCGCGTCGTCGCCATCGGACACCCGCTGGGCCTCGACCACACCGTCTCGGACGGCCTCGTCAGCGCGGTTCGCCAGCTGACGCCCGAGCTCAGCCTGCTCCAGATCTCCGCGCCGATTTCACCCGGCTCGTCCGGCGGCCCGCTCCTGAACGACCGCGGCGAGGTCATAGGCGTCGCGACGCTGGTGCTGGTCCAAGGCCAGAACCTCAACTTCGCTATCCCCATCAACGCGGTCAAGCCACTGCTGCTCGCGAACAAAGGTACGCCGGCGGCGCGCTGGAAGCCGCCGGCGACGACGGGCTCCGGTCTCCGGGCGAGCGTTCCGCGGCACGACGCCGGGTTTCTCGATAGTTGCTCGGATGCCGCCCGAGCGGAGGTCGCGAAGCGGATCGAGGACGCGATCTCGATCGGCGTCCCTCTCTACAACGACGGGCAGCATGAAGCCTGCTACCGCATCTACGAGTCGACCGGCAGAGAGATCAAGCGCAAGGTGACCGGCTGTGCCCCCGCGGCCCAGGCGCTCGACGCCGGCATGGAGCGCGCGGACCGGCTCGCGGACTATTCGGCCAAAGCGTGGGCCATGCGGGACGCGTTCGACGGCCTGCTCGACGTCATCGCGCGACGCCCCCGCGCGAAGCCGGCGAAATTGCCGGCGCCGCCGCCCAGGCACGTTCCGCATCACTCGCTCGCCGTGCTCGCTGACTGTTCACCCGAGGCGGTCACCAAGTTGGGCCGCACCATCCAGAGCGCCATCGAGGTGGGCGCGCCGATGTACAACGACGGCGAGTTCGACTCCTGCTTCAGCATCTACGAGACGACCGTCAAGGCGTTGACCAAGAGCCTCGGCGGCTGCGCGGCCGCCAAGCAGGCCCTCGGCGAGGGACTGCGCGAAGCCGACGGGCGGCGGGGGAGCGTGGCGAAAGCCTGGGCCCTGCGCGACGCCTTCGATGGGCTGCTGGAAGTCATCGCGCGGCGCGCTCAGCCCTGACGGGCCGAGCGCCGAATCACCTCGGCGCGGCCTACTTGGTTCCGGAAACGCCCGTCCAACGGCACAACGCCGAGAGCAGCCGGGAGATCTTCACCAGCAAGCTGGCATGGCAACTTTATCGCCTCTCGGGGCCGCGCCTCCGGCAAGCGTCATGTACTTTCCACAGGTTAGCTCCGTGATCATTTTTTCGCGGTGGTTGTCGATCGCTCGACGGTCCATTCGTCGCCTGATTGAAAGGACGGACTCCCATGCGCAACATCATCTCCCTCGCCCACATCTCTCTCGACGGCTTCATGGCGGATCCTGCCGGAAAAATGGATTTCGTCGTCTTCAACGACGAGCTCGCCGATCACACCTATCCGCTCATCGGCAGCGTCGACCTCGCCGTCTATGGACGGGTCACGTACGAGATGATGGAGGGCTACTGGCCCACCGCGGGTGACGCGCCCGACGCCGGCGCGCACACGAAGAGTCACGCGCGCTGGTACAACGGCGTGAAGAAGATCGTCGCGTCTCGCACGCTGGCGGCGTCGAAGAATCCGAACGTGCGCGTGGTCGGCGATGACATCGTCGGCGCGCTCCGCGCCGAGAAGCAGAAGGCAGGTGGCGACATCATGATCTTCGCCAGCCCGACCCTCACGCGCGCGCTCGCGGCGGCGGATCTGGTCGACGAGTGGCGGCTCACGTTGCAGCCGGTGATCCTCGGTGGCAGGCTGCCGCTGTTCGCGAAGCGCGAGGCGCGCACGCGGCTCGAGCTGCGCTCGGCGAAGACGTTCGGGTCGGGTGTCATCGCGGTTCACTACCTGACGAAGCGCTGACCTCGAGCAACCAACAGGAGAACAGCCATGCGGAAAGTGATCGTGGGCGCGATGGTTTCGATGGACGGGGTGATGCAGGCGCCGGGCGGGCCGTCGGAGGATCCGACCAAGGGGTTCAAGTTCGGCGGATGGGTGATGCCGTATTTCGATCGGGAGTTCGCCGAGGAGGTCGATCGCCTCTTCACGAAGTTCGACCTCCTGCTCGGCCGCAAGACCTACGAGATCTTCGCGGCGTACTGGCCGTACTACGACGAGAGCGCTCGCGACGGCGGCATCGCCAGGATGTTCAAGGAGGTCAGGAAGTACGTGGTATCGCGCTCGGGCGAGGTCGACACCAGCTGGCGCGGCTCGGCGCTGCTGCGTGACATCGCCGATGTGAAGCGGCTGCGGCAGGAAGACGGGCCGAACCTCGTCACCCAGGGCAGCAGCGAGCTCGTACACGCGCTGCTGGCGAACGACCTCGTCGACGGCATGACCATCTTCACGATCCCGGTCGTTCTCGGCGGCGGCAAGAAGCTGTTCGCGGACGGCTCGGCGCCGCACGCTTACAAGCTGACCGGGTCGCGCGTCTCGAGCAGCGGCGTCGTGATCGCGCACTACGAGCGCGGCGGCGACATCAAGATCGGCGACACCGCGATGGACGAGCCGAGCAAGGCCGAGGACGCGCGCCAGGCGCGGATGAAGCGCGAAGGTTAGGGCAAACCGGGCGCCTTCTCTGCGAAGGCGCGGCGATCGGATTCGAGCACCTGTCGCCGCCGGCGCTTCGATCGCCCGTCACGGGCAGCCGCGGGCGGGATCCGGCATCCCGGCCACGCACGTGCCGCAGCTGTAGCTGATCGTCGCGGCGGCGGAGGCCGGGAGGTTCGGGTCCGGCGAGACCTGCAACGCAAAGCCATTGCCGTTGCAGTTGCCCTGCACCAGTTGCCAGCACGGCGGGACGCCGCCGTCGTCGGCGCAGGCCGGCAGCGTCTTGGTAGAGCCTCCGCTGGTCATCGTGATCTTGCAATCAGGGCCGCCGGTCGCCGGGTCCAGGCCGATCGGCCCCGGAATGCACGGCGGTTGGACGAGGGTGTTGACCAGCAGCCCGATACGCTGCAGCGCGGGCGCGAAGCTCGCGTCGCAGATCGACAGCGGGAGGCTGTTGGTACCGAACTCGTTTGCGAGCTGGATGTCCCGGACGCCGGGATCGGCGAAGCTGCCGTCATTGGCGTTGCACGAATGCCCGATCACGGGCCAGGGGCAGGACGCGGCGCCGCACGAACTGTCGGCGGCGCTGGGGTTCATCCAACGCACCGTGTAGGGCGTCGGCGGGCCCGAGAGCGAGACCACGCTGACCATCGACGGGTCGGTCTTGAGCGCCTTGATCTGGTCAGCCGTGTACTTGACGCCCAGCAGGTAGCCTTCGGTGTCGTCCGACGTGCAGCCCTCATAGGTAATCGCCTGAGTCACGTCGTGGTTCGGCGCGTTGCGATCCGGGTGCGGGACCGTGCGGATGATGTCCTCGCTCACGCCGGTCGGGCACGTGTGGCCGAACTCGTTGCAGCGGAAGTTCGCCGGCGGCCCGAGCTGCGACGCAATGTTCGTATTCGATCTCGTGTCGTAGAGCGGGACGCCCGGCGCCGCCGAGCAGTCGTCCTCGTTCGTCAGCATCACGATGACGAGGTACGCCTCCGGGCGCAGGAAGCCCTGGTTCTCGGCCGGCGCAGCCCCCTGGTTGTCGGCGCCGAGCGCGCGCAGGATCGCCGCGAACTGGTGCTCGAACCCGCACCCCGCCTCGCCGAGCGCGGCGATGCAGGCGAACACGTCGGCGATGTCGCCTGTGTAGTTGGCGGCGCCGGCGATGTTCGAGATGTACGTCGCGCCGGCCTGCAGATGCGTCGCGGCGCAGGTGCCGCGCGGCGTGTACTGGAAAATCCCCTTCTTGCCGCCGAGCGCATCGCAACCGGAGATCGAGCCGTCCCCCGCCCCCATGTCCTGCGAGACGACCGCGAGGTGAAGGTTCGGCAGGCCCTGCGGCGCCGATTGCAGCGTCGTCATGAACGTCGGGAAGTTGTTGATCAGGTTGGTCTGGGCCAGCCTCATCTCCGACGAGTCGTCGATCATGAAAAGGACGTCGACGTTGCGGTTGATGGTCGTGGGCAGGGTGCCCGTCAGGCGGTTGCCGGCGCCGCCGCCCGCGCCGCCTGACCCGCCGCCCCCGTCGGGCCTGAAGCCGCTGCTACCACCGCACGCCGCAGCCGTCAGCACGAGAATTCCCGCCCCACGACACGATAAGCGCATGCCGGCATTGTCTCATCAGCGTGATCGCCTCGCTCCTTCTTCGTTGGTTGCCGCGACGACGCGCCGCGAGCGCGTTCGGTGGACGGCGCCGACGCCGATCAGCCAGAGGCGCGGCTCTTCAAGTGCCAATCGGCCTCGGCGCGCAGGCTGGCGCCACGCTTGTTGGTCGGGAGCGTCTCGCGCGCGGACTCGAGCAGAGGCGTTGCGCGCTCGTGGCGGCCGAGGAGCGCTTGTGCCTTGCCCTCCCAGAACTGTGCCTCCGCTCGCACGGCTGCCGCGACCGCGCGAGAGCGCGCAGCCTGGCGCGCGGCCGCGAGCGCCTCATCCAGGTCGCCCTTGCCGGTGAGCTCGAACTGCCGGACCAATGCCTCGGCAACGGCAAGGGCGCGGACAGGATCGCCCGGGTTCTCCGCCAATCTCGCGCGGGCGCGCCCGAGGTCCGCGGCGAGCGTGACCGCCTCGCGCTGCTTGCGCCGGCACTCGGCGCAACGAATGGCGACGGAGTCAAAGTGAAACTTTAGCTTCTCGTACCAGTACTTCTGCTCGCGACCCGAGAAGACGAAGTCGCGGTGGCATTGAACGCAGGTGCGCTCTTGGTCGACGAAGAAGTAGCGCGGGACGTGGCACATCCGGCAGAAGTGTTGGTTGCGCACGTCGCCCCGCACCGCGCCCTTCGGCATCGGCGGACGGTAGTCGAGATCGTAGTCCAGTCCCGAGCCCGCCATCGGAACGAGCGGAATGTCGCCGAACAGAGGGTGGTGCCGCACCGACTTGTCGGCGGTGCGCGCGTCTTTCCGCGCGGGCCGCTTGGCGTTGCGACGTGGAGGAGGGAACCGGCGGTTGCCCGTCATCAGTTGATGATGCCTCGCCGCCCCCTCCAGGGCACTCGATACTACAAAACAGGCCTCGCTGATGAGCGTCGGTAAATTGCGTGCGCGCCGCGTGCGCGGGCGATAATGCGGGCGTGAGGCCGATCGAGCTGCGGCGCGCGCCGCTGGCCGCTGTTTCCGCGGCTGCCGTCGCGCTCGTGCTCGGCGCCGCCGGCTGCGCCACCCCGAGCGCCGCGCCGCGGATGGGCGGCTTCACCGACGACGAGGCGCGCGCGCCGGCGCACGTCGAATCCATCGATCCGTGCAGCTTCCGGACCGGCCGCCTGGTGCTGGAGGTCGAACAGGCGCTCGTGCGCGAGTACCCGCACTACGGCGCCACGCCGGGCCATCGCAGCGAAGAGCCGATGCTGCTGACCGTGCTGAGCCTGCCCGATCCGTCCGGGACGGCGCCGCACGACGCCGAGGTGGCGGTTCACATGGCGCCGGCGGCCTACCGGCCCGGCGATCGCATCAACGCTCTCGAGGGGCAGCACCTCCTCGATCGGCCCCTGCGCACGCTGCGCGGGCGGCGGCTCACGGTGCGCCTGGCGGAGAACGATCGCACCAGCGTCCCGCGCTGGGCGCACGTCAGCGAGACCGCCGCCGCGGCGGGCGGGGGCGCGGTATCGGTGGTCGGCCTGCCGGCCCCGGGCGGGGCGCTGGTGCAGGCGCTGGAGCTCGTCCGCAAGATCGATCGCGACGATCTCCTGCTGCTGGCGGAGGTCGACCTCGACGCCCTCGCGGCCGCGCTCAGCCCGGCGAGCGGCGCCCAGCGCCTGCGCTTCCGGACCTCTCGCCTCGTCCTCGCCGGTCCAGCCGCCGGCCAGCCCGTCGCGGAGCTCGCGCTCATCGCCTACCGCGAGCCGGAGCCTGGCTGCCGCTGACGCCCGCCACGCGCGCGCCGCCGGCGGTCGCCTCGTCGGGCGCGCGCGGTGCCACCCAGCGGGCGATCGCCGTCTGTCGCGCGATCGCCCGCTCGAGCGCGTTGATGGCGACGGGCGCGGATCCGCACAGCTCGTCGTGGATGATGACCTTTCGCGCCACCCCCGGACGGTACTCCACGACGACCAGGTGGAATCCATCCGTCGTCGAGCAGACGCAACACTCGTCAGGTTGATCGAGGAAACCGGCCGCCTCGATGTCGGACAGGAGCGCGTTCAACTGCTCGGGGACCAGGCGACCGATTCGCCTGCCAACGATGGCGACGTTCTCGACTCCGTCATAGACGAAGCTCCCATCGGCGAAGATCGACACCTGATAGACGGGGCAGCGATCCGGCGAGCAACTTCCGTGCTGCATTCGAATGAGCGCCTCCGGAACGTCCGGGAGCGCCGCGCGACCCGGATTGTCCCCGCTCAATGCGCTGCCGCTCGCGCAACCGGCCAGGACGGCTCCCAACGTCACGCAAACGACCGCTGTCCGCGCGCGCGCCTGCTTCACGGGTCCACGCCTTGGATTGGCCTTCAATCGCGGCGCCTAGTGGGACGCCGCGACCCGGGCCTCGGCCGGGACGGCGTTTCGGGGCGCGCCCTTCTGCTGCAACTCCACCATCAGCGCGATCATGGCGCCGGCCATGGCCGCCCGATAGTCGTCGTCGGTCGCGGCGCGCACCTTGGGGAAGAGCTTCGCTTCTTCTTCCTCTATCGCGTGATGGTGCACCTGTTCACGGAGCAGGCTGAGCTTGGCGTCGAACGCCTCTCCGGACGCATCCTCGTCGCGCATGTCGGCGAGCGTGCGCTTGATGGCGAGATGCTCCTCGGTCGATTCAGCCAGCAGCGCTTCCGTGTCGGCGCTCCGGACGCCCGGATAGAAGATCCATTCTTCGATGGTGGCGTGCACGGCGAGCATGTCCGCCAGCTCGCGAAAGTGGGCCGCTTTGTTCGCGCCGTTCGCCGATTGCATCGCCCGGAACAGGAGATCGATCGCGCGATGCTGCGCCCGCAAGAGGTCGAGCGCGTCGAGATCATCAGCGGTCGACATCGCCCGGCCGACCCTTTCGAGACCGTCGATGCGGCGTTCTTTCCCTCGCGCCAGGCCCTTCCCCGTTTTTGCGCGCTTGTCCATCGGGTCACCTCCCCAGGCGAATCTACGCACTGCGGTCGAACGGAGAAGACCGAGCGCTGAAGGCGCGGCGCGACACTTCCTGGTACCAGCATCCCGGTCATCTGGTTCGTGCCCCACCCCGTATCCGCGCGATCTCGCCGATGACTGGGAACGATGGCTCCATCGCCTGGACGGCGGCGCCGCGTGCCGCAGGTGACGCTGGCGCGAGCGGTCGTCGCGAGGTTCGACGTGGCGTCGATCTGTTTGCGGCAAATCCTCAATCCTCAGCAACGGCGAGTGTGAGCAGTCAAAGGGCGATCAACCCGAGAGGTCTCCCATGAAGACGCCGCCCTCCTTGTCCGATCGCCGCCGTTTCCTAGAGACCGGTGGAGCGCTCGCCGCAGGCCTTCTCTCCGCCGGATGCCAGGCCAAGGCCAAGGAGCTTCCGCACCCAGCCGGCAATCCGGACCCACCCGGCAATTCGAGAACGCAGGCCGCGATGCCCACACGAAATCTCGGAAAGACCGGCTACAAGGTCGGCCTCTTCTCCCTGGGCGGCCAGAGCGCCGTCGAAAAGCCGAACAACTTCGATGTGGCCGTCCCCCTCATCGAGCGCGCGCTCGACCTCGGCGTCAACTTCATCGATACAGCGCCCTTCTATGGACACCCCGAGCGGTGGAGCGAGCAATACATCGGGCGCGTCATGCAGCACCGGCGCAACGAGGTCTTCCTTGCCACCAAGAGCAAGCAACGCACCCGCGACGGCGCCCTCCGTGACATCGAGAAGTCCCTCGAGCTCCTGAAGACGGACCACGTCGACCTCTGGCTGCTGCACAACATCGGCATGGCCGAGGAGGTCGACGCCGTCTTCGCGAAAGGCGGCGCCATGGAGGCGTTCACCCAGATGCAGGAGCAGAAGGTCGCCCGCTTCCTCGGCGTCGCGGCCCACTACCACCCCGAACCGATCATCGACTGCCTCAACCGCCACCCGTTCGACGCGACCATTCTGGCCATCAACGCCGCGGACAGCCACAACCTTCAGAGCTTCACCAAGCAGCTGCTCCCCCTCGCCGTCGAAAAGGAGATGGGCATCATCGGCATGAAGGTCGCGGCGCGCGGCCGCATCCTGTCCAGCTGGACGCCGCCCCCCGTCGAGGAGCAGAAGCGCTCCTGGGAGGGCGTCGCCACCCGCCCCGGGACGCTGACCATGCGCGAGGCCATGAACTACGTGCTCTCGCTCCCCGTCAGCACCGTCATCGTCGGCTGCGACAGCCTCGCGCAGCTCGAAGAAGACGTGAAGATCGCGCGCGAGTTCACGCCGCTCTCCCAGGCTCAGATGACCGCCCTCGCCGAAAAGGTCGCCCCGATTTCAAAGCAAGCCCTCTTCTTCGCCCACGAGGCCCGTTCCAAGGAAGGCCCCGCGGCGAACAGCGACGAGTGACCGCGCGCGGCGGTCCGCCCGCCGTCAGTCCTGCACGGACAGGAAACCTTCCGGCGTCCACTCGCGCTGGCGACGCACCTCCCACAGCCCTCGCGTCAGCCGGAGCGGCGCGTGGGTGTGGTGAGCCCGGTGATGCACGACGTCCGCGTGCTCGCCGTCGACCGAGAGGAAGCAGACCATCGGATCGCGGACCAGCCGTTCGAACAAGCGCACCTCCGGATCGTCGATCGCGTGGTCGTGCCCTGTTTCGGAGTGCGCGACGACGATGCGTCCTTCCGAAGATTGCTCCACGGCGTCGTCGGGCAGGCGGCCGATGCGGCGGAACAAGACGTCTCCTTGCGCTGCGATGTCGCTGATCGTGATCATGTGCGTGCCTCCAATCTGTATTGAGCGGGCGAGAGGTCGTAGGTCCAGGCGTTGGCTTCGCGCGCCGTGTTCACGGACCGCGGGACGGCGAGCACGAAATCCCGGCCGGTTCCGCAGCGCACCTTGAGGAAGCGGGCCCGGCCGAGCCGCGGCAATTCCGCCTCGACCAGCTGTCCGACCGCGGGATCGGCATCGGTGTCGATGGCCCGCACCTCCAGGGCCGCGACCACGCGCTTCCAGCCGATGATCTCCAGCGCGGCGCGACGCTGTTCGAGGTCTGGCCAGGTCAGCGCCCTGTGCGCTGACAGCGTCTCGGGCGACGTGATCCACGCGTCCGGCACGGCGACACCGTGCCAGGCGAACGCCGAGAAGCCGTCGCGGAAGCGGGCGGCGGCCTCCGTCGGATGGTGCAGACGGCCGCGACCGTCCCGGTGCAGGACCGTGGGCCGCTCCGACACCACGCACACGCTCTCATTGGCCCACCACCAGCCGAGGCAGCGCGCCGTCCGCAGGGAGGCGTCGAGCGTCTCCGTCGCGAGATCGTCGTAGCGAACGCCGAGGACGTCGCGGCAACACGCGTGGAACTGCGCGAACCGGTCGAACGCCGCGCCGATGCCTTCGACGTTGCGCAGTCGGGCCACGTCGGACCGTGAGGAGGTCGTTTCCCGCCCACGAAGGCGCAGGAGCAGGAGCAGCTCCCCGAAGACTGAACCACCGAGCTGGAGCTCCCGCTGGATGTCCCGGCTCACGTACTGGAACGGCGGCTGGTAAAGCTGGCGGTAGCCGACGGCGTCGCCGGATCGCGCGACGGCGGGTCCCATCCGGGTCCCGATCACCTGACGCCCGATGCCGGCGGCAACGGCGGCCCCCGGCGAAGCCACCCACTGGAAGCGCACCTGGTGCTCGTCGACCCCCTCGTACCGCCGGAGGATTGCGTCTTCGATGCCCCGCTGATCGTCGATACCGTCGTCGACGCGAAGTCGGGACCAGGTCGTGATCCACTCCGACAAACGGCTTCGCTGCTCCGGCGACAGCTGCGCGATGTTGTCGCGAGGGGCGGCGGCGACCGGCACGGGACGAGGGCGGATATCCGGTGCGGGATGCACCGCGCGCACCACCTTGATGCGCTCCCGGTCGGCAGCGCGGGGCGGGGGGGCGCCCGGGAAGAGTCGGTTGCACACCCACCTGACGATGAGGAACGGCCATCCGCTGACAGCGAGCAGCAAAATGAAGCCGAGGACCCGATGCGACATGAGGCTCGACGGCCATGCTAGCCACCCGCTCTACATGACGGAAATATCAATAACGGACTGAACTGATACCATTCATGCATGATTGAATTCTCGCTGCGGGAGCTCGAGTCGTTCATCGCCGTGGCGGAGGAGCTGAGCTTCACCCGCGCGGCGGCGCGCCTGCGGCTGGCGCAGCCGCCCCTCAGCCGCCACGTCAGGTCGCTGGAGGATCGCCTGGGCGTCCGGCTCTTCGAGCGGACCAACCGCACGGTCGCCCTCACGATCGCCGGGCGGGCCTTCCATGACGAGGTCCGCGAACCGCTGCTTCGCCTCGAGCGCGCCGCGTCCTCTGCCCAGCGCGCCGCGACCGGCGCGATCACCCGGCTCGAACTGGGGTTCGTCAGCTCGCTGCTCGGTCCCGAGATGGCGGACCTGTTTCGGCGCTTTCGACGCGCGCATCCCAGCGTCCAGCTCACGCTGCACGACCGCGGCTCCGCCGATCAGCTCGGCGCGATTCGCGAGGGACGTCTGGACGGCGGCTTCATCGGTGTCACGCCGCGCCCGCGCGCCCCGGGCATCGCGCTGATACCGTGGCGGCGCGAGGTGCTGGCGGCGTTCGTGCCGCGCGATCATCCGCTGGCCACCCGCCGGGAGGTCGCGCTGAAGGCCCTCGCGAATGAACCGATGATCGGAATCACCGCCGAAGCGTCGCCCGGCTTCGCCGCCAAGATTCACGATCTCTGCCGCGACGCAGGATTTCGGCCGCGCATCGTTCAGGAAGCCACCCGCGCCCAGGCGGTCGCCGCCATGGTCGCCGCCGGATCTGGAGTCGCCATCCTGCCCTCCTCGATGCACCGGGTGACGGGCGAGGCCGTGCGCGCAATACGCCTGGTCGGGCGCGGCGTGGTCGTCGCGTACCTGTTCGCCCATCGCTCGGGTTCGGCCTCGCGCGAGCTGGGCAATTTCCTGACGACGTTGCGCGCGGACGCCCCATCGGACAGACCTTCGCCTGGCAACGACTGAGGCGGGAAACGCGGGAGAATCGAGGTTCCATGGTGGAGATCGTCGAAAGCACGCCGCGCCGTCTCGTCTTGCGCAAGAGCGGCAGCACCATCCGCCTTTTCCTGCTGGGCGCGGTCGGCCTGTTGCTCGTGGGCTGCTTGCTCGTCTACTTGACGGCGCGAACGACCAGCGTGCGTTGCGCGCGTGGTCCAGCCGGGCTGACCTGCGAAGTGACGGAGCGGCTGCTGGGCATCATTCCGCTCACGCGCTGGCGCGGCGAGCACGTCGCACGCGCGTTCGTCGGCTACACGGGCGATTCGAGCGATCCGTCGTACCGCGTCGAGCTGGCGATCGAAGGCGGCAGCGACACGCCGCTCTCCAGCATCACGGCGAGCGAGGGGCAGTGCGCGTCGTTCGCCCGGCGGTTCAACGATTTCGTCCGCAGCGGGCAAGGCGCCGGCGAGCTCCTGCAGCTGCCCGACTGGATCGCCGTCGTGATGATGCCCTTGCTGTTCCTCGCCTCGCTGGCCTGCTTTCTGCTGGCGCAGCCCTACCGTCTGGAGATCGATCGCGATGTGGCGCGCTTGACCATTCGCGACGGCTTGACCCGCAAGGTGTCTCACCCGCTGGCGGATGTCGACGACGTCCGCGTCGAGGAGCGCGAGCACGACGGCCAGACCCTGCGCGAGGTGTTCCTGCTGCTGAAGGGCGGCCAGCGCTTGCAGCTGGCGATCGAGCCTACCCAGGTCGATCTGGTCGGCGACTACTTTCCGGGACGAGCGTCGTGATCACGCGCCCGCGCGCCGCGACAGAAGCCGGCCAGCGCTTCGACCCGAGTCTGCGGGATCGGGTCGCGCCGCGCAGCCGGCGCTAGAAGCCGGTCAGCACGAACAGCTTCGACTCACCCTCCATCCAGTAGGCGACGCTGGTGGCATCGGGTGACAGGTCGACGTCGCGGATGGCGGTGTGGCTGGGCCGCGAGGCAGGCTTGATCGTCTGCCGCTGGACCGGCGGGCCGAGGGTGATGATCTCGATGCCGCGCTCGGTGCCGGCGAGGAGGCGGGTGCCGTCGGGGAACCAGTCGACGCGGCCGAGCGGGTTGTCGGTGGTGATGACTTGGGTGGACGTCCCGCTGGCGAGGTCGAAGAGCTGTATCGACGGGAACGTGATCATCGCGAGGGTGGTGCCGTCCGGCGAGAAGCGCGGCGACTCGGCGAAGAATCCAAGGTCCGATACGACGGGCGGGTCCTGGCTCAGGTCGGCCAGGTGAAGGTGCCCTTCGAGACCCCGTAGGCGAGCCAGCGGCCGTCGGGCGAGAGATCCGGATCGAGCGCGTCGGGAGTGTCGAACATGAACTGGCTTGCCCCGCCGGAGAGCGGCGCCTTGCGCATGCCGGTGTCGGCCGAGCCGTATATGAGCTCGGAGCCGTCGGCGGTCCACACCATGCACAGCAGATCATCGCCGTCGCTGGCGAGGCTGCGCGAATCGGCGCCCGCGACCGTCATCACCGCCAGGTCGAAGGCGGTGCCCGCGCCGCGCGCGTACGCGAGCATCGTTCCGTCCGGCGAGAAGCGAGGACTGACGCCCCATATGCCGGCCGGGAAGGCGATCGCCTGCACGTGGCCGCCGCCGCCGCCGACACCGCCGCCGCTGCCGCCTGACCCGCCGTCGCCCCCACCACCGCAGCCCGCCAGGGAAGCGAGCGCGATCGCAAGCATCCCGCCGCTGGTGAAAGGGCTCGCTCGGTCCCGCGCCATCGCCGCCATGATGCAAGATGCCCGGCAGGCGAACATCGGATCATGCGGGGCGCGGGCGAAGGTCAATGGACGTTGAGCAAGACGCCGACGCCATCCGACAAAGTGGCGAACACGACGTCGAGCTTCCCGTCACCGTTCACGTCGCCGAGCGCGATCGATCCCGGACCTGGGCCCGCGAAGATCGGCTGCGCCGCGCCGAACGTGCCGTTGCCGGCGTTCGGCAAGACAGCGATCCCGCATGTCGACGCGACCACCAGATCGGCCTTGCCGTCGCCGTTCAGATCGCCCAGCGCGACCGGAAACAGGATCCCTTCGGTGCCCGGGTAGGCATAGTTGGTCGCGGCCGTGAACGTGCCGTTGCCGACGTTGAGCAACACGCTCGCGCCCCCGATCGCCGAATTGGCGACGGCGAGGTCCGGTTCTCCATCGCCGTTCAGATCGCCCACGGCAATGGACGCGGGGTTGGTGCCGGCCCCGGCGCTGACGGGCGCGCCGAAGACGCCGGTGCCCCCGTTGAGCAATACGCTGACGCTCGTGCCGCTCGCCGCGGCGATGTCGGCCTTGCCGTCGCCGTTGAGATCCCCGAGCGCGACCCCCAAGGGACGGGTCCCCGCGGGATAGTTGGCGGCCCCGAAGGCGTTGGTGCCCGTGTTGATCAGGACGGCGACGTCCCCACCGGACCCGTCGCCGCCGTTGCCGACGATCATGTCGATCCTGCCGTCGCCGCTCACGTCCCCGAGCGCGAGACATTGCGGATTCGTCCCGGTGGAGACATTCATGGCGGGGCCGAGGCTGCCGCCGCCGGCGTTGAAAAGAATGCTGACGTCTCGCAGGTTCGTGGCCGCCAGATCGCCCTTGCCGTCGCCGTTCAGATCGCCGATGGCGACGGAGAACGGTTGCGCGCCGGCGGCGTAGTGGTGCGGCGTCGCGTAGTTCTCGCTGCTCAAAAGCACGCTGAGGCTGCCGGGATCTGTCCCGCTCGCGCCGCCCCTGCTGCCCGTCATGCCCCCGGCGCCTGCATCGAGAGAGAGGACGTTTGACGTGGCGAAATCGAGCTTGCCGTCGCCGTCGAGATCGCCGAGTGCGACGCCCCTCGGTTGGCGGAAGGTCGGGTACCGGACGGCGGCCGCGAACGCGAAGCTCGCGCCTCCCGATCCGGCGGACTGCTGCGGGCATTCCGAAACGATCGCGCCAGCCTGGCCCCCGATGCCGCCCGTTCCGGCGCTACCACCACCGCCGGCGGCGCCCGCCGTTCCGGCCGTGCCTGCGTCTCCGCCGACGCCGCCCGTCCCGGCGATGCCAGCAGCGCCGACAGCGCCCGCCGCTCCGGTCGTGCCGCCGTGACCGACGGCGCCATCACCGCCCTTGCCCGCGGTCCCCGGCGTGCCGCCGCCCCGGCCGCCCGTTCCGCTCTGCTGGCCGATGAGGGAGTGGTTGTCGCACGCGGCTGCCAGGACGACGGCAACGAACGCGCAGCTCAGGATGGGGAAGCGAGGCACGAAGGTCATGTTGGCTCCTTGCCTGCTTTGTGTGTCGGTCCGCGATTAGGTTACGGCCGCGACGCCCCGTTGCCCGCCAGCAAGCGTCGAACCTCGCTCGCGAAGCGCCCGGCGGGAAACCGTCTCTGGTACGCGAGCAGATCGGCGCGCGCGCGCTCGTCCTGCCCGAGCCGGCCGAGACAGATCGCGCGACCGTACAACGCCCGCTCGTCGCCGCCCGCCGCCAGCGGGCCCGACGCGCCGTCCACGACCTGGCCGAAGTCAGCCAGCGCCTCGCGAAAGCGCCCGGCGGCGGCGCGCAGCTCGGCGCGCGTCAGCGTCAGATCCGCGCCGAGCGCCTCCGTCGTGACGCGCTTGTCGTCGAGCAGCGCCAGCGCCGTCTTCAGGTCGCCGAGCTGGATGACCGCCTCGACACGCGTCCGCAGCGCCTCGGTCTCGAGCACGCCGTGCGGGAATTCCCGCGCATGGCGATCCAGCCTCGCGAGCGCGGCGCGCGCGTCATGTCGCCTGCGCAGATCGACCAGCGCCTCCGCGATGAGCGCCGCCTCGGTGGCGGTCGCGGCCCGCGCGGTCGCCGGCTCGACCAGGGCCGGCGCCGGCGCCCCGGCGACCGACGGCTCCAGCCCGAAAGGCTCGACGGGCGCGGCCGCGACGACCGCGGGCGACGGTCGCGCCGCCGGGCGCGTCACCCGCGCCCGCGCCAGCGGCTTCTCGGTCGCCGGCTCGGCCGGCGCCGGATCCTCGACCGGAATCGGCGAGGCCTCCACCGGCACGGTCCGGGCCGCCACGCGCGGCGGCGGCGCGATCCGGGCCGGCGCTTTGGCGGGAGACGGCGCCACCGCGCGGGGGGCGCCGTACTTGCGCCAGAGCAGACTGGCACCGCCGACCGTGGTCGCGCACACGACGACCAGCCCGATTCCGAGCGCCAACCGCGCCGGAACCCCGAAGACCAGATACCCCGGCGACCGGCGCGCCACGACGCCGCTCCGGATCCGGGACAGGACCTGCGGCGCGAGCGGTTGCACGGAGCGCGCAGCGTCCGCCAGGAGGGCCGCGCGCGATTCGAGCGCGTGCACGTCGGCGTCCCGATCGTGCCAGCGCACCGGATCCTGCGGGCGGACGGGCTTCATTCGCCGTCCCCGTCCGGCTCGGGCCGCGCCAGCGTCTCCCTCAGCTCGCGCGCGGTCATCCGCTTGAGAAAAGCGGCGCGCGCCCGGTGCAGCAGCACGCGCACGTTGCCCGGACGGAGCCTGGTCAACGCCGCGATCTCCGCGATCGAGCAGCCTTCCAGCTCGAACAGCACCAGCACCCTGCGCTGGCGCTCTCCCACCCCATCGAGCGCCTCGTAAAACTGCCGCCGGCGCTCGCGCTTTTCGAGCTGCTCGAGCGGCGTGTCGGTGCCAGCCGCCACGTCGTTGCCGGCATTCGGCGTCAAGCGCAACCACCAGTGCCGGAGCCGTCTGCGGCGTCGATCGTTCGCGACGATCTTCGCGGTGATGCTGAACAGCCACGTCGCCAGACCGCTCTCGTTTCGAAACTCGCGCAGCCGGCGATCCGCGACCACGAACACCTCCTGGGTGATGTCCTCGACGTCGACGCCCGGGCCCCCCAGCCGCGCCGCCCAGCGGGCGACGGTCTGCGCATGCGCCTGGTAGACGGCGTCAAAGTCCACCTCTCCAGGCACACGATCCTTGCTGGCGTCTCCATCGGACAACGGATCCGTCACACGCGGGCTTGGTGTCGCGAGGGGGCCGAAAGGTTTCACGGCCGCCAGCAGAAATCCGCCCCGAGCGCGAGCATCGGTTCCACCCGGCTCAACACCGTGGAGGCCGCCTGGCCCCCGACGTCCAGAGTCTGACGCCGCAGCCACGTCAGCAATCCGACGCCGAGCCAGGGCCTCACGGTCCCCGGCCGCAGCGCGATCTGCAGCATCGTCTCGACGCCGAGATCGATGCTCCGGCTCGAACGGTCGACCGAGAAGCCGGAGCCCTGCGCTGTCATGACGCCCAGGACGGCGCCGGCGCCCAGCGACAGCTGCCAGCGGCGACCGATGGGCAGCTGGTAGTCGGCGCCGGGCGCGACGTAGCCACGCCACCAGGTCGCCTCGCCCGGCGGCAGGCGCACCGTGTGGCGTCCCAGCGCCGCCAGCGATAGCCGCGCGCGCCATCCCCGCCCGGCGGCGCCGAGAGTGGCGTCGATCCGGCCTCCAGGCGCGACCGAGTCGGGTTGCCAGCCGCCGGCAGCGGCGACGCCGACCGCCGCCAGGATCTCTCGCGCAGGCGGGCGCTCGCTGGATCGCGCAACTATCTTCTCGCGATCGACGGGCGGCGGCGCTGCGGCGGCGGCCGGATTCGGCGCCGGCGCAGGCTGCTGGTCCGCGAGGCGATCGAGCCGCAGCGAAATTTCGGGATGGATCTGCGCTTCCCAGACGGCGAGCGTGACCGCCACCGTTTCTGCCTGCTCCGCGCAGGTCCGCGCGCGGGGCAAACGCCGGCGGGCGACGGTCATCCCGTCCGGTCGCGCCAGCGAGATCGACAGCCCGTCGCCGTCCTCGGTGATGATCGCGCGATCCGTCGAGACGGACGCGGACCCCGGCGCCAGCAACGGAACCAGCTTTCCTTCGACCTCCGCCGCGGCCGGGCAGCCGCCGGCGCCTTCGATCTGCAACGCCAGCAGACACGAAATGATCAGCCCACTCATGACCAGCTCACCGGCGAACGCCGAGGCAAGGGGCATACCACCAACCAAAGCCCACGGGAACCGCGGCGCTCAGACCGCGCGACGGCGGAATCGCGACAACCTGGTCATGGTGACCCCAGCACCGCCGCGAGCGCCTCCCCGAGGGTGACGACGAGGTCGTCGCAGGGCCCGGGGGCCACCGCGTCCTCCGCGCGCGCCGGCGCGCCGATCGCAAGCACGCCGGTCGCCGCCAGGACGAGCAGCCCGCCACGCGCGCCGCGACCGGCCAGCGCCCCCCGCCATCGACAGTGCTTCGTTTGCATGGCCGCCAGTCTGGGGCGGCGGGCGTCGTTCTAGAAGTAATTAGTCCACAGCATGACGATAAGTATTGCTTATCGATTCAGAGTCCCTTCAGCTCAACTTGCCGCGCGCGTTCTGGAGGGCGGCCCCGAACCGCATATGTAAGGTCCTGTCGTCCCGCGGCAGAACCAAAAACCTTTCGAGAGGTGGCGGTTTGGCCCGATACTCTTCGCGTGCGGTCCTGGGTGATTGTGGCGGTCGTCGTCCTGCTCGGGCCGCGGTTGCTGAAGCTGTTCGCCCGCTGGCAGGGGCAGGTGCGAATGCAGCGGCTGCCCCTCATCTGGGGCACCTACTCGATCGTCGACGAAGCTGCGGTGCCGCCCGGCACGCGACGCGGCTTCGAGAGCGCGATCGCCGACCTCTGTCGGTTGGGTTTCGTGGCCGTCGGCTATGTGCGGCAGGCCGACCTCGCGCCGGAGCTGCCGTCGTTTCGCGCGGTGCTCTGGAACGCGACGGAGAGGGCGTTCGCGACGCTGACGTTCCGGCCGGTCGCCCGTCCGATCGGGCTGGCGATCGATTTCGTGACGCTGTTCGACGACGGCGCCTGGATCTGGACGGAGCAGGGCCGCAAGCACCTGTTCATCAGCAACCTGACGAGCGGGCAGCTGGTGGACACGCTGATCGCCAGCGCCGCCGAGCGCTGGGAGCTGCACCGTGGTGCCATCGCCGCCGAGGAGGGCCGGCGCCCGCGCGACGCCACCCTCGCCGACCTCTGCGACTTCCATTCCGCCCGCGACGAGGAGGAGATCCAGCTCGGCGTGGCGCGCGGCGAGGTGAAGCCGACCCCCGATCCGAGGCGCTTCCACTTCACGCCCGCGGGCGCCCGCGCCTTCATCGCCCGCGTCCAGGAAGGCGAGCGCCGCCTCGCCAGCGCCGGCGTCGGCGACCGCGACCTGAGCAACCTGCCGGCCGAGGAGCAGGAGCGCCACTACAAGATGGCCGCCCACGTCCAGGAGATCAGCCGCGGCGGAACCTGGCAGATCTTCGCGCTGTCGGCGATCGCGTTCGCCGCGTCGATGCTGCTCTGGACCAGCTGGTCGTGGCTCGCCTGGATCGTCCCGGTCCTGCTGTTTCACGAGCTCGGTCACTGGGCCGCCATGCGCCTGCTCGGCCACCGCGACGCCTGGATCGCCTTCATTCCGTTCTTCGGCGCCGCGACCATCAGCAGCAAGCGCTTCGACAAGCTCTCTCACGAGATCATCGTGCTTCTCGCCGGTCCGGTGCCGGGTGTCGTGCTGGGCCTCGCGCTGTTCTTCATTTCACTGGTGACCGGCGCCCACGGCTCCTTCCTGACCCGGCTCGCTTCTCTGCTCATCGCTCTCAACGTCATCAACCTCTTGCCGATCCAGCCCCTCGACGGGGGCCGCATCGTTCACGCGCTGGTGACCGCCGGCCGCCCCAGGCTGAGCCTCGTCCTGAAAGCGCTCGCGACGGTCGCATTCGTCGCGGCGGCGATCGGTCTGCACGATCCGACAATCGTCCTCCTGGCCGGCGTCACCGGCTTCGCGCTGTGGCACGAGATCAAGCGGGCCCGGATCGAAGGCGAGATTCGCCGGACCCCCGGATTCACCGAGACGACCACCGCCGAGGCGCGCCGCCGCTTCATCTTCGAGGCGCTGAAGGGCAAGCCGGAGGGTACGCCGGGCCAGTGGTTGACGAGCGTTCGTCTCCTCGAGGTGCCGCTCAGTCACACGCGGCCCGGGCGTCTCTCGGCGCTGATGGTGGGCCTCGTCTACGTCGGTTTCTTCGCCGCGGCCTGGCTCGGTGTCTCGCGGCTCGTCCCCTGGAAGCTGCGCAAGATGCATTGCCCCGATCCGGCCGGCGCCATCGCGCTCTCCTGCGCAGCGCCGCTGCTGCCGGCGGACGCCTGGTCGAACCTGCCGCGGCCGGAGCGGGTCCGGCCAGCCCGTCTTAGGAGCGAAAGCGATTCGTTCCGCGCGGCCGCTTTCGTCTGGTGCGCGCTCCCCGACGCGGCTTCGGCCACGCAGCTGGCCCATCGGCTCGCCGATACCGCCCAGAACGGCCCCAGATATTGCACCGCTCTCCCCTGGGAGAAGACCGACGACGGCGTGCCGGAAGCCGCGCATCTGCGCGCGCGGGCAACCTTGTCCGAGCTTCGTCGCGCGGCGCTCGAAGCGGACGACGATGGTGTGGCGGCCGTGGACGCCCTGATCGCGAAGGCGCAGGGGCGCGCCGACTTCGACGCCGAGATGGCGCGGATGTACCGCGCCGCGCTCGTGAGCCCGAGCCTGGCGACGCCGGAGGCGCAAGAGGCGGTCGGCGACCGCCTGGGCCGGTCCCCGACGCGCAGCTGCGATCGGATCCGGCTCATGAACATCGAACCGAGCCACGCGACAGACAGCGCGCGGCCCGCGGCAGGCACGGCGGAATCGGAGCCGGCGAGCTCGGCGAGCGTGCGGTTCTCCGTGCGACTCGGCAAGCTCGAAGACTTCGCGCCGCTCGGACACTACCTGTGCGAGCTCGGCTGCCAGGTCCAGGCGCTGCCCGCCGCCGCCGACGACCTTCGTCTTCAGTACTGTTTCTGAGGCCGGCGCTCCGCCGCGATCGCCAATTTGCGTCCCCGGTTCAGCTCCTTACCGGCGCCCGGCGCTGGCAGCGCGCGCTGGGGCTGCCATATTTCCGGTCTCACGAAGATCGTTGCACCCTTGTCCCCTGGAGAGTGAGTCGGAATGAATCAGCCCCGGAGATTCTGGTTCCCGCGTTTACCCGCTGTCTTGGCGCTCGCGCTGATCACGTCGCTCGCGGTCGCGCGGACGCCCGATGCGCCCACCCCGCGCACGACCGAAGCCGACGTCACCCGGGTGACGGCCTCGCTGCTGGCCAGCTCGCAGCTCGCGCATCACCCGCTGGACGCGCAGCTGGCGGGGAAGCTGCTCGACCGTTACATGGACGCCCTCGACGGCACGCACTCGTTGTTTCTGGCCTCCGATCTGGACGAGCTGGCGCCGATGCGCGCGACCCTGGCGCAGAAGACGCGGGTCGAAGGTGACACGCAGGCGGCGCACGTGATCTTCGCGCGCTACCTCCAGCGGCTTCGCCAGCAGGTCGCGTTCGACACCCACCTCCTGCGCAGCGAGCGCTTCACCTTCACGGGCCACGACCGCGTGCAGCTCGACCGCACGCACGAGCCGCGTCCGCGCGACCTGCCGGCGGCGCAGACGCTGTGGCGGCAGCAGCTGCGCGCCGAGGTGCTGGAGGAGAAGCTCGCGGCCAAGCCGCCCAAGGACATCTCGGCGACCCTGATCCGGCGCCACGAGCAGCAGCTCAAGACGATGACCGACCTCGGAGCCCCGGAGGTGCTGGAGATCTATCTGGACGCGCTCGCCCACGTCTACGACCCCCACTCCGACTACATGGACAAGGAATCGATGGACTCGCTGTCGATCTCGATGAAGCTGTCGCTGTTCGGGATCGGGGCGGCGCTCGGGACCGAGGACGGCCTGTGCACGATCCGTGAGTTGGTCCCGGGCAGCCCGGCTGCGCTGAGCGGCGCCCTCAAACCGGGCGACCACATCGTGGCGGTCGCGCAGGACGGACAGGCGGCGGTCGACGTCACCAGCATGCCGCTCACGCGCATCGTCGAGCTGATTCGCGGACCGAGGGGGTCAATCGTGACGCTGACCATCCTGCCCGCTGCCGGCGCCCGCAAGACCGTCCGCCTCACCCGCGCCGAGGTGAAGCTGGAAGACCAGCAGGCGAAGGCGCGGATCGTCGACCTGCCGCGCGCGGGCGGCGCCCCGCTGCGCCTCGGCGTGATCGACCTGCCGTCTTTCTACGCCGGCAAGGAAGACGGCATCGACCGGAGCGCGCACGGCGCCACCGCCGACGTCGCGCGCCTGCTCGCCAAGCTGCAGGCCGAGAAGGTGCAGGGCGTGGTGCTGGACCTGCGCCGCAACGGCGGAGGCTCGCTGCAGGAGTCGGTCGACCTGACGTCGCTGTTCATCGGCGGCGGGCCGGTCGTGCAGACCCGCGACGCCAAGGGCGCCATCGAGGTCGAGGCCGACAAGGGCGCGAAGGTGCGCTACACGGGACCGCTCGTGGTGCTGACGAGCCGGTTCAGCGCCTCGGCCTCCGAGATCGTCGCGGGAGCGCTGCAGGACTACGGCCGCGCGGTCGTGGTCGGCGATCCCTCGACGTTCGGCAAGGGGACCGTGCAGACCATCGTGCCGCTGGGCGCGGTCATGGACCAGGCGGGCCTCGGCCACGCGTTCGACCCGGGCGCGCTGAAGGTGACCGTCAGCAAGTTCTACCGGCCGAGCGGCGCCTCCACCGAGCTGCGCGGCGTCGCGTCCGACATCGTCATCGCGGCGGCGAGCGGTCTGCTGCCGGTGGGCGAGGACAAGCTGGACGATCCGCTGCCGTGGGACACCATCCCCACCGCGCCCTTCAAATCCTTTGGCGCGGTCGCGCCGCACCTGACCGCGCTGCGCGACGCCTCGGCCCGGCGGGTGGCCGCCGATCCGGCCTTCGACGACCTGCGCAAGCAGCTGGCGCGCCTCAAGTCCCGCCTGGACGACAAGTCGGTCTCGCTCAACGAGGCCGAGCGCCGGCGCGAGCAGGCCGAGGAAAAGCTGCTCGCAAAGGCGACCGCCGCCAAGGCCAAGGCCGTGGAGGCCGCCATCCCGGCGTACGAGATCACCGTCAAGAACGCCAGCGCTCCAGGCCTGCCTCCGCGCCTCGCGGGCGCGGCAGCGACGCCGCCGCCCGACGCCGCAGCCGCCAAGTCCGGCGCCACCAAGGACGAGTCCGAGTCCGACAGCGCCGGCGCGCACGCCGTCGACAACCTGGTCCTCGACGAGTCGCTGCGCATCCTGGCGGACTACGTCGGGCTGCTCGCCGCGCCGCCGCCACCGCGGCAGGCGAAGGGATTATGAACGCCCGGCTAGTACTACTGTGTTAGAAAAGTTGACGTAGCATCGGACGGCCGTGAGATGGTCTCATGGCGAACAGGGTGAAGGTCTCGGAGCAGAACTTCATGGCGTACCTGGAG
>DATBHU010000484.1:0-9134 GCA_036557265.1 Polyangia bacterium
GGCGCGCGCGCGTCCGCGCCGAGCAAGGAATCGGGGGGCCAGCGTCCCGCGGAGCTTCCGGGCGTCGTGAACCCGTGGACGTGGCCGCGCGCGCGCGGCGCGACGGATCATGAGATGGCCGTCGAGGACATCGGTCCTTACGAACCGGCCGACAGGCGCGATCCGGGGTCGGCGCTCGTGAACACGAACGCGCACTACTGGAGCGCGCTGGTCGACGTGGCGTGGGATCGCGACGTCGACATCGACTTCGACGACGAGCCCGTCGACTTGAACGGCGACGGCAAGATTGACGCGCACCTCACCCGGCACGTCCACGCGCGCGGCGGGGTCCTCGCGAACCCGGCCCTGTTCGGTTTGACGACCACACCGGCTGATCCCCGCGGCCGCCGCGGGCGGATCTCCGTGTCGACCGGCGTGCTCGGCGTTCGAGAGGCGATGCGGCCCGACGGCACCGCGAGCGGCGAGAAGGGGATGACGTGCTGGCTCTGCCACGGCGCCCGCGATCCTGCGAACGGAACGGCCTTCCTGGGTCTGGCTCCCGTCGACTTCGACTACGGCCTGCTGCTGGCGACGTCGAGGTTGCTCGACGAGAACGACGCGAACGCCGCGGCGTACCGCAGAGCGAACGGCTTTCAACCCGGCCGCGCCGTCCAGGCGCGCCTGCTGCTGGCGGGACCGGGACGGCAAGACCTGATCGACGAATTCGGGTTGGACGTCACCGTGCCGAGCACCGCATCTTCGTTCTACCCGCCGGCCGCGCACGCGCGCGGCGCCGCGAACGGCGCGTTCAACCCGCTCAGCGTGCCCGCCGTGCTGGCGATCGACGGGCTGGCGCTGCAGAACTGGAACGGCTCGGAGAGCGCGCTCGCGCCCACGCTGGACCGTCTCGTCGCGCTCGTCGGCGGTCCGGAGAGCGAGGTGCTGGCCAGGTTCGGCTTGCCCGCCGCCGACCGCGCGCTCAGCCGCCGCGCGCTGCTGACGGATCTGCGCAACCTGAGCACGCTCGCGATCCAGCAGGATTCGTATCCCGGCCTGCTCTGGGCGGACACCGTCTATGGAGGCCCCGCGGTGCCACCGCGGACGCTGGCCGCCGTCCCCGAAATGTACGCCGCAGCGCCCTTGCGCGCGGAGATCGCGCGCTCGGCCTCCGCGTGGGCTGAGACGCAGGCGCGGCAGCCGGGCGACGCGCATCGGATCGCGCGCGGGCGCGAGATCTTCGCCGAGCGCATCGTGGGCGAGGTGGCGAACCGACAGATCCTGCCGCAGGCGCCGCCCGCATACGCGGACGCGAAGCTGCGCGGCGTGGTGCTCGCGCCGCTCGATCCGACCCGACCCCTCAATTCGAAGGTCCCCGTGCGATGCGCCGACTGTCACAACGCCGCGCCGCTGGAGAGCCGGGTTCCGCTCGCGTCACACCCGCCGCCGCTCGGGCGCTGCACGCACTGCCACCTCGCGCATCCGTCGGAGGCCGGCGCCGACGAGCCCTACGCGCCGATCGCGTCGCTGGCGCCGCCGAAGCAGGCGCGGGGCGAGGTCGCGTTCTGCGAACGCTGCCACACGCAGCACCGCGACTTCGGCCCCGTCGTCTACTCCTCGAGCCGCGTCTTTCCGTTCGATGCTGACGGCGACGGGCTCGCGCAAGCTGACGAAGCCGACGATGCCCGCGCGGGCGGAATCGGCACGGAGCCGCTCATCAAGATCGAGACACCGCCCGGCCGCCCCCCTCGACCGTGGACCATCCCCGTGGTCCGTTACGTCAACCTGCGAGACAGGTTCGACGCCATTCACACCGGCGTCTTCTGGGTGCGCGTGCCGCCGCTGACCGCGGTCTCGGCCACCGCCCCGTACCTCCACAACGGATCGGTGCCGACGCTCGAGGCGTTGCTCGAGCCGGCGAAGCGGCGGCCGATGACGTTTGCCGTCGGTCGGGCGGGGTTCGTGCTGGACACCCGCCTGCCGGGCAACCGCAACATCGGGCACGAGTACGGCACCGCCCTCTCGGCGCGCGACAAGGCCGATCTCATCGCGTTTCTGAAGAGCCTGTGATCCCGCGGACTCGGCGGGACGGTCCCCCGAGGTCCCGCGGGCCCGGGCCAGGGCTCAGGAATCTGAATCGGTCTCGATGTTCGCCCAGGCGGGCGCGTGATCGCTGGCGCCCTGCAGTCCTCGCACCCAGGCATCGACGCCCGCTTCACGCAAGCCCGGCGAGAGAGAGGCGCTGAGCAGGAGGTGATCGAGGCGCATGCCCGCGTTCCTCTCCCACGCCTGCCGCAGGTAGTCCCAGAAGGTGTAGACCGGCTCGTCCGGGTGCGTCGCCTTGATCGCGTCCGTCCAGCCCTGCCCGAGCAATTTCTGATAGAGCGCGCGGGGCTCGGGCTGCAGCAGCGCGTTCTTGACCCACGACCGCGTGTTGTAGATGTCGAAGTCGGTGGGCACCACGTTGTAGTCGCCGACCAGCGCGACGGGATGGCCGGTCTCGTAGAGCGCCTGGGCGTGGGCCAGGAGGCGGTGCATCCACGCGAGCTTGTAAGCGAACTTCGGCCCCGGCTGCGGGTTCCCGTTCGGCGCGTACAGGCAGCCGACGAGCACGCCGTGCGCTGCGGCCTCCAGGTACCGGCTCTGCGTGTCGGACGGATCGCCGGGCAGCTGGCGGCGGGTCTCCACGGGCGTCATCCCCTTGGCCAGGATCGCGACGCCGTTCCACGAAGGCTGACCGACCCAGCGGGCGCCGTAGCCGGCCGCCTGGATCTCTCGCAGCGGGAAGCGCGTGTCGGGGGCCTTGAGCTCCTGCAGGCAGACGATGTCGGGAGACGCCTTGGTCAGCCACTCCAGCAGGACCGCCAGGCGCTTGCCGACGTTGTTGATGTTGAAGGTCGCGAGCTTGAGGAGCGGCATGGGATCCGGGCGACGGTCGCGCTGGCGACGAAGCGTAGCCACAAATGCTTCCGTGCGGAACGGTCAGAGCGACGCGCGAAAGCGGCGGCCGTCCTCCCAGCCGCAGTCGGCCTCTGCGAGCGGGTTCGCGCGGGCCCAGGCGAGAAAGCGCGCCCGGTGCGCGCCCTCGAGGTCCAGCCGCGGCCAGGCCCGGCCGGCGGCGCGCAGGCGCTTGGCGGCGAGCATCTGCGCCTCGGCTTCCAGGAGCCGCGCGTCGAAGCCGCGGGGCACCGCCTCGCCGGCCATCAGGGCGCCGACCAGCGCGTGCTGGTCGACGGCGAGCGCGCGGCGGTCCGACGCCGGCGCGGGCGGCGCGGGCGCGGGCGGCGCGGGCGACGGGAGCGCGACCGGGGCCACTTCGAGCTCCGCCGCGCCGGCGATCGCGTCCAGCTCGGCGTCGAGCTCGGCGGCCGGCGGGAAGCGATCGTCGCGTTCCAGCAGCACGCCCGGCAGCGGCGCCTCCCGGCGGAGCTGCCGCAGCAGCGCCAGCGACTCCGGCGGGACCGCGTGCGCGTGCGTGTCGTGCCAGAGGCCGTTGCGGGCCACGCCGCCGCCGACGTGCGCGTAGGCGATGCGCGCGAGCGGCGCCCGGGCCAGCCACGCGCCGCCGTCGAAGCCGAGGTTGCGCGCGTTGGCGTACAGGTTGGAGACGTCGAGGACCAGCAGCGCGCCGGTCTCGGCGGTCAGCCGGGTCAGCAACGCCGGCTCGTCGAAGGTGTTTCCCGGCCAGTCGAACAGGGTGGCGATGTTCTCGAGCGCGAGTGGCACCGGCAACACGCGGCGCGCCTGCGCGACGTTGTCGCACAGCACGGCCAGCGCGGCCTCCGTGCGCGGCACCGGCAACAGGTGGCCGGTCCCGCGGCCGCCGGCGCGCACGAAGGCGACGTGGTCGCTGACGCAGACCGCGCCGGCCCACTCGGCCACGCGCGCGAGACGATCGAGGCGCCGCCGATCGACCGGCGCCGCGCCGCCCAGCGACAGCCCGATCGAGTGGACGACGATGCGGACGCCGCGTTCGCGCAGGCGCCGGAGCGGCGCGGGCAGCGGCCTGCGCGGGTCGACGTTCTCGGCGAGGATCTCGACGAAGCCGACGTCCGGGCGCCGGTCGATGGCCAGCGCCAGCTCGGGCCGCCAGCCGACGCCGAGGCCCAGGTGGGTGCCGAGGTCGAGGTCGCGTTCGAGGTTCATGTCAGCCCCCGCACCCGCCGCAGCCGCCGCCGCCGCAGCCGCCGCCCCCACCGCAGCTCGAGCCGCCGCCGCCCTCGCCGCACGAGCCGCCGGCGCCGTCGCCGGCCGTGCGCGCCTTGCGCGGCTCCAGCACCGACGCCAGCAGCGGCGCTGACAGCACCGCCGGCCCCCAGATGCCCACCGCCATCGCCACGTCGCTCGGTCCCAGCGACTCCGCCGCGGACGACTCCAGGGTGGTGCGCAGCGCCGCGTGGCGATCGGCGAGGTCGTGCAGCAGCCGCGTCCCCGCGGTGGTGGCGCGGGGAATGAACCTGACCGCGCAGACCAGCGCGAGCGCGCTCAGCAGCAGCAAGAAGACCAGCACCCCGATCGGGCGGTGGCGTTCGATTCCGAGCAGCAGCTTCGCGACGCCGGTCGCGAAGCAGACGAGCATCGCGAGGGACGGGATCAGCCGGAGCGCGGCGCGCTGTCCCGGCCCCACCGCCAACCCCTCGCCCGCGAGGCGCGCCTCGATCTCCGCGCACTCGTCCTCCACCGCGATCTTCAGATCGGAGCTGCCGAACCCGAGCCACGCCCCGCGGAAGACGAGATCTTCGATCTCCGACAGCGGCGCGGCCGGCGCGGGAGCGCGCCAGGTGATCACGCCGTCGCGCATGTCGATCAGCTTGCGTTGATAGAGGCTGGCGAGCGCCGCGCGCACCACCCCGGGCGGTCCGCCCTGCAGCCAGGCGATCTCGAACGGTTCGAGCTCCCGGTGCGGCGGCGCGTGCGCGGCCGGCGGCCGGCGCAGCAGCCAGCGCAGCGCCAGGCAGGCGATGGCCGCCAGCGCGAACCACTGCAGGTACCAGGTCAGAAATTCGGGGCCTCGTAGGTCTAGTGCATTCGTCAGGTTGTTCATGACCTGGTCAGAAGCGACGGCCCCGAAAGGTCACGGGGGCGCGCGCGAGGCCCGCAGGACGTGGCGGCCGATTGCGACGCAGGCCGCCAAGACGGCCGCGCCGAACACGGTCAGCACCGACAGCAGCACCCAGTCGCGGCTCTGCACCAGCACGAAGAAGCCCGTGTGCCCGACGGGGGCGATCCCGGCCAGCCACGGTCCCGCGTAGCGGCGGTTGCGCCGGCCGATGGGGTCGAAATAGACGCTGCCGAGCGGCCAGGCCTCGCCGAGCGGCCGCAGATCTTCGCCGGCGTGCGGCGGCGTGCGGGCGTCGAGGCGCGCGTCGTTCCAGGCCATCGCCGTGTCGCCGTGGCGATACGACGGGTGCACGACGACGACGTGCCGCGCGTCGCCCGGGTACGAGCGCGGCTCGTCCCGCGGATCGGTGGCGTCGAGCGGTCCGATCACGACGACCTTGCGGGCGTCGGCCTGCAGGTTGGAGACGCCCAGCGTCGCGTCGGTCGTCGAGCTGACGATGAGGACGGCGAGCAGCGCGCCGTCGGAGTCGCGGATCGCCGACGACAGCGCGAACTTCAAGCGGCCGTCGACGCGGCTCTCGTAGGCGGCCGAGACATGCACGGGATCGGCGGCGCCGTGCCGGAGCGCACCGCGAAAGAAGTCCCGGGCGCCGTAGTCGAACGACAGGTAGCGATGATCGTCGATGGGCGAACGCGCGATCCCGCGCGCCGACGGATCGAGGATGAAGGCGGTGTCGCTGGGCAGGCCACCGGTCTCGCGCAGCGCCGCCAGCCAGCGCTCCATGGCGGGGCGATCGTTCGCGCGCGTGACCGCGACCAGCGCCGGGTCGGCGGCCGCCGCCTGCAGCCGCGCGCTCCATTCGCCGAGGCGCAGCAGCAGCGAAGAGGCGACGCCGCGCGCGGCGAAGGCGTTGGCCTGGACCGTGTCGCGGCGGGCGAGCACCGCCGCCACGGCCATCAACGTCAGCAGCGCCGCCAGCATCGCCCCCAGCGCCGCCAGCGTCGGGTTGCGCCGCGCCCAGCGTCCGAGGCGCGCCGCGCGCGACAGCGGCCGCGCGACGATCGGCGCGCCCTCCAGGAAGCGCCCCAGGTCGTCGCGCAGCTCGGCGGCGGACCCGTAGCGGCGGGCCGGGTCCTTGGCCAGGCACTTGAGGCACAGCGTCTCGAGATCGCGCGGGACCTTGCGGTTCAGCAGGCGCGGCGTGGCCGGGTCGTGGTCGATCACCTGCCGGACGGTGTCGATGGCGCTGTCCGCCCGGAACGGCGGCCGCCCGGTCAGCAGCTCGTAGACGATCGCGCCGATGCCGTACACGTCGCTGCGCGCGTCGGCCGTGCGCCCGAGCGCCTGCTCCGGGGACATGTAGCTGGGCGTGCCGACCATCGCCGGCAGCGAGGCGCCCGCGTCGACGTCGATGACCCGGCGGGCCAGCCCGAAGTCCGTCACGCGCGGGCGATCCAGCTTGTCGACCAGGACGTTCGAAGGTTTGAGATCGCGGTGCACGATGCCGAGCGCGTGCGCCGACTGGATGGCGTCGGCGATCTCGCGCGCGTAACGGGCGGCGCGCGCCGGCGGCAGCGGCACGCCCCGCACCAGGTCGGCCAGGCTCTGCCCCTCGACCAGCTCCATCGTGAAGTAGGGCTGGCCGTCGTGCTCGCCGACCTCGTACACCGGCACCGCGTTGGGATGACTGAGCTGGGCGGCGGCGCGCGCCTCCTTGCGGAAGCGTTCGACCTCCTGCGCGTCGGCGAACTGCCCGGCGGCGATCAGCTTGAGCGCCACCACGCGGTCGAGCGACGGATCGTGCGCCTTCCAGACCACGCCCATGGCGCCCCGCCCGAGGGGGGCGTAGAGCTCGTAGCGCGCGAAGTGACGCGGCCCCGGATCGGGCGCGGGCGCGCTGGCCGGCACCGTCCCGGACATCCCGAGCAGCAGCAGGCAGCGCGGGCACGAGCCCGCCGCCGCGCCCGCGGGCTGGGGCGCGCCGCACTCGGCGCAGGTGGAGGCGGCCGGCGCGCTCATTCGAACGCCGCCAGCAGATCGCGCAGCTCGGCGTCGATCTCCTCGGCGCTGGAGACGGTGCGGCGGATCTCCTCGCGCAGCAGCTCCCCGAACTCCTTGCGCAGGCGGTAGGCGGCGGTCTTGGTCGCCTGCTCGGTCTTGCCCAGCGCGCGCGCCGCCTCGGCGTGCGACCTGGCGGGCGCCGGTCCGGGCAGCGCCCCTTCCAGCTCCCGGAACACCGCCCCGCGCCCGTCGGCCTCGTAGCGCCGGCGGAGCGCGTCGCTGACGCGCGCGAGCACGGTCAGCGCCCAGCTGCGCTCGTAGAGCTGCTCGGGCGTCAGCACGGCCGCCGCGGTCTGCTGGTAGCGCGCCTCCGCGAGCGCGCCGTCGATCGGCAGGTGCACGGCGCGGCTCCCGCGCTTCTGCGCCGCCCTGGCGTCGGCGACGTTGGCGACCATGTGCTTCAGCGAGGCCAGCAGCCAGGCGCGGAAACGCCCCCGCAGCGGGTCGACGCCCTTGAAGATCCGGCGCGTCAGCACCTCGCGCGCGAAGAACTCCTGCGTCAGCTCCTCGGCCTCATCCGGGGGAAAGCGGCGCCGCAGGTACGCGTAGAGCGGGAACCAGTACGCCTCGCACAGGCGGGAGAGCGCGTCGTGCGCTTCGCCCGAGGAGCCCGCCGCCCTCATGACCGCGCTCCAGTGCGTCGACTCGAAGGGCTCCCCCGCCATTCGCCACCATTGAAACACATCCTCGACGCAGTAATGTGCGGCGATGGCGCTGGCAGCGACCGTCTACCACATCCAGATCGAGCTCTCCGACGTGGACCGCGGCGTCTACGAAGCCCTGGATCTGCGCGTGGCGCGCCACCCTTCGGAGTCGACGCCCTACCTGCTGACGCGCGTGATCGCCTACGCGCTGCTGTTCGAGGACGGGATCGCGTTCTCCAAGGGCGGCCTGTCGTCCACCGAGGAACCGGCCCTGTCGGTGAAGGATCTGCAGGGCAACCTGCGCGTCTGGGTCGAGCTGGGGACGCCGTCGGCCGAACGCCTGCACAAGGTCAGCAAGGCGTCGCCGCGGGTGGTGGTGTTCACGCAGCACGATCCGCGGCTGCTGCTCCGCGAGGCCGGCACGCGGCCGATCCACAAGGCCGAGCAGATCGAGGTCTACGCGCTGGACCCCGCGTTTCTGGAGCGGCTGGGCGCGCTGACCGAGCGCAACGCGCGCTGGACGCTGCTGCGCAACGACGGCCTGCTCTACGTCACCGTCGGCGGCGAGACCGTGTCGGGCGCGGTCACGCGCCACGCGCTGGTGGAGGCGGCGAGCTGATGGCGCCGTCGCACGAGGGCCTTCGCAGCGAGCCGCTGCGCGCGGCGCTGGCGGCGGCGGTGGCCGGCAAGCCCGCCGCGCTGGAAGATCTGCTGCGGCGCCACGGCAACGGCCCCGACCCGCGCCCGAACTTCCGGCTGGCGGCGGCGTTCGGCGCGGAGATCGGCGCGCTGCCCGGATCCGCGGCGCGCCTGCTGGATTACCTGGGCGCGAACGACGCCGCGCCCGACACGGCCGACGTGTTCCTTCCGATCGCCGCCGCGCACGGGTGGGTCGGGCGCCTGCGCGCCGACCGCGAGCTCGGCCCCGCCTGGGCGGCGCTGGCGACGCTGGCCGGAGACGAACGGACGCCCGTTCGCATGGGCACGCTGGACGCGCTGACGTCGTTCGCCGGGAAGCGCGGCCGCGGCGACGCGTTGCTGGCGCAGGCGGTCGACTGGCTGGAGGTCGACGACCGCGAGATCCGGTTCGGGGCCGCCGGCGTCGTCGTCGAGGTGTTCGCCGATCGCCAGGCCCTGGCCGCGCTGGCCGAGCCCGAGGCGCTGCTCGACTATCTGTCGCGCGCGATCGCCGCCGTCGCGGACGCGCCGCGGGCCGCGGAGCGATCGGACGCGCGCCGGCGGTTGCTGCTCGCCCTGCCGCGGACGCTCGTCGCCGTGGTGGCGGCCCTGCGCGCGGGCGATCGCGGCGCCGCCTGGCTGGAGGAGGAGTGCCGGAGCGCGCGCCACCCGGACCTGCGCGCGGCCCTGTCGAAGGCGGTGGTGACCCTCGC
>DATBHU010000485.1:0-4083 GCA_036557265.1 Polyangia bacterium
CCCCGCGCGCAGCGACCGGCGCGGCGTGACGATCAGCTCCTGCCCGTCGCGCCGGAACGCGGCCGGGCGGCCGTCGACCGACAGCAGGCTGACGTCGAAGCCGCGCAGGTCGAGGTCGAAGCGCGACAGGCTCTTCGTGGCGCGCGCGGTGATGACCGCCGTGCCGTCGAGGGGGCCGCCGGCCTGGCGGTAGTCGAGCGCCAGCCCGTAGTGGGCGACGTCGTAGCCGCCGTTGCCCGCCAGCGGGAAGAACGGGTCGCCGAGGCCGGGCGCTCCGATGTCGGCCCTCGCGCCGGCCGCCCCCACGGCGAGCACCACGATCGCCATGGTCGCGACGCGTCGGGCCCACATGGGTGCGCAGCCTACGTGGTGCGGGACTCCCGGCGCTCGGGCGCCACCGGCCGCGCCAGCGTCCAGAAGATCATCAGCGCGCCGACGACGAGCATGCCGAGCCCTGTCCAGAGATCGACGTTGATGCCGGCGGCCTTGTTCTTGACCTCCTCGCTGCCCACGATCCCCGTGATCGTGAGGACGACGCCGTAGAGGACGAAGACGCCGCCGATGATGCGGCGGATGTCGAAGCGGTTGGCGATCCGCGCGGCCCGCGCGTCGTCGTCGAGGGGCTGCTGATGCTGTTCGGCCATCGCGTCGCTCCTAGATGAAGATGATGTTCAGGATCACGATCAGCACGATCGCCCCGGCGCCCAGCAGCCATGGCGAGCGGTACCACGCGTCGTCGCCCGGTTGATCGTCGGGCTCCTCCTCCTTGCGTGTCAGGCCCCAGACGAGCCCGCGCAGCTGGTCGTCGGGTTTCGGCTGGGTCACCAGTGACACGCCGACGGTGACGACCGCATCGGCGAGGAAGGCGATGATCGCGCCCCAGAAGCTCGCGGCCAGCTCCGAGCCGAGGTCGATCGTGCCCCACGAGTACAGCTCGTGTGTCAAGAACGCGCCGAGGAAGCCCGCGATCAGCCCCCAGAACCCCGCCCAGGGCGTCGACCGCTTCCAGAACATGGCGATGATGAACGTGGCGAACAGCGGCGCGTTGAAGTAGCTGAACAGCAACTGGACGTAGTTCATGATGTTGCTGTAGCCCTTGGCGATGAACGCCGTGCCGATCGCGACGATCAGGCCGAGGACCGTGGCGATGCGCCCGATGCGCAGGTAGTACTGCTCGTCACGGTCCTTGCGGACGTAGCTCTGCCAGAGGTCGTAGGTCACGACCGTGTTGAAGGACGTCACGTTCGCCGCGACGCCGGCCATGAACGCCGCCACGAGGCCGGTGACCGCAAGGCCCAGCATGCCCTCGGGCAGGTACTTGCCGATGAGCAGCGGGATCGCGTTGTTGTACTGCAGGTTGGGATCGCTGCCGCCGAGGCCCTTGACGCTCACGAGCGCGACGAGGCCGGGGATGATCGTCAGCGCCGGGATGAAGATCTTCGGGTACGCGCCGATCAGCGGCGTGCGCCGCGCCGCCGACAGGTTCTTGGCGCTCAGCGCGCGCTGGACCTCGGCGAAGTTCGTCGTCCAGTAGCCGAAGCTGAGGACGAAGCCCAGGCCGAAGACGATCGCGATCCAGTTGGCGTCGATCGGGTTGGTGACGTTGCCGATGGCCAGGCCCTGCCAGGCGTGCAGACCGGCCTCGCCGAGCTTGGAGTCGCGGACCTTGTCCTGCAGCCCGCTCCAGCCGCCCATGTCGTGCAGCGCGACGAGCGTCAGCGGCAGCAGCGCCGCGATGATGATGAAGAACTGCAGGACCTCGTTGTAGATCGCCGAGGTCAGGCCGCCGAGCGTGATGTAGGCGAGCACGATCGCGGCGGCGACGAGGATCGCCACGGTGATCGACCAGCCAAGCATCAGGTGGACGATCAAGGCCAGCGCGAACAGGTTGACGCCCGCGATCAGCACCGTCGCGACGGCGAAGGTCGCGGCGTTCAGCGCGTGCGTCGGGTTGTTGAAGCGCATGCGCAGGTACTCGGGGACCGATCTGATCTTCGCCCCGTAGTAGAAGGGCATCATCACGAGGCCCAGGAAGACCATCGCCGGCACCGCGCCGATCCAGTAGAAGTGGACCGTCGCCACGCCGTACTGCGCGCCGTTGGCGGCCATGCCGAGGATCTCCAGCGCGCCGAGGTTCGCGGCGATGAAGGCCAGGCCGGTGATCCACGCGGGCAGCGACCGGCCCGACAGGAAGAAGTCGATGTCGGTCTTCACCGACAGGCGCGCGACCGCTCCGATACCGAGAACCACCAGGAAGTAGACCGCCAGGATGGCGTAGTCGAGGGTGCTGGCATCGAGTCGGAGCATGGCCGAGTCCTCCCCCCGTGGCCGCACGTGGCAAACGCATCAAGCTGCCCGACGAACGCGGCCGGCGGCCCCTGCGGGCCCTTCGACCCTCCGCATCGTTCACGCGGTCCGCTACCGTCGGTTTTGGACAGAAGGCGGTTCGATCCTGGGAGTCGCATCACCATCGGATAGGCGCACGGCCCGGCAGCACGAGCTCGGGTCGCTCACGCACGCATGAGCCGCCGCGCCTGTGCAACCGGCGTCGCCCTCCTGGCGACGGTGGTCCTCGCGGGGTGCGGGGGTGACAGCAACTGGACGGCCCGTGACGTCCCGGGCGAGTACCCGACCATCCAGGCGGCCGTCGACGCCGCCAAGCCGGGCGACCTGATCCGCATCGCGCCGGGCGTCTACCACCAGCAGGTCGTGGTGCCGCCCGACAAGAAGGACATCGTGCTGCGCGGCACCGATCGCAACCGCGTCGTGATCGACGGCGAGAAGGGCCGGCGCGAGGACGGCATCGCGGTGCACGCCGACGGCGTCGCGATCGAGAACCTCACCGTGCGCGGCTTCGGGTCCGACGGCGTGCTCTTCACCGCCCCGCCGGAGGCGACCAAGCCGCTCAACGGCTGGCGCACGAGCTACCTCACGGCGACGAACAACGCGGTGCACGGGATCGACGCCTTGAACGCCCGCGGCGGGACGATCGACCACGTGTGGGCCTCGGGCAACGGCGGCGCGGGGATCCAGGTCGGCCGCTGCCAGCCGTGCGACCTGCTGATGACCGACAGCGTCGCCGAGCGCGACATGACGGGCTTCCAGGGCGTCAACGCCGGCGGCAACATCGTCGTCGTGCGCTCGCTGTTCCGCGACAACCGCGTCGGCGTCGCGCTCACGTCGGCGGGCCCCGACAGCTCGCTGCGCCAGCAGGACGCGACGGTGGTGGGCAACGTCATCGCCGACAACGCGAACAGCGACGCGCCCGGGCGCGGCGACGCGTTCGGCGTGGGCGTGCTCGTCCGCGGCGGGCGGCGCAACGGTGTCGCGCGCAACCGGATCACCGGCCATCCGGGGGCGGGCGTCCTGCTCACCTCGGCCGACGACATCCCCGCGGCCGAGGACAGCGTGCAGGGCAACGTGCTCACCGACAACAAGGTCGACCTCGTCGTCGCGCCGCGAGAGGGTCAGCGGACGTCGAAGGGCTCGTGCTTCGCGCAGAACCGCTACAGGACGTCGCTGCCGGCGAACATCGAGAAGCTCCTGCCCTGCCAGATCGACGTGCCGCTGAAGTCGGCGGACCCGGCCCTGCCGGCACCGCCTCCCGCGGGGGACTGGCGCACCGTCGCGCTGCCGCCGCCGCAGCCGTCGATGCCCCAGGCGCGCACCGCCAAGCCACAGCCGGCCAAGCGCCCGCACCGCATCGACATCGCGAAGGTCGGCGTCCCGGGACGCGATTAGCTAGCTGCGCACGCGCCGCGGACCGCCGCGGGCCCCGAGCCGGCGCAGCTCGCGCGTGACCTGGTCGGCGAGCCGCTTGGCACCCCACGCGGCCAGGCGGCCGCGCGCCTGCTCGAGCGCTGCGAGCGCGGCGGGTCGGCGGCCCGCCGCCGCCAGCGCGCGCCCGGCCAGCGCTCGCGAGCGCTCGCGCTCGAGCGGGTGGACGGCGCCGGCCGCCGCGGCCGAGTCCAGCAGCAGGTTCGCGGCCGTGCGCGCGTCGCCCTGGGCGAGCGCCAGCTCGCCGCGGGCGCGCAGCGCCCACGCGCGCGGCCCGTGCAGGCCCAGCGCGTCGGCGGCTTCGCC
>DATBHU010000486.1:0-34965 GCA_036557265.1 Polyangia bacterium
CGATCCGGCTGGCCCTCGCCGCCGACGGGCACGGGCCGCTGGTCAGCGACGTGCGCGTGCTGCCGATCATCACCGGGACCGACTACGCCGACATCCTTCACACCGTCGGGCACGCGCGCGTCGAGCTCGACGGCCGCGGCAGCGGGCTGCGCACGGCGATCGCCCTCGGCCCGGACGCGCGCATCCGCCAGGAGCTCGCCCGCACGCTGCGCGAGCTGCCGCTGGTCGGTTCGCTGAAGGTCGACTGGCTGGGCGACTGGGCCCTGGTCGGCATGGACGACACCGCCACGCCCGCGTCGCGCGAGGCGATGCGGCGCGAGGCGGCGGCGGGCGCGGGCGCGCGCTCGCTCGGCGATCTCGTCGAGCTGCCGATCTACGCCGGCATCGAGGTGCGCAACATGACGGCGGCCGTCGCGTTCCTGGCCGGCGCGCGGGCCGTGCTGGAGCAGGCCGCGCCCGGCGCCATCAAGTGGGGCGAGGTCGGGCGCGAGCGCGACGTGCCGTTCGTCGCCGTGCGCGCCGGATCGTCGGACGGCGAGGGCCGGCACGACGTCTCGCTCTACTACTCGTTCTGCAAGAGCGCGCTGCTGCTGTCGCTCAGCGAGTCGTCGCTGCGGCACCGCATCGACGACTGCCTGGACGGCCGCCAGCCGCGCGCGCGATCCACGAAGGCCGCCGCCGCCGGCGAAGGGCCGCAGTGGATCCTCGACATGGACATGCGCGAGCGGGGGCCGCTGTGGTGGCGGCTGGCGCTGCTGGCGGCGAGCGGCGGCGCCTCGCTCGACCAGCGCTGGTCGGTGGCGTCGGCGGAGGCGGTGCTGCGCGGCGCGCCCGGCTCGTCCGCGCCGGTCGTGCGCATGCTGGCCCGCGACACGCTGGGCGCGATCCCGGTGACCCCCGAGGGCTACGCCTACCTGCTCGCCGACGACGGCGTGCACGATCCGCTGCGCGGCCTGCGCCGCGGCACCGACAAGGGCGGGCTCGGAGATCTGCTGGCCAGCGAGGAGTCGCCCTTCGTCCGCCTGGGCCGGCTGATCGGGCAGGCGCGCAGCGAGGTGGCGTTCGACGACGAGGCGAAGGCCGCCGGCGCCGCGTCCCCTGCGCCGCGCAGCCTGCACATCAAGCTGCGGCTCGGCGCCGAGCGGCACTAGCCGCCCGCGGGCGCTACTGCGGGGCGACCAGCGGGCAGCTCGACAGCGCCGCGATCTCGTTGTCGCAGCCGTTCAGCGACAGGCTGCCGTTGACGCTGTCGCAGGTGATCGGCGCGGTCGCCACGCACGCCAGGTACGCCTGGAACTCCGTCTCGCAGCCGGAGAAGCTCGACTGCGCGTCCACACACTGCTGCGCGCAGTCAGGTCCGCCGCCGCTGCCCGGACAGATCGACTCGAGCCGCGTGCAGTCGTACGCGCACAGCTGCTCGATGGTGCCGCTCAGCCGGCCCGGTTGCGGCGTCAGGCCGCCGTCTCCCGGTCGCTCGGTCCCGAGCGGATCGAACGGCAGCTTCGCCGTCCCGCCGCTGCCCTTGCCGCAGCCGGCGACGGCCGCCGCGCCCGCGATCGCCGCACAGAAGATGATCACCAGACGGTTCATGGCGCCCCCCTCTCAGAAATAATACCGGGCCGCGACGTTGCCGGCGAAGATGTCCCACGGGTTGTTCTGGACGGTGGTGGCGATACCGAGGGTCGTGTCGCTCTGGCTGAAGCCGTTGCTTGACACCTTCACCTCGCGGCTCTCGAACTGGAGCCCGACGGTCGCGCTCAGCGCCAGCTCCGGGATGCCGATGAAACCGAAGAACAGCTCGAAGCCGGCGCGCGCGCCGACGTCGATGCGCGTGCCGCTGAAGTCCATCGCGGTGGGGTCGGCGCCGACGGTGGTCGAGCCGTGGGCCACGGCCAGCATCGGGATCAGCTGGAAGCTGACGTGGCGGTGGGTGGCCAGCGCGATCGGGACGCCCGCCTGGACGATGAACCCGCTGATGCTGTTCTTGTCGGTGCTCATGCCCGCCGCCTCCGTCGACCCACCCGCCCAGCCGATGCCGAACGCGAAGTCGACGCCGACGGTGGGGCTGGTCCAGTAGCGCACGCCGATGGCGGGGACCGTGATGGTCGGACTGGTCGGGGCGCCGATCGGCACCTCGCTGATGCCGGCGTAGCCGATCGCCCAGCGGCGCAGCTCGGGGTTGAAGTCGGACGCGGCGCGCTCCACCGCGACCGGCTCGGGCTCGGCGGGATGCTGCATGACCGGCGGCGGGGGCGGCGGCGGCGGCGCGGGGGCCGGCATCGGCGCGGCGGCGGGCGGCGGCGCGGCGGGGGCGCCGGCCGGATTGACCTCGGGCGGGGGCAGGGGCTGCCCTGGCTCCTGCGCGAACGACGACGCGGACGACGCCGTCACCACGATGATGCTGCACGCGCCGGCGATCCCGCGGACTGTCCGACCTGTCGTCGCTCGTCTCATGATCTCTCCTTGAAATGGGGGCTTGGGAGCGAGCGGCAGCGTAACGCGCGCCCGAAACGCGATCAAAATCACGGTCTTGCGCCGCGCGCCGGGCGGCGCCGCGCGCGCGATCGCGGCCGGGGCGACGACCGGGTCGGGCGGACTAGATCCTGCTGCCCACGGCGGCGTTCAGCCGGACCTTCAACCTGCTTTCGGCACGTCGCCGATGTGGATCCCGCACTCCTTGTTCTCGGGATCCTCCCACCACCAGCGGCCGGCGCGCGCGTGCTCGCCCGGCTTCACGGCGCGCGTGCAGGGCGTGCAGCCGATCGACGGGAAGCCGCGATCGTGGAGCGGGTGGATCGGCACCTTGTGCTCGTCGGCGTAGGCGCGCACGTCGGCCGTCGACCAGCGCACGATCGGGTTCAGCTTCGCGATGCCGCCGTGGTTGCCGTCGATCTCGATCGCGGGCGTGTCCGTCCGCGTGGGCGACTGTTCGTTGCGCAGGCCGGTCGCCCACGCGTCGAGGCCCGCCAGCGCGCGGCCGAGCGGCTCGACCTTGCGGATGCCGCAGCACTCGTGGCGGTTGTCGAGCGAGTCGCGGAAGCTGTAGAGCCCCTTGAGGCGGATCAGCTGCTCGACCGCCTCGCGCCGGGGAAAGACCCACTCGATCTCGACGCCGTACTTCATGCGCACCCGCTCGGCGGTCATGTAGGTCTCGTCGGGCAGCCGCCCGGTGTCGAGCGAGAACACGCGCGGCGCGTCGGTCCTGGCGGCGCGCGCCGCCTTGCTGGCGAGGTCGATCACCACGCAATCCTCGATCGAGAAGCTGGACGAGATGGCGAGCTTGCGGCCGAAGCGGGCGATCCCCCAGGCCAGGATGTCGGCGGCGGAGGCGTCGGCGAGGCGGCGGAGATCATCGGTAAGGGAGGCGGCGGTCGCGGACATTTGCGGCAGCATAGCGGAACTCGGCGGCCTTTATTATGACTGAATCAGTATGAAAAGCTTGGTCCAGCTGCCTTGACCAGGAGGCCGTGTTTCGCTAGAGTCCGTGAGATTTAGCGGGGAAAAGCGGTAAATATTTCCGAATCTTGATAATCCAGACTTAAATAGTAAACAATGCAGCTGTTTCCACTGTTTCTGAAGCTCGCCGGACGCAAGGTGCTGGTGGTCGGCGGGGGGCCGGTCGCGGCGGGCAAGGTGGCCGCGCTGCGTGAGACGGAGGCCGAGATCGTTGTGGTTGCGCCCGAAGTCGTGCCGGCGATCGGCGATCTTGCGGCGGCCGGGAAGATCGCGCTCGCCAGGCGTTCATTCGATGCGGCTGACCTCGGTGGTGTTTGGTTGGTGGTGGCGGCGGCAACCCCCGAAGTCAACCGCATGGTGGCGGCGGCGGCGGAGTCCCAGCGCCTGTTCGTGCTCGCGGTCGACGATCCGACGGCCGCGAGCGCGTACGGCGCCGGGGCGCTCCGCCGGGGCGGCGTGACCGTCGCGGTGTCGACCGACGGCCGCGCGCCCGCGCTGGCCGGCCTGCTGCGCGAGGGTCTGGACGCGGTGCTCCCCGACGACCTGGAGGCGTGGACCGCGGAGGCCGAACGCCAGCGCGCGCGCTGGCGCGCCGACGGTGTGCCGATGGCGGAGCGGCGGCCGCTTCTGCTGCGCGCGCTGAACGCGATCTACGAGACGAAAAAAAACGGTAAGGTCGCGCCGTGAGCGAGCGTGTGGGCCACATGGAGCGCGTAGGCCAGGTCGTCATCGTCGGCGCCGGACCGGGCGCCGACGATCTGATCACGCTGCGGGGCGCGCGCCGGCTGGCCGAGGCGGACCTGGTGCTCTACGACGCGCTCGCGTCGGAGGAGCTGCGCGCGCTGGCGCCGGCCGCGCGCTGGTTCTTCGTCGGCAAGCGCGCCTGCCGGCAATCGATCTCCCAGGACGTGCTGAACCGGTTGCTGATCAAGTACGCCCGGCGCGGCCTGCGCGTCGTGCGGCTGAAGTGCGGCGACCCCTACGTGTTCGGGCGCGGCGGCGAGGAGGCGCTCGCGCTCGCGCGCGCCGGCGTCCCGTTCGAGGTCGTGCCCGGCGTGTCGTCGGCGGTCGCGGCGCCCGCGCTGGCCGGCATCCCGGTCACGCACCGCGGGCTCGCCTCCAGCTATGCCGTCGTCACCGGCCATCACGAGACGACGTACGGGCCGCTGCTCGACGGGTTCCCGCCCGGCGCGCTGACGCTGGTGGTGCTGATGGGGCTCGGGCAGCGCGCGCGCATCGCCGAGCGGCTGCTGGCGCGCGGGTGGACGCCCGAGACGCCGGCCGCGGTGATCATCGGCGCGGCGACCGCGCAGGCGTGGACCTGGACCGGGACGCTCGCGTCGCTGGCGGCCGTCGAGATCCCGGCGGCGTCGGCGGGCGCGCCCGGCCTGCTGGTGGTGGGCGCCGTCGTCGGCCTGGCCGCCGAGCTCGCGGCGGGGCTGTCCCTGGGCCTGTCCACGGCGGCGGCTCCTTAAGGAGGCCCATGCGGATCACGACCCGCACCCGCTACGCCATCCGCGCGCTCTACGATCTGGCGTTCCACCGGCTGGGGCAGGCGGCCGGTGCGAAGGAGATCGCCGACCGGCAGAAGATCCCGCTCCGCTTTCTCGAGCAGATCCTGCAGGACCTGCGCAAGGCCGGCATCGTCGAGGCCCGCCGCGGGCCGCGGGGCGGCTACGCGCTGGCGCGCCCGCCCGGGAAGATCTCGCTGGCGGAGGTGCTGCACGCCGTGCGCGGCCCGCTGGAGGAGATGTTCGGGTTCGAGCCGCCGGCCGGCGGCAAGGACGACGTGCCCGCGGCGGTCTGGACAGACGTCCGGGCGCGCCTGGTCGGCGTGCTCGAGCACGCGACGCTGCAGGATTTCGTGGCGCGCGCCGAGGCGACGGGCGTCAAGCGCGCGGCGCCGCCCGCGACGATGTACTTCATCTGATGTTGACGACGGCGATCGGCATCGACGACAGCATCCTGGCCCGCATCGGCGGCACGCCGCTGGTGCGGCTGCGGCGCATGCCGGGCGCGGGCGCGGCCGACGTGCTCGCCAAGTGCGAGCAGCTGAACCCGGGCGGGTCGGTCAAGGATCGACCGGCGCTGGCGATGATCGAGGCGGCGGAGCGGGAAGGGCGGCTGATCCCCGGGCGGTCCGTGATCGTCGAGGCGACGTCGGGCAACACGGGCATCGGGCTGGCGCTGGTGGCGGCGGTGAAGGGCTATCGGTTGATCCTGACCATGCCCGAGAACATGTCGCCCGAGCGGATGGCGCTGCTGCGCGCGTACGGCGCGGAGCTGCACCTGACGTCGGCGGAGCGGGTGATGCGCGGGGCGGTCGAGGAGGCGAACGCGATCGCGGCGTCGAACAAGCACGCCTTCATGCCCGAGCAGTTCACCAACCCGACCAATCCGGGCGTGCACGCCGCCACGACCGGGCCCGAGATCCTGGCGCAGCTCGGCGATCGCGCGCCGGCGGCGTTCGTGGCGGGGATCGGCACGGGCGGCACGATCACCGGCGTGGGCCGCGCGCTGCGCGCCCGCCACCCGGGCGTCGCGATCATCGGCGTCGAGCCGGCCGCCAGCGCCGTGCTGTCGGGCGGCACGGCGGGCCCGCACCGCATCCAGGGGATCGGCGCCGGCTTCGTCCCCGACAACCTGGATCGCGCGCTGCTGAGCGAGGTGCGGCGCGTGACCGAGGCCGACGCCGAGGAGCACCGGCTCCGGCTGGCGCGCGAGGAGGGCCTCCTGGTCGGCATCTCGGCGGGCGCCGCGGTCAAGGTCGCGCTCGACGTCGCGAAGGCGCTCGGCGCCGGCAAGACGGTGGTGACGGTGCTGCCCGACACCGGCGAGCGCTACGTCAGCGCCGCCGCGCCCGGCCCGCGCCGCGCGCGCTGAGCGCGGGGCCGCGGGCCGATTTCGGCTCGACCAGGTCGCCTAGGTCGCGACCGACCCGAAACCATGCACGCGCGCGCGTCGCTCCTCGCGTCTCGACTGGACCTCGCGTCCGCTTGCGTGCTTTTTTCGGCGCGTGGGCTGGATTGATGTCGAGACGCCAGCCCACGCGCCGAAAAAAGCCCACGCGCGGCCCGCAACGTTCGGTCGAAGTGAGGCGCGCGCGCACGCGCGTAACGGCGCTTGCCTGGCGACCAGGGGATTCCGGTCACTCGGTCACTCGGTCATTCGGTCCCTCGGTTGGTCGACGCGAAATCGGTCTAGCCGTGCCGAGCGGCGGAGGGGCTGCTCAGCGCACGCACTTCACCCACGCGGCGGTGAAGTAGTTCCAGTCGCCCGAGGCGCCGGCGTTGAAGCCGGTGAAGCCGTCGTCGAAGTTGATGGCCCACGCGGCGGTGGCGTTGCCGGCGGCGCGGTGGGAGGCCCAGTACCAGTTGTTGCTCTTCGAGCCGTACTTGGTGTTGGGGAACATGGTGCGGTTGATGGCGGGCGCGACCTGCGCCTCGTCGACCAGCGTGGCGAGCTCGCGAATGCTCGGGACGCGCCAGGTGTGGCCGCCCGTGGTCAGCGCCGCGCAGGTGGCGGCGGCGTCGGTCCACGCCACCGTCGCGGCCGAGGCGTCCTGCTGCCAGACCAGGCCCGTGTAGTTGTCGCGCACCTCGCCGGCGGCGACCATCGTGTACTGGCTGGGCGGCGCGGCCGCGAGCGCGCCGGGCGCGGTGTCGTAGGCGTCGTCGCCGTTGCCGCGCACGCAGCGGATGCGATCGGCCGTCGCGGCCGAGCGCGCGTTGCTGACGATGCCGTCGGAGAAGTTGTACGCCCAGCCGTAATCCTTGCCGGCTCCGGCGCCGATCTGCTTGGTGGTCAGCACCCACTCCGAGCCGGTCTTGAAGAACGCGGCCGCGCCCGTGAACGGGGCAGGGGCCTTGGCGCCGGAAAGCGTGAAGTCGTCTATCGACGCCATCTCGACGCGCGTCGCCAGCCGCCAGCCCGCGCCGAGCGCCGCGCAGGCGGCGCGTCCGCCGTCGACCGTGTACGTCGTGGTCGGCGACGCCTTCTGCCAGGTGAGGCAGGTGACGTTGTCGGTGATCGTGCCGTCGCCGTTGTCGCGGTAGCTGGCAGGGTTCGGAAGTCCGGCGCTCGCGGGGTTCGGCATCGGCCAGCAGGCCCAGCGGTGCGTGCCGCACGGCGCGCACGCGCCGGTCGTTCCGCCGCTGCCGCCGCTGCCGCCGCTGCCGCCGCTGCCGGTCGCGCCTGCCGTTCCACCGCTGCCACCGCTGCCCACGGAGCCCGAGGCGCCGCCGCGTCCGCCGGTCGCGCCAGCCGCTCCCGCTACGCCGGCATTGCCGCCGCGTCCACCGGTCGCGCCAGCCGCTCCCGCTACGCCGGCATTGCCGCCGCGTCCCCCGATGCCCGTGGCGCCGGCCGTTCCCGCGGAGCCGGCCGTGCCGGCGTTGCCGCCGCTGCCCCCGCTCGAGGATCCGCCGGTGCCGGCAATGCCAGCCGCGCCCGTCGTGCCCGCCGCGCCACTCGCGCCGCCGCTGCCCGTCGTGCCCGAGCTGCCGGCACTGCTGGAGGTGCCCGCGTGGCCGCCGCTCCCGGTGCCGGCGCCGCCTTCGCTGTTCGCGCACGCCGCGATCGCGCCGCCGAGCAGCGCCAGCATCAGGAACAAGCCGCAGGTGTCGGTCGGACGCGTCGCCATCGGTTCAGCCAGCCGATGCGTTAGTGTCGCGACCGGGCCGATCCTTCAGGCGGGCTACGGCGTCAGGTGGTGCGTCCCCAGCAGCGCCAGCAGCAGCACGCCGAGGGCGATGCGGTAGACGACGAACGGCATGGTGGTGCGGACCCGCAGGTAGCGGAGCAGCCAGGCGATGCTGATGTAGCCGGCGCCGAACGCCGCCAGCAGGCCGACCGCCAGCGCCACGCCGTTGGTGCCGTGCGCCTTCAGCAGCGGCTTCAGCTCGAAGATGCCGGCCGCCGCGATGGCCGGGACGCCGAGCAGGAACGAGAAGCGCGCGGCGGCGTCGCGGCGCAGCCCGATCGCCAGCGCCGCCACCAGCGTGATCCCTGAGCGCGACACGCCCGGGATCAGCGCCAGCGCTTGCGCGCAGCCGATGATCAGCGCGTCGCGCAGCCGGATGTCGTCCATGTCGCGGCGGTGGCGGGCGCGGCGCTCGACCCACGCCAGCATCAGCGCCACCACGATCAGCGCCGTCGCGATCACCCACAGCGACCGCAGCGACCCTTCGATGGCGTGCTTGAACACGATCCCCGCCACGCCGACCGGCAGCGTGCCGACGACGATGTAGCCGAGCTGGCGCGCCGCCGGCTCCGGCGGACGCGACCGGTCCGTCAGCGCCGCGATCGCCGCGCGCAGCATGCGCAGCAGGTCGGGCAGGAAGTAGCCGACCACGGCGGCCAGCGTCCCGAGCTGCAGCACGGCCGTGAACGCGGCGCCCGGGTCGGCCCAGCCCGCCAGCGCGGGCACGATGCGCAGGTGCGCGGTGGACGATATCGGCAGGAACTCGGTCACGCCCTGCACGATCCCCAGCACCACGGCTTCGAACATGTTCATGGTTGAACCTCTCCTGAAATCACGCGATGGATGCGCCCGGCGTCGTCGCGCAGGCGCAGCGCGCCGTCCGGATCGACGCCCAGCGCGACGCCCTGCAGGCGATCGTCGACGCGGCAGCGCGCGGGCAGCGCCGCGTAGTCGCTGAACGCGGCGACCGCCGCGGCGGGCCCGCGGCGCTCGAACTCGTCGTAGAGCGGCTCGAACGCGTTCAGCACGGCGGCCAGCAGCCGCGCCCGATCGACCGGCCGCCCCAGCGCGGCGCGCAACGAGGTGGCGCGCTCGGCCAGCTCGGCCGGGAAGGCGGTGGTGTTGGCGTTGATGCCGATGCCGACGACCACGTGGTCGACGCGCGCGCCCGCGCTCACCATCTCGGTCAGCACCCCGGCCAGCTTGCGGCGGCGCTCGCCGTCCGCGTCCACCAGCTGCACGTCGTTCGGCCACTTGAGGCGGGGCGCCACGCCCATCCCCTCGACGGCGCGCGCGACGGCGGCGCCCGCCAGCAGCGTCAGCGGCGGGATCTCGACCGCGGGCCGGGCCGGGCGCAGCAGCAGCGACACGTAGAGGTTGTCGCCGGGCGGCGAGTGCCAGCTCCGCCCGAGGCGGCCCCGGCCCTGGCTCTGCGCGTCGGCGGCGACGACCAGCCCGGCCGGCGCGCCGCTCTTCGCGCGCTCGGCGGCGAGATCGCTGGTCGACGCGCAGACCGCGTGCCATTCGAACGTACGGCCGAGCCAGCGGGTCGCCAGCGCCGCGCCGACACTGTCGGCGGTGATCGGCGGCGCGGCGTCGGCGTTCATTTGCCGCGGCAGCTTACACCGACGGGCCCGCGCGCGCCGGGCCTCGGCGTATAGTCCGGCCCATGTCCCTGTCCGGGGCCGGCCCGGCGGTGCCGAATCGGCGCTGGTTCCTGGCCGGTGTCTTCCTGATCACGTTCGCCGTCCTGGTCTTCCAGGTGGTGCAGACGCGGATCCTGTCCGTGATCGCCTGGTACTACCTGGCGTTCTTCGCCATCAGCGTGGCGATGCTGGGGATGACGGCGGGCGCCGTCTGGGTCTACGCCCGCCGCGCCCGGCTGGCGCGCGACGCGCTGCCGACCTTGCTGTCCGATTCGGCGCTGCTGGCGGCGGCGGCGATGCCGGCGTCGTTGCTGGTGCAGTTCAGCCTGATCACGTACCCGGCGCCGACGGTCACCTCCGTGTTCGCGTCGGCGCTGCAGATGACGGCCATGGCGGTGCCCTACTTCTTCGCGGGGATCACCGTCAGCCTGGCGCTGACGCGCAGCCCGTTCCCGGTCAGCCAGGTCTACGGCGTCGACCTGCTGGGCGCGTCGCTCGGCTGCGCCGCCGTGGTCGGCCTGCTCGAGCTCGTCGACGGTCCGACCGCGATCCTGGTGGCGGGCCTGCTGGCGGCGCTGGCGGCGGGGGCGTTCGCGCGCGCGGCGGCGCCGCTGGAGGGCGCGGTGCTGGCGGCGCGCCCGCGCTGGCGGCGGCCCGCGACGCTGATCGCCGTGCTGGCGGTGGCGGTTCCGCTCAACGTGCGGCTGCCGTTCGGGTTCAAGCCGATGCTGGTGAAGGGCAACATCGAGGGGACGGACCGCGTCCGCATCGAGCGCTGGAACTCCTACTCGCGCGTCCTGGTGCGCGAGCCCGATTTCGGCGCGCTGGCGCTGTGGGGCCCGTCGCCGATCTACGACCGCAGCCGGGTCGGGCATCAGGTGGCGCTGAACATCGACGGCTCGGCGGCGACCACCATCCCGCGCTTCGACGGCACCCGCGCGTCGATCGACTTCCTCTCCTACGACGTCGTCAGCCTGGCCTACTTCCTGCCCGGGCTGCACAAGTCGGCGGTGATCGGCGTGGGCGGCGGGCGCGACGTGATGGCGGCGCACCTGGCCGGCATCGAGGACATCACCGGCGTCGAGGTCAACCGCGTCTTCGTCGACCTGCTGACCAAGGATCCGTTCTACGCGCCGTTCGCGAACCTGGCGGCCATGCCGGGCGTCAAGCTGCACGTCGACGACGCGCGCAGCTGGTTCGCGGCCAGCCACGAATCGTTCGATCTGATCGAGATGAGCCTGATCGACACCTGGGCGGCGACGGCGGCGGGGGCGTTCTCGCTGAGCGAGAACGGCCTCTACACGCTGGAGGGCTGGCGGGCCTTCATCGCGCGGCTCAACGACGACGGTGTGTTCACCGTCAGCCGCTGGTACAGCCCGAACGACGTCAACGAGACCGGGCGCATGCTGTCGCTGGCGGTGGGCGCGCTGCTGGATCGCGGCGCGCAGGAGCCGCGCCGCCACCTGTTCATCGCCGACGCGGGCTCGATCGCGACGCTGATCCTGTCGAAGAGCCCGCTGTCGCCCGAGCGCCTCCACCGCCTGCGCGTGGAGACGGAGCGGCTCCGCTTTCACGTGCTGGTCTCGCCGGACATGCAGCCCGAATCGCCGGTGCTGCGCGCCATCGTCGGCGCCCGGGACGCCGCCCAGCTGGCCGCGGCCACGCGCACCGCGCACGCGGACCTGAGCGTCCCGTCCGACATGCGCCCGTTCTTCTTCAACCAGCTGCGCTTCAGCGACATCCCGCGCTTGATCGTGCGCAGCCTGCGCCACCAGGGCGGCGTCGGCGTGCTGTCGGGGAACATGTCGGCGTCGGTGGTGCTGGTGACGATCCTGTTGCTGGCGCTGCTGGCCTGCTGGCTCACCATCGTCCTCCCGCTGCGCACGGCGGCCCGGACCGCGCCGCGGCGTCTGCTCGTCGCCGGCACCGCCTACTTCTCGCTGATCGGGATGGGCTTCATGTTCGCGGAGATCTCGCTGCTGCAGATGTTCGGCGTCTTCCTCGGCCACCCGACCTACGCGATGGGCGTCTGTCTGTTCAGCCTGATCCTGTCGAGCGGTCTCGGCAGCCTGGCGTCGGGGCGGTTTCCGCTCGACAGCGGCGCGCGCATCGCGACCTGGGGCGCGCTGGTGGGCGGCGCCCTGTTGCTGGCGCAGGCCGGGCTGCCGTATGTCTTCGCGGCCACCACCGCCGCCGCGCTGCCGGTGCGCGTGCTGGTCTGCCTGGCGGTGGTGACGCCGGTCGGCTTCGCGATGGGGTTCGCCTTCCCGACGGGGATGCGCCTGATCCAGCGCATCGACGCCGAGCCGACCCCGTGGTTCTGGGGCATCAACGGCGCCACCGGCGTCCTGGCGTCGGTGGTGGCGGTGATGATCGGCATCGCCTTCGGCATCAACGTGACGATGATCGCCGCCGGCCTCTGCTACCTCGCCCTGATCCCGACCGCCCGCGTGCTGCTGCACGCGCGCGCGTGACGCCCCGCTACGAGTCGCGCGCGCCGGAGCCGTCGGTCGGGTGGACCTCGCACGAGAAGTCGACCGCGCGCGCCGAGTGAGTGATCGATCCGATCGACACGACGTCGACGCCGGTCTTGCTGATCTCGTGGATGCGGTCGAGCGTGACGCCCCCCGACGCTTCGATCACGACCTGCGGCCGCCGCTCGCGCACGCGCTTGACCGCCTCGGCCATGTCGCGCGTCTGGAAGTTGTCGAGCAGGACGCCCTCGGCGCCCGCCTCCAGCGCCTCGTCCAGCTGGGCCAGGTCGTCGACCTCGACCACCACGCGCAGCACGTGCGGCGCGTTGGCGCGCGCCCGCCGCACGGCCTCGCGCACCGACCCGACCAGCGCGATGTGGTTGTCCTTGAGCAAGATCCCGGACGCCAGGTCGGAGCGGTGATTGGCGCCGCCGCCCACGCGCACCGCGTACTTCTCGAGCGCGCGCAGCCCGGGCGTGGTCTTGCGCGTGTCGGTGACGCGCACCTTCGCGCTCTCGGCCGCCGACACGTACGCCTGGGTCAGCGTCGAGATCCCCGACAGGTGCTGCAGGAAGTTCAGCGCCGTCCGCTCGCCGGCCAGCAGCGCCGCCGCCGGCCCGCGCACCGTCGCCACCACGCCGCCGGGCGCGATCGGATCGCCGTCGGAGACGCGCATGCGGACGCGCGTGCGCCAGTCGAAGCGCGTGAACACCGCCTCGACGACGCCCAGCCCGCAGACGACCGCGCGCTCGCGCGCGATGATCTCGGCCTCCGCCTCCTGCGTCTCCTCGATCACCGACGCGGTGGTGGCGTCGCCGCGGCCGACGTCCTCCTCCAGCGCGAGGTCGAGCAGCCGCTGCACCGCCGGCGTGTACCAGGGCGCCGAGTAGACGCTCACGCGCGCACCCCCTCGCCGCCCATGGCCGTGGCGGTCGCTCCCGACAGCGGGTTCCGCCAGTCCTGCACCGGCCAGCCGCGCCGCTTCGCCATCCGGCGCAGGCGCGGGTCGGGGTTGACGACGACCCGGTGCCCGACGCGTTCGAGCATCGGCATGTCGGTGTACGAGTCCGTGTAGAACCAGCTCTGGCTGAGATCGACCTGCCGCCGCGCGCCCAGATCCTCGGCCCAGTGCACCTTGCCCGGCCCGACGCAGGCCGGACCGATCAGCCGCCCGGTGAAGTGCCCGCCGTCGACCTCGAAGCGGGTCGACATCACCTCGTCGATGCCCAGCGCCTCGGCGATCGGCTGCGTGACATACGTCGGCGACGTCGACAGGATCGCCAGCACATGACCTTCCGCGCGGTGGTTCTCGATCCGCCCGCGCGCGCCCGGCACGACCAGCGGCAGCACGTCCTTCTCGACCCAGTGGCGGCAGGTCTCGGCGAACTCGCGCTCGACCTTGCCGGCCATCTCGCCCGCCAACCGGACCGCCACCCACTGCAGATCGATCAACGACAGGTGGTACTTGGCCATCCAGACGAGGGCGCGGAGCGCCCGGAAGAACGAGATCTCGCCGCGCCGGCGGAGGTCGCGCAGGAACAGTCGTCCCGTATTGACGGAAACGATCGTCCTATCGACGTCGAAGAACGCACCAACGCGCGACATGGGGTCCGGCGAGTCTATCATCAATGTGCGTCTTCCCGGACGCGCGTTCGCCGGCTGGCGGACCACCTTCGCCGGCCCAGTTTCCGTCCGAGGACGGCCGCTCGAGGTGCCGGGTTGCCTTGTCGGCGCGCTGCGTCGCGCGGTTTTCGGCCGTGTTTCAGGCGGCTTCGGAGGTCATCCGCCGCCCGATTTGACCCCGTTCGGCCATCGCGGTAGGAACGTCCCCCTCATGCGACTGACCGGCGGGCAGGATCGAGGCCGGAGACTCATCGCGCCCCGGGGCGCACGGACGCGCCCCACCGCCTCCAGGGTCCGGGAAGCGCTGTTCAACATCCTGGGGCCGCCGGCGGGCCCGGTGCTGGACCTGTACGCCGGGACCGGCGCGCTCGGGATGGAGGCGCTGTCGCGCGGCGCGCCCCAGGCCGTGTTCGTCGAGCGCGACGGCTCGGCCCTGTCCGCCCTGCGCCGCAACCTGCGCGAGACCAAGATGGAAGACCGCGCCGAGGTGATCAGCACCGACGTGCGGGCGGCGCTCCGCCGGCTGGCCGCCCAGACGGACAAGTTCGGACCGTTCTCGTGGGTCTTCCTGGATCCGCCCTACGTCCGCGAGACGGAAGGGCTGCTCGGCGAGCTGTGCGGGCTGGACGTGCTCAGCAGCTGCGCGGTGGTCGTGGTCGAGCACGACAAGCGCCACCGGCCGGCCGAGCGGGTGGGGTGCCTGTTCCTGACCGACCGCCGCCAGTACGGCGACACCGAGCTCTCGTTCTATCGCTCGTCTGGTTCGTGAGCGGGCCGTGACTCTGGCCGTTTACCCCGGCACGTTCGACCCGATCACGAACGGCCACGTCGACATCCTGCGGCGGTCGCTGAAGATCTTCGACCGGGTCGTGGTCGCGCTGGCCGAGAACGTGCGCAAGGCCCCGCTGTTCTCGCTCGACCAGCGGCGCGAGATGATCTCGGACGCGCTGGGCGGCGAGGCCGGGCTGGAGGTCGACGCCTTCCAGGGCTTGCTGGCCGAGTACTGCCGGCGGCGGGGGGCGGCGGTCGTCATCCGCGGCCTGCGGGCGCTGGCCGACTTCGAGTACGAGTTCCAGTCGGCGCACATGAACCGCCGGCTGGCGCCCGACGTCGAGACGATGTTTCTGATGACCAGCGAGGAGAGCTTTTATGTATCCTCCTCGCTCGTGAAAGAGGTGGCGCTGATGGGCGGGGACGTCTCGGGCCTGGTGCCCGCGGGCGTCGTCGCCGCGCTCGCCGACAAACGCAAACAAGGAGTGAAACCGTGAAGCTCGCGCGCAGGTTGTCCGTCGTCGAACCGTCCCCCACCCTGGCCGTCTCCGCCAAGGCGGCGAAGCTGAAGGCCGCGGGGGTCGACGTGGTCAGCTTCGGCGCCGGTGAGCCGGACTTCGACACGCCCGTCCACATCAAGGAAGCGGCCAAGAAGGCGCTGGACGCGGGCGCGACCAAGTACACGCTGGTCGAGGGGACTGTCCCGCTGCGCAAGGCGGTGGCAACCTGGATCGGCAAGGCGCACGGCCTGACCATCGACCCCTCCGAGGTGATCGTCAGCTCGGGCGCCAAGCAGTCGATCTACAACGCGGTGTTCGCGCTGATCGACGAGGGCGACGAGGTGATCATCCCGACGCCGGCCTGGGTCAGCTACAACGACATCGTCAAGCTGGCGGGCGGCCGGCCGGTCAACGTGCCGACCAAGGCGGAAGAGAACTTCCAGGTGCGGGCCGAGGACGTGGCGAAGGCGATCACGCCGCGGACGAAGATGATCCTGGTCTGCTCGCCGTCCAACCCGACCGGCGCCATCTACGACGAGTCGACGCTGCGCGCGCTCGCCAAGCTGGCGGTCGACAAGGACATCTGGCTGATGACGGACGACATCTACCGGACGCTGGTCTACGGGGACGGGAAGTTCTTCCAGCCCGCGACGATCAGCCCGGAGGTGCGGGCGAAGACGCTGATCATCGACGGCGTGTCGAAGGCGTTCGCGATGACGGGCTGGCGCGTCGGGTTCACGGTGGCACCGAAGCCGGTGGTCGAGGCGATGGCGACGCTGCAGGGTCAGTCGACCACGCACGCGGCGGCGGTGGCGCAGGCGGCCGCGCTGGCGGCCATCGAAGGGCCGAGCGACGAGCTGGAGAAGATGCGCGTCGAGTTCGACAAGCGGCGCAAGGTGATGGTCGCGCGGCTGCGGGAGATCCCGGGCGTGACGTGCGTCGAGCCGAAGGGGGCGTTCTACGCGTTCCCGGATCTGTCGGCGTTCATCGGCAAGAAGACGCCCGAGGGCAAGACGATCGAGAACGACGTACAACTTTGCGAGTGGCTGATCGAGGCGGCGAAGGTGGCGGTCGTGATGGGATCGGCGTTCGGCGCGCCGGGCTTCGTGCGCCTGTCGTACGCGACCTCGATGAAGAACGTCGAGGAGGGCGTGCGCCGGATGGCCGAGGCCCTGCCCAGGCTCACGTAAGGTGTGTCGCGTCGCTGACGCGACGTAACGAATTCCGAACGCCCGCCTCGGCGGCGGGGTTGAAACGTCCGTCGGGACGGAGCGAAAATGGCACCGACGGACTGACGACACCTGAGCCTTGGGCAACTTCGTGTACGGGCGTGCTTCATTGATTGGCCTCGTGGTCGGCGCGGTCGCGGTGAGCGGCTGCGGCGGCCGTCCTCTGAAGTCGGACGGGGGGAGTGGGCGTGTGGACGGAACGGGCGGGGAGTCCGATCAGGGGGGCGCGGGCGGGGCCGGCGGGATGGGCCGCGGCGGGGCGGGCGGCAGCGTGGCGACGGGCGGTGTGGGTGGGGGCGCGGGGACCGTGGCGGGCGCGGGCGGCAGCGCCGGAATGGGTGGCGCGAGCGGAAGCGCAGGGGCTGGTCTGGGCGGTGTCGCCGGAACGGGGACGGGCGGTCGCGGCGGCGCGGGTGGCAGCGCGGGAGCGGGGACGGGCGGTCGCGGCGGCAGCGTCGGGACTGGCGCTAGCGCTGGAGCGGGGATGGGCGGTCGCGGCGGCAGCGTCGGGACTGGTGGCAGCGCGGGAGCGGGGACGGGCGGTCGCGGCGGCAGCGTCGGGACAGGCGGCAGCGCGGGAGCGGGAACGGGCGGCGGCGGAACGGGCGTCGGCGGCGGTGCCGGAAGCGGCAAGGGGGGCGCAGGCGGCAGTGCCGGCGCCGGAGGCACGAACGCCAGCGGCCTCCTTCATTGTCCCGAAGCGCCGTCGAGCGGGGGATGCGACCACGGACAGGAAGGCCTGTCCTGCGCATTCCCGACGGAGAGCTGCACCTGCACGAACGGAAGCTGGCGCTGCAACCCTTGCCCCGCCTCGCCGTCGGCGTCGATGTTCGCGTGCAGCCCGGGACCCTTCGCCTCGCCGCAGTGCGAGTACGGGAACGTGACCTGCGGCTGCGTCAATAGCAACTGGGGCTGCGGCATCTGCCCGGCGGCGCACCCGCAGCAGGGGACCGTTTGCGGCAACACGAACTTCGAATGCCGTTACGGCGACGACACCTGCGAGTGCACCGGCGGCCTCTGGAACTGCGTCACCCCCAGCTGTCCTCCCATGGGCTTCGATATCCGGACCTGCGACGGGCTGGTGGGGTTCACCTGCGGGTATCCCGCGCTGGACCAGACGTGTTCCTGCCTCGCGGGCTTTCCCATCGGCACCTGCTCGTGCCCGCTCGCGGCGCCGAGCGACGGCGGCGCCTGCGCCTGGCCCACGTCGCCGAATCCGTGCTCCTACGACACCGCGGACTGCATCTGCAACGGGGGGCGCTGGCAGTGCCAGATGAAGGCCTGTCCCGCGGCGAAGCCGGCTGCCGGCTCGGCCTGCACGCAGGTGCTGAGCTGCATGTACTCCGGCACGTACTGCGCGTGCGACGGCGTGACGTGGTCCTGCTAGGCCGCGCGTCGCGCGGACGTCGCTGACTCGATCACTGCGCGAACGGGTCGATCCAGGTCTCGGTGGGCGAGGTGCTCGGGCTCGCCGCGCCGCTCGAGCTGGTGCGCGTCGCGTGCCCGCGTGAAGAGCCGTGCTCCTTCGGGGGCGAGGGCGCCGGACTGGCGGGTGCCGGGCTGGCCGCGGGGGCCGGCCGCACGGCGTGGGCCGGGCGATCGATGGCGGCGCTGGCCGGTGCGGGACGGGCCGCGGCCGGGATCGGGGTCAGGACGGGGGCGGGCGCGGGCGCGGCGGCGGGCACCGGCGCGACGGCGGGCAGCGGCGCGGCGGCGGGCAGCGGCGTGGCGGTGGGGAGAGGATGAAGGGGCGGCGCCGGGGGACGCGCGACCTCCGCTTTCACCTCACCGGGCTGGCTCTGGGGCGCCGGGGCCTCCAGCGCGGGCGCCGGCCGCCTCTGTACCGCGTCAGCCGGGGCGACCGCCGCGGGCGTGGCGCAGTCGGGCCGCAGGCGCGGCGCGTAGCGGTAGATGGCGACCGTGCAGATGATGCCGCACGAGAAGGCCGTCAGGCAGATGCCGGCGAGCATGCTCTTCGGCACGCCGACCTCGCGCACCTGGCTCTTGAGCACCGGCGGTCGAAACGCCAGGCCGGTCGGCCGCGGCGTCCGGGCCACCATGACGGGCGGTGGGGTGAAGGCGCGGGGCGGCGTCGTCGCGGGCGGTGGCGTCCGGGGCGTCAGGGCGGCGGGCGGCGTGACGGTGCGCGGCCGCGTCACGACCGGCGCCGGCGTCCGCGCCATCAGATCGGGCGGCGGCGTGAAGGCGCGCGCCGGCGTCACGGCGAGCGACGGCGTTTTGGTGACGGCAACGGGCGGCGGGGTAAGCGCGACGGGAAGCGGGGTGAGCGCGCTGGCCGGCGTGGTGATGCGCGGGCGCGTCGTGATGAACGCCGTCTTCGTCACCTTGGGCGGCGGCGTGTACGGAGCGGGCGGCGTCACGATGGGGGGCCACGCGGCGGTGTTCGGCGCCGGCGGCAACGCCGGCAATGCGGTCGTCACCGTCGGCGATACGACGACCGGCGCCGGCGTCATCGTGACGCCGGGCTTCATCTTGGAACCACTCCTGCCGCGATACACCACACCGTTCTGCTTCTCCCCTGGCACCGACTCCGACACTGCTACAGTCCTTCCTTTCCTGAATCTCTCGTTCTGCTGTGCGCGAGAGCGATACTAGACTAGAGGCCTGGCCGTCAACGTCGCGTATCGTTTCGGGCAGTTTTTTGTGCCAGTTGATGATGCGGCACACCTCACGGACGACAGAACGCCGGCCAGCGTCGAAAATTCCCGGCCGGCGCGTGGCGCGCCAGCGCCCTGGCAGTCAGGCGACCAGCGACGCGTCGGCGGTGGGCGGTCCGCCCGCGCGCTCGAGCAGCGTCGCCAGCGGGGCCGACGTCGGGCTCTTGATGCGCACCGCGAACAGCTCCTTCGCGCCGCCCTCGCGGGCGAGCTCGAACGGTCCCGCGAACAACGTCTTGCACAGCGCCTCCAGCTCGGGGCGCAGCGCCGCGAACGTCGCGTCACTGTTCGGCGCCGCCAGCCGGTCGTTGACGCGGAACAGAAGCTCGTTGGTGGCGAACTTGAGCTTGCCGGTCAGCGCCAGGTCCTTCTCCAGCAACGCCGCCGCGTACAGCGTCCGCCGCGCCAGGTCCGCCAGCCGCTCGGCGGGCGCCAGCCCGGCGCGCTTGCGGTTGTGCAGCAGCCCGGGCCGCCCCTCGCCTTCATCCAGGAAGTAGTCGGCCCCGTGGCCGATCAGCACCACGCCCGGCCCCTGCGGCACGTGCCGGTAGTTGGCGACGTCGATGGTCAGCTCCGGCAGCGCGCGCTGCTTGATCCAGCGGTGAAACACGGGCACCAGCGCCTCGGCGTCGAGCGTCCGCGCCGAATCGGGCGTCAGGTAAATCTTCAGCTGTAGTTTGTGTGCGTCCATTGGATGAGTCGGGCTAGGCGCCGGCCGGAGCCGTCGGGTTCTTGAGCGCGGAGCCGAACCGCGTATAGCACTGATGGGCCGCGTCCACGAAGAGGGTCGCCTCCTCGATCAGCTGGTGCACGCCCTCGGCGCTGGACGTCTTCCCGTGCTCGTCGCTGGCGCGGAAGAAGTACTCCGCGAACTTGCCGCCCGCGAAGTCGTCCCAGAACAGCTTCGTGTCGTAGTAGTGCTTCTTGAACTCGCTGACGATCTCGCCGGCGTCGGTGCCCACGTTGAAGTTCTTCTCCTTCGTCAGCGCGCGCGCAGCGATCAGCATCGCCGAGAACGCGCGCCCCGCCGCGCCGTCGATCTTCTTCTCGTCCAGCAGCACCTGCGATTCGAACAGCTCGCGCTCGGCGGCGGCCAGCTCGACCTCGACGTACGGCACCACCTCGCCGGCGCACTCGCCCTCGGCCATGTCGGAGATCGTGTACTCGCGCGGGTCGCCCCAGTCGCTGTAGAAGCTCGGGTCCTGGTCGTAGGTCGGGATCACTTGCAGCTCCTCGACCATGGCGCGGATCGTCTTCTTGCCGATCCGGTTGGTGAAGTCGGCGAACGACTCGTTGCCGTTGCGCTCGGCCGCGTAGCGCGTGGTCAGGCGCTTGACCACCTCGGGGACGCGCTTGGACGGCACGGCGCCGATGGCCAGGCCGTAGGCGCCGCCGTTGTTCTCCCACTGCCCGCCCACGACCAGCTGGAAGTGCGGCACGCGGCGCCCGCCGACGTTGCGGCTGACGCCCAGGAAGCCGAGGTCGGCGACGTGGTGCTGCGCGCACGAGTTGAAGCAGCCGCTCGCCTTGATGTGCAGGTGCTTGGCGTTCGGGTTCGTGTCCAGGCCCGCCTTGCGGATCTGCTTGCTCAGCTCCGCCGCCAGCGAGCGCGACGACGAGATGCCGAGCTTGCAGGTGTCGGTGCCGGGGCAGGCGCAGATGTCGCCGATCGTGCCGGCGCCCGGCGCGGCCAGGTGGATCGCCTTCAGCGCCGCGTAGACGTCGGGCAGGTCCGCCTCGCTCACCCAGCGCAGCAGCATGTTCTGGTCGGCGGTGGTCCGCATCGTGTCGCCCGTGTACTTGCGGGCGACGTCGGCGAGGGCGCGCGCCTGCTCGGACGTCAGGTCGCCGAGCGGCAGCGTGATGCCGGCCATCACGTAGCCGGCCTGGCGCTGCGGGATGACGTTGGTCGCCCGCCACGCCTCGAAGCCGGCGGGGTACGGGCCGGGCGGCAGCTTGCCGGCCGCGCGCAGCGGCTTCTCGTCGGTGGCGTGCAGGTCGGCCAGGAACTCGGTCCAGCGCGGGTCGGGGCGCAGCTTGGCGCGCTCCTCCAGCACCAGGCGCTTCGTCTCCTCGATCCCCAGCTTCTTCACCACGAACTTGAAGCGCGCCTTGGCGCGGTTCACCCGCTCGCCGAGGCGCGAGAACACGCGGCCCATCGCCTGCGAGATCGGCAGCAGCTCCTCCTCGGGAAGGAACTCATCGAACACCTGCGCGTTCTGCGGCACCGCCCCGAGGCCGCCGCCGACCACCAGCTCGAAGCCGCGCACGGTCTTGCCGTTCACCTCGCGCGTGCGCGCGATGGCGCCGATGTCGTGGAAGTTGGTCAGGCCGCAGGCGTTGTCGCGGCAGCCCGAGAAGGCGACCTTGAACTTGCGCCCGAAGTCCTGCGTGTCCTCGTGCCCGAGCAGGAAGAACGTCAGCGCGTGCTGGTACGGCGCCACGTCGAACGCCTCGGTCCGGCAGACGCCGGCCTGCGGGCAGGCGGTGACGTTGCGGACGGTGTTGCCGCACGCCTCGCGCGTGGTGACGCCGACCGCCGCCAGCCGCCGGTGGAGGTCGGGCGTGTCCTCGATGTGCACGAAGTGCAGCTGGATGTCCTGGCGGGTGGTGACGTGCAGGATGCGGTCCGAGTACTCCTCGGCGACCTCGGCCAGCACGTCCAGCTGCTGGGCCGTCACGCGGCCGCCCGGGAGCTTGATCCGCTGCATGCCGGGCGCGTCCCACATCGTGCTCGGACCTTTGGTGATCTCCTTCGACGGGAACACCAGCGCCTGCGTCTTCTCGCCGTCGTGCCGCTGGCCGTTGTCGTAGCGCTGGCCGTAGGCGCCGCGCCGAAGCCGCGTCTCCGCGAACAGCTTCTCCTCGACCTTGCCGCGCTTTCGCAGCTCCATCTGGGTCTCGAAGATGTCGATCTCGCGCCCCCACGCTTCCGGGATGCGGGCGCCCAACGTCGACTTCCAGGTCCTGCTTTCGCTGCTCATCGATTCACCAGGTTCACCAGGCGGTCAGTATGCCGAAAACTCAACGAGAGAAGTGTCTTCTATAAAAGACACGCCCTGCGCGCAAGGTCTTTTACAGGGGTTCGCGCGATTGCGATAGCCCGCGTCGCGTGCGGAGGTTCGGAACCCTCTCAGGGTTCCGAGCTGAATCAAGCGACGCGCTTGCGCCGCAGCTTCTCGACCAGCGTGGTCCGATTGAGGCCCAGCAGCTCGGCGGCGCGGTTCTTGTTGCCGTTCGTCCGCTCCAGCGCCTCCTCGATCATGCGCGCCTCGACCGCCTCCAGCATCGCGCGCAGGTCGGTGCCGTCCTCGGGCAGGCCGACGACCGGCGTCTCCTTCGGCGTCTGGCTGCGCGGCGAGCGGATCGCGGCGGGCAGATCGGCCACGCCGATCGTGCCCCGCCCCTTGACGATCACCGCCCGCTCGATGACGTTCTCGAGCTCGCGGATGTTGCCCGGCCAGCGGTAGGACTCGAGCAGCGCCAGCGCGGGCGGATCGAACCCCGCCACCGCCCGCTTGTTGCGGTCGTTGGCGCGCGCCAGGAAGTGGCGGGCCAGGACGCCGATGTCCGACGCGCGATCGCGCAGCGGCGGCAGCTCGACCTGGATGACGTTCAGCCGCCAGTAGAGGTCGGCGCGGAAGCGTCCGGCCGCCACCTCGTGTTCGAGGTCGCGGTTGGTCGCCGCCAGGATGCGGACGTCGATCTGCGTCGGCGTCTCCTCACCGACGGGATAGAGCTCGCCGTCCTGGATCAGGCGCAGCAGCTTGGCCTGGATGCCCGGCTCCATCTCGCCGATCTCGTCGAGCAGGATGGTGCCGCCGTCGGCCTGCGCGAAGCGGCCGGTGCGCGCGCTGGTCGCGCCCGTGAACGATCCGCGCGCGTGGCCGAACAGCTCGGACTCGACCAGGTTGGCGGGGATGGCGGCGCAGTTGACCGCCACGAACGGCTTCTTGGCGCGCCCCGAGCCCGCGTGCAGCGAGCGCGCCGCCAGCTCCTTGCCGGTCCCGGACTCGCCCGTGATCAGCACCGTGCAGCGCGTGTCCGCCACCTTCGCGAGCATCGACAGCGCCGGCAGCAGCGCGGCGTCGCCGCCCAGCATCGACGGCGCGTTCTGATCGCGCCAGGCCATCGCGTCCATCTCCGGCTCGTTCGCGGGCGCCGGCTTCAGCACCGCCGCCACCGCCTCCTCCAGCGTGCGCACCTCGAACGGCTTGATCAGGAAGTCGCGCGCGCCCGCGTGCATCGCGCGCACGGCATCGGGGATCTCGGCGCTGCCGCTCATCGCGATCACCGGCGTCCCGGGCGCGTGCATGCGGGCGGCGGCGAGGATCTCGAAGCCGTTCACCTCGGGCATCCGGATGTCCGTCAGGATCAGGTCGAAGCGCTCTTCCTTCAGGCGCGCGTAGCCGCGGATGCCGTCCATCGCGACAACTTCATGACCCGCGGCGCGCAGGATCCGGCCCAGGCTCCGGCAGAGGGAGTCTTCATCGTCGCAGAGGAGAATCTTTCCCATGGGGTCAGAGCGAGGCGGAGTGGTCGATCGAAAGGCTGCTCAAGTTTCTCACGTTCCCTCCGATCCGGGCGAGCTTTTTTTAGTTTTTAATTAGCAACATGGCCTACATTTCAATTCCAGTCTGGATTTCCGTAACACCTTGAATGCGGGGGGACCGTCGGGCTTGATTGTCGCGGTCTGTCGGTCTAAATCCACCGCATGCGGGAGCCGGCGCAGACACTCGTGGGGGAGCTTGAACGCATCGTGTCGGCGCTTCCGGACGCGGTTCTCTACCCCCCGTCGGGCGCCGAAGGGCTGCGGCGGTTCACGACGGCGATGCGCGTTTCGCCGCCCCCGGGGCTGGCGACGTTTCTGGCCGCCCATGACGGCGGCGTGCTGGCGCCTGACGCCCGGCTGCTGACGATCGACGAGGCGGTCGCGCGGCTGGGGGCCGGCAGCGCGGGGCCCGCCGGGGCCGGCGGGCAGTGGCAGGCCGGGCTGTGGCCTGTGGCCGAGCGGGCGGGCCGGCGCTACGCGCTGGACGCCGAGGAGGCGAGCGGCGACGGCGAGTGGCCGGTCGTCGAGGTGACCGAGCACGGCGTCGATCGGGTCGGCACGTCGTTCCTGCGCTTCCTGCACGTGCTGTGCGCCGAGCTGGCCGCGGGCAGCGTGTCGGGCGAGGCCGCGATCGCGCTGGCCGAGACGCGCTGCCGGCGCGATCCCGGCCACGCGGATCACTGGCTGGATCTGGCCGAGCTGCTGGACGCCGCGGGGCGCGCGTCGGAGATCGACGCTGCGCTGGCGGCGGCCCTGCGGGCGGCGACGCCGCCGACGCCGGCGCTGCTGCTGGCGATCGGGATGCGCGCCGTGCGCGCCGGCTCGCGGGACGGCGCCCCGGGTGGCGACGATCGAACGTCGGCGCTGCGCCCGGATGATGCCGAGAAGGCGCTGCGCGCCTTCAAGGACGCGATCGCGCTCGAGCCTGTCGGGGCGCGCGACGACGACGCGCGGCTGGACGCCGCGGCGCTGGTGTTCGTGCTGGCGGCGGAGCGCGGCGATGCCGCCACCGCCGCGAACGCGCGCGCGCTGCTCGGCGAGTCGACCTCGGCGACGGCCGCGTTCTGGCGGGGCGAGGCGCTGACCGCGCTGGCCGAGAGCGGCGACGGGCCGATCCCCGCCGTCGGCGTGCTGGCGCTGCGCATCGTGGCGATGCTGGAGCCGGACGATCGCGATCTGCCGCGGTTGCAGGCGCCCTCGGCGGAGCTGCGCGTGGGGCTGCGCCGCCTCAAGGAGGGGCGCGACGCGCTCGAGGCGGGCCAGGCCGAGGCGGCGGTGCGCGCGGCGCGCGCCGCCATCGAGATGCCCGAGGTCGCGGCGCTCGGCACCGCGCACGCGTTCCTGGCCGAGTCGCTGAACGCGGCGCGCGACCCGGGCGCGGTGGCGGCCGCCAAGCGCGCGACCGAGATCAACCCGACGCTGGTCGACGGCTGGCGGGAGCTCGGCGACGCCCAGCTGGAGGCGGGCGAGCTGAAGGAGTCGGAGGCGGCGTTCCGGCGCGTGGTCGCCATGGACACCACCTACGGCCTCGGCTACGCGAAGCTGGCGCAGGTGCTGCTGGAGGAGGCCCGCACGCTGGAGGCGCTGGAGGCGATCGGCGAGGCCGCCCGGCGCGGCGGCGATCCGTTCTTCATCGCCGCCATCCGCGGCGACATCTACGCCGAGATGGAACGCCACCCCGAGGCGGCGGAAGCGTACGACCAGGCGCTGGCGATCGATCCCGAAGATCACTGGGCGCTGCACCAGGCGGCGCTGGAGCACGGCTTCGCCGGCCACCAGGGGCGGGCGTCCGAGCTGTTTCAGGCCGCGCTGGATCACGACCGCGACGGCTGCCACCAGACGCTGGTCGACTACGGCGATCATTTGCGACGGATGGGCCGCATCGGCGACGCGGTCAAGCTGTACCGGCGGGCGGTCGCGGCCGTCCCCGGCGAGCAGGAGTGGAAGCAGACCCTGCGCGAAGCCGAGCGCGAGCTGTTGGCCGCCCCCAACTGATCCAGCGACGACCTCGGACCTCGGGCCTCGGGATCCGAAGCCGAGGCCCGAGGCCCGGGGCCTCATCGCTAGGCCGCGGGCGGGAGGACGACGCGGAAGACGCTGCCGCCGCCCGGCGGGCAGGTGACGGTGATGTCGCCGCCCGAGAGGCGGGCGAGCTGCCGCGAGATCGCCAGGCCGAGGCCGAGCGAGGTGTCGCCCGGCTTCGTGCTGCGGCCGGGCTCGAACAGGCTCCGCCGCGTCTCCGGGCTCATGCCCGGGCCGTTGTCGCGCACCTCGATCACCGCGCGCCCATCCAGCGTCTTCAGGGCGACCTCGACCAGGTTGGCGCTCCACGGCCGAGCGGCCAGCGCGTCGGCCGCGTTCAGCAGCAGGTTGAGCACGATCTGGGTGATGCGCGTCGCCGGGATGTGCACCCGCGGCGCCTCGCCCAGCTCCGTCGACACCGGGGTCACCGACCCCAGCCGGGGCCGGGCCATCTTGAGCGCGCGCTCGATCGCCGGCTTCACCTCGCTGGTGCCGACGATCGGCGTCACCTCGTCAGGTCGCAGGAACAGCTGGAAGTCGCGCACCAGCGCGGTGATGGCCTGCGCGCTCACCGTCGCCAGCTCGAGGTCGGGGAGCAGGCGCTCGATCTGGCCGGGGTCGCCGGCGCCGTTCTTGCGCAGGCGCGCGATGCGCTCGTTGGTCCAGTCCAGCGCCGCCACCAGAGAGGCGAGCGGGTTCGCGATCTCGTGCGCGAGGCCGGTCGCCAGCAGGCTCGCGGCGGCGAAGCGATCGAGCCGCGCCAGCGCCTGGGTCGGCACCGGCGTGACGTGATGCTCGAACGGCCTCTCTTCGGTCCGGGCGTACTCCTCGTGTTGGGCGACCAGAGCGGTGAGTCCCATATCTTTCTCCTCCTCCATGCGACGACTCGACGGACGGACGAGCTGATGAGCAAGCGATGTACCAGCCGAAACGGCCGCGAAATATGCCGGAAGAGCTCTATCTCCTGGCGTTTCGCCACGACCTGCCGTGGAGATCGCCACGAGGCCACGACGGTTCGTGGGCGGCGCGCGCCGCGCGAAGCTCGAGCGCGGGAAGCGCAAGCGCGCGCGCAGCGCCCACCGAACGCAGACGCGCGCTCTCTCCGCGCGCGCTCTCTCTCCGGGCGCGCGCGCCGGCTCGATCTCTCCTTCTGCGCGCGATCTAGTTCGCGCTCTGCGGGCGGCTGACGCCCCAGCGCTTGAGGCGCGAGCGCAGCGTGTTCGGGTGCAGGCCGAGCCGCCGGGCCGCGCCCCGCTCGCCCTCGATCACCCAGTGGGTCTCGGTCAGCACCTGCTCCACGTACCAGCGCTCCACCTCGGCGATGGTGCGCGGCGCCGGGCCGTCGGGCGCCATCGCGTTGACCGGCGGCGGCGAGGGCGACGCCGTCAGATCGGGGAGCGCGTCGATGTCGAGGACGTGGTGGCGCGCGAACACGACGGCGCGTTCGATCACGTTCTGCAACTCGCGCACGTTGCCCGGCCAGTTGTAGGCCAGCAGCCGCCACATCGCCTCGGGCGCGACCTCGTCGATGCGCTTGCCCGCCTGACGGGCGAAGCGGCGCAGGAAGGCGTTGACCAGCAGCGGGACGTCGTCGGCGCGTTCGCGCAGCGGCGGCAGCGCCACCGGGAACACGTTGAGGCGGTAGTAGAGATCCTCGCGGAACTGGCGGCGCGCCACCAGCTGCGGCAGGTTGCGGTTGGTCGCCGCCACCACCCGCACGTCGACGTGGATGGTCTCGTTGCCGCCCACCCGCTCGAACTCGCGCTCCTGCAGCACGCGCAGCAGCTTGACCTGCGTCTCCAGCGGCAGCTCGCCGATCTCGTCGAGGAACAGCGTCCCGCCGTGCGCCAGCTCGAAGCGGCCCTTGTGCTTGCCGACCGCCCCCGTGAACGCGCCCTTCTCGTGCCCGAACAGCTCGCTCTCGACCAGGCCGGCGGAGATCGCGGCGCAGTTGACCTTGACCAGCAGGCGCTCGCGCCGCGGGCTCGCCTCGTGGATGGCGCGGGCGATCAGCTCCTTGCCCGTCCCCGTCTCGCCGGTGATCAGCACGGTGCTGTTGGTGGCGGCGACCATCGCGACCCGCTCCATGACGTGGCGCAATCCGGGCGACGTGCCGACGATCTCCGACGCCGCGCCCAGGCCGCCGAGCAGCTCGCGGTGCAGGTAGTCGCGGTCGCTGGTCAGCTGCTCCTCGTGGCGCTTGCGGTCCGAGATGTCCTCGAAGAAGAACGACACGCCGGTCGGCGACGGGTAGAGGCGCACCTCGTGCAGCCGCCCGCAGCACAGCGCCTCGACCGTGATCGGCCGCTGTTGCGCCACCGCCTGCTCGAACGCCGGCCGCAGCGGCCCCTCGCCGAGCTGCGGGGTCGCGATCCACGCCACCTGCCCGATGATGTCGGCGCTGGTGTGGCCGCACAGGGCGAGCGCCCGCTCGTTCGCGTAGTTGAAGCGCCCCTCGCGATCCAGCGCGATGAACGCGTCGGAGATGCGCGACAGGATCGCCGCCACGTCCGCGCGCGCCGCCTCGGCCTCCTGCCGCGCGGCCTCGGCCTCGACGCGGGCCGCCTCGGTGCGGCCCAGGAGGTCCTGCCGTTCCTGCTCGTTCCGCAGCCGCAGGGTCACGTCCTCGAGGATGCCGACGAAGTTCACCCCCTGCGGCTGGCCGGTGATGGGCAGCGCGCGCACCTCGACGGAGCGCAGCTGGCCGTCCTTGTGCACGAAGCGATGCACCGGCGTCTTGTAGGCGCTGCGCGCCTCGACCGCCGTGCCCCACCGGGCGATGACGCGCGCGCGGTCGTCGGGATGAAGGGCGTTGATCCACCCGTGGCCCATCGCCTCCGCCGCCGTGATGCCCATGATCCCTTCGCCCGCGGCGTTGATGTACATGCATTCGCCCGCTGGACCCGCCAGGAAGATGCCGAGCGGCGAGGCGTCGCACATCGTGCGGAAGCGCGACTCCGCCGCCTGCAGCGCATCGTCGACGCGCTTGCGCTCCACCGTTCGCGCCACGCCCTGGGCCGCCAGCTGCAGCAGATCCAGGTCCGCCTGCTGCCAGGCCGTCCCGACCGCCGCCGCGAAGCCGGCGACGCCGACCAGACCGCCGCCCACGACCACGGGCACGAGCAGCAGCGCCCGGTCACCGTCCGGCGCGACGACCTTCTGCACCGCGGTGCCGAGGAACTGGTGGGTCCGCGGCACGCGCACGACGCCGCCGCGTCGCAGGGACTCGAGGAACGGCGGCGGCAAGACGTCCAGCGGCAGCGACGCGAACCGGGCGCGCGGCTTCATCGAGCCGAGCTCGGGCGTGTGCCACTCGTGCGTCAGCGCGAGCGTCCCCGCCGCTTCGTCCAGCTGGTAATAGAAGGCCCGATCCACGCCGCGCTGCAGGCCGACCGCCGCCAGCGCGCGCGCGATCGCCTCGTCGGCCGCCCGCGAGGGCAGCCCCAGCAGCGCGGTGGCGACGATGGCCGCGACGCGGTCGTCGGCGACCGCCTCGAAGACGTCGTTCCCGCTGCCGAGCGGAAGGATGCCCGCCAGCCATTGCAGCTCCTGCGCGAGCGCCAGCCGTTGCTGGCTGTCCGCGTCCGTCGCCGTGATCCCTTCCCTGGTCGCCGTCATCCGTTCGGTCTCCTCCCTCTATCAGTCGGGCGGCCGGAGCGCCCGTGTTCCGTTCATCGTGTTGGCGATTGCCGCGGGCAACCGATCCGCGAGCTCGGCCTTGTCGAGCAAGTCATCCGCGCCCGCCTCCGCCGCGAGGCCGGCCGGGATGGCGGTGGCGTGATTCGTCAATAGCAGAATGCGTGGCAACGGCTCCGCGCCCGCGCGGATGCGGCGGGTCGCCTCCAGCCCGTCCATGTTCGGCATGCGGACGTCCATCAGCACCACGTCCGGCTGCAGCCGTTCCACGGCGGCGATCGCCTGCTCGCCGTCGGTCGCCTCGGCGACGACCTCGACCTCCGGAAGCGTGCCCAGGTACCACTGCATGAGTCCGCGAAACGCGGGCGAATCATCCACCAGCAGAACGCGCCGCTTTCGTTCGGTCTCCATGGATAGCAGCTTTGCCCGGGCGGGGCCGGACCAACCATCCGGGAGTTACCGGAGGAAGCGAGGAACAATCCCTTACGCGGCGTGCCCGGGTCCGGGCCCGGCTACCTGTCCGGCGACACCAGGCCGGTGCGGATCGCGTAGCGGACGAGGCCGGCCAGATCATGAATCCCGAGCCGCTCCATGATCTGGCCGCGGTGGGTCTCGACCGTCTTGGCGCTGACGTCGAGCAGCTGCGCCACCTCCTTCGTCGACTTGCCCTCCGCCACCAGCTGCAGGATCTCGCGCTGCCGGGAGGTCAGCACGTCGAGGCCGGCGCCATCGCCGTTCACCGCCGCGGTCGGCGCGACCCGCCCCAGGTAGCCGTCGACCACCTGCTTGGAGATGGCGGGCGACAGGTACGTCTCGCCGCGCATCACCGCGCGCAGCAGCACCGGCAGCTCGTCGGCGGCCGCGTCCTTCAACAGGTAGCCGCTGACGCCGGCGCGCAGCGCCTGAGCCACGTGCGCCGGCGTGCCGTGCATCGACAGGATCACCAGGCGCGTGCTGGGCGCCTCGCGCGCCACCCGCGCCGCCAGCTCGAGGCCGTTCAGCCCCGGCATGGCGATGTCGATCAACGCGAGATCGGGCTTCGTCTCGCGCAGCACGGTCAGCGCCTCCTGGCCGTCGCCCGCCTCGACCACGCTCTCGACGTCGGGCAGGCCCGCCAGCAGCGCCCGGATCCCGGCGCGCACCAGCGCATGGTCGTCTGCCAATAGCACCCTCATCCCGAGCTCCAGCGGCCCCGTTCCCTTGTGTACATCATATACCCAGCGGCCCGCATATACCGACCTGCCCGGGCGGCGGTCGGTTAGAGTGCGTCGCGGGTATGGCGGACGAAATGGCCCTCGCAGAGCGCGAACCCTGGCGCGTCAGCGTTCTGCGCACGATGCTGAACGTGGTCGCCGTCGTGACGCCGTCGCTGTGCGCGCTGGCGATGTTCATCCAGCCGTCGCCGCGCTCGCGGCTCGACTACCTGGTGCTCGGATCGTGCGGGGTGCTGATCCCGCTCCTCCGGCTCGTCCCGGGGGTCAGCGTCCGGCGGCGGGCGCTCGGGGTGATCGTCGTTCTGTTCGCCACCAGCGCCTACGTGCTCGCCAAGGCCGGCTTCGCCGCGGGTGTGTCGGTCAGCCTGGTGGCGATCGTCCTGATGGGGGTCGTCTACCTGGGGCGGGGGCTCGGGTTCGTACTGATCGGGCTGTCCGCGGCGGCGCACCTCGCGGTCGGTGTGCTGGTGACGCGCGGGATCATCGTGCTCGACGCGAACGAAGTCGACCCGATGCAGATGCAGAACTGGTTCCGGATGGCGGCCATCATCTCGCTGCTCGGGTCGTTGCTGGCGTTGCTGATCGACTCCGTCATCCGCCACGTCGAGGCGAGCTCGCGCGCCGCGACCGAGACGCTCGCCGAGCTGCGCGTCGCCTACGAACGCCTGGGCCTGCTGCACGGCCGGCTCGAACAGGCGAAGGAGGACGAACGGCGCTTCCTCGCTCACGAGCTGCACGACGAGCTCGGGCAGTCGCTCACCGCGCTGAAGCTGCGCATGCAGATGGGGGCGCGCGCCGCGGGGACGCCGCCGGGCGCGACCAGCGAGGCGATCGCGCTGGTCGACGAGCTGATCGCCCGCATCCGGAAGATGTCCGTCGATCTGCGGCCGCCGCTGCTGGACGAGGTCGGGCTGGTGCCGGCGCTGCGCGCCTACCTCGAGGCGCAATCGGCGCTGTCGGGCGTGTCGATGGAGCTGGAGGAGGGGACCGAGAAGACGCCGCTGATGCTGGAGCAGCGGCTGCCGGCCGACCTGGAGATCGCCTGCTTTCGCGTCGTCCAGGAGTCGATCACCAACGCGCTTCGCCACGCCGCAGCCCGGCGCGTGAACGTGCAGATCGTCCGCCGGCCGGGCGTCCTCTGGCTGTCGGTTCAGGACGACGGGCGCGGCTTCGACGTCGGCAGCACGCTCGACACCGCCGCCGCCGAAGGGCACCTCGGCGTCATCGGCATGCGCGAGCGCGTGCGCGCGCGCGGCGGCACGTTCCACGTCATCTCCCGCCCGGGCGGGGGAACGAAGGTGACCATCGACATGCCCTACAAACGGAGCGAGGAATTGAAGGCGTCGGGCGCCGCGGCGCGATGAAAATTGACGATCGATAAAGTCGAGAATTGAGCCGCTTTCGCGCGTAGTTGATTGACGATCCCGCTCTAGCATTGTTCGAACGGCGGTGTCAGAATCCGACCCGCCCAATGGACCATCTCGACCAGCTGGAACAGCAGAGCGTCTACATTTTCCGCGAGGCTTTCCGTCACTTCGAGCGCCTCTGCATGCTGTGGTCGATCGGCAAGGACTCGACGGTGCTGCTGTGGCTGGCGCGCAAGGCGTTCTTCGGCCACGTGCCGTTCCCGCTGGTCCACATCGACACCAGCTACAAGCTGCCGGAGATGATCCAGTACCGGGACAAGCTGGCGTTCGAGTACAAGCTCCAGATGGTGGTCGGCCAGAACAAGGCCGCGCTCGAGGAGAAGGACACCTTCCCCGACAAGTTCAAGGCGAACCCGAACATGAGCGCCGAGGAGCAGGCGCAGGCGCGCACCGCCTGCTGCGGGCGCCTCAAGACCGACGCGCTGGCCGCCACCCTGCACGGCACCGGCGCGCGCATGAAGATGAACCTCCACACGGGGAAATACGAGGTGATGGCGGACAGGCTGCCGTACACCGGCGTCATCGTCGGCGCGCGCTCGGACGAGGAGGGCAGCCGCTCGAAGGAGCGCTACTTCTCGCCGCGCGGCAAGCACGACGACTGGGACGTCGGCGATCAGCCGCCCGAGTTCTGGAACCAGTTCAAGACCGACTTCGCGCCGGGGACGCACCTGCGCATCCACCCGCTGCTCGACTGGACCGAGCTGAACATCTGGGAGTACATCAAGCGCGAGTCGATCCCGACGGTGTCGCTGTACTACGACCGCGGCGACGGCACCCGCTACCGCAGCCTCGGCTGCGGCCCTTGCCAGCGGCCCATTCAGAGCACGTCGAAGCACGTCGATGACATCATCGTCGAATTGAAGAGCGGAAAGCTCAAGAATATCGCCGAGCGGTCCGGGCGCATGCAGGACGGCAAGCACGGTCTCGAGGAGCTCCGCCGCAAGGGCTACATGTGATAACAACCCGCGCGCGGGCCCGCGCGCGAGACAAGGTCCAGGAGAATCTTGAGCGATTCAGTGAATAAATCTGTGTCCGAGCGCGAGAACTTCAACGTCGTCATCGTCGGCCACGTCGACCACGGCAAGAGCACCGTCGTCGGGCGCCTGCTGGCGGACACCGGGTCGCTGCCGCAGGGCAAGCTCGAATCGGTCAAGCGCGAGTGCGAGCGCACCGGCAAGCCATTCGAGTACGCGTTCCTGCTGGACGCGCTGTCGGACGAGCAGGACCAGGGGATCACGATCGACACCGCGCGCTGCTTCTTCAAGAGCGCCAAGCGCGACTACATCATCATCGACGCCCCCGGGCACATCGAGTTCCTGAAGAACATGATCTCGGGCGCGGCGCGCGCCGAGGTGGCGGTGCTGGTGATCGACGCCAAGGAGGGCGTGCGCGAGAACAGCCGCCGCCACGGCTACATCCTGTCGATGCTCGGCATCCGCCAGGTGGTCGTCTGCGTGAACAAGATGGACCTGGTCGGCTACAGCCAGAGCCACTTCGACGCGATCGAGAAGGAGTACCGCGCGTTCCTGCAGGGGATCGGCGCGTTCACGCCGCGGCAGTTCGTGCCGGTGGCGGCGGTGGCGGGCGTCAACCTCGCGAATCGCGGCAAGGAGACGCCCTGGTACAAAGGGCCGACGCTGCTCGAGCTGCTCGACACGGTGCCGAAGGCGCCGCAGCGTACGGACCAGCCGCTGCGCATGCCGCTGCAGGCCGTCTACAAGTTCACCGAGCACGGCGACGACCGCCGCATCTTCTCCGGGCGGATCGAGGCCGGGAAGGCGTCGGTGGGCGACAAGGTGGTGTTCTCGCCGTCCAACAAGATCTCCACGATCCGGAGCATCGAGGCGTTCAACGCGGCGCCGCGCACGACGATCGAGGCGGGCTGGTCGACCGGCTTCACGCTGACCGAGGAGATCTACGTGACCCGCGGCGAGGTGATGAGCCACGTCGGCAAGCCGCCGCTGGTGTCGACGCGCCTGCAGACCAACATCATCTGGCTGGGCAAGAAGCCGTTCGTGGCGGGGCGCGACTACAAGTTGAAGCTCGGCACCGCGGCGGTGCCGGTGCGGCTCGGCAAGATCAACAAGGTGATCGACGCCAGCGCGGAGGGCGACTCCCGGCTGGAGAAGGACCACGTCGGCCGCCACGACGTCGCCGACGTCGTCCTGGAGCTGAAGCAGCCGATGGCGTTCGACCTGACCGCCGACTGCGAGGCGACGGGGCGATTCGTGATCGTCGACGGCTACGACGTCGCGGGGGGCGGCATCATCACCGCCGCGGTCGCCGACGAGCTCAACGACCTGCGCGCCGAGGCCCGCACACGCGACTTCAACTGGGTGCCGGGCGGCGTGACGGCCGCCGACCGCGCCGGCCGCTACGGGCACCACGCCGCGCTGGTGATGTTCGTGGGCAAGGCCGGCACCGGCAAGCACCGCCTGGCCCGGGCGCTGGAGAAGGCGCTCTTCGACCGCGGCCTGCACGTCTACATGCTGGACGGCAAGAACGTCCTCCTCGGCGTGGATCACGACCTGTGGGTCGACGCCGCGCAGTCGGAGCTGGTGCGCCGCTTCGGGGAGGTCGTCCACCTCCTGCTCAGCTCCGGGCAGATCGTCGTGTCGACGACGAACGCCATCGGCCTCGCCGACGCCACGGCCGTGCAGGCGCTGATCCCCGATTCGCCGATGATCCTGGTCGAGGTCGATCCCGGCGGCAGCAGCGCGCAGGCCTGCGATCTGCGCGTGCGCGGCGACGAGCCCGAGGCCGAGGTGATCGCGCGCATCGCCGCGCTGCTCGACGGTCGGCGGATAACGTCCGTGGTATGAACGAGCCGAGATGGAGCACCCGGTGGCGGAGGCAGCCCCCACGCGCCCTGGCCCGTTCTCGCCCGAAGTCCTGGCCCGCGAGCTGAACGCCGCCCAGCTCGAGGCGGTCCTGCACCCGGGCGCGCCGCTGCTGGTCGTCGCCGGCGCGGGCTCGGGCAAGACGCGCGTCATCACCTACCGCCTGGCGCGTCTGGTGGCGGCGGGGGCGGATCC